>NZ_JBWJYL010000004.1:0-120192 GCF_056430985.1 Methylobacterium sp. Gmos3
CGCACGTGCAAAAACATTCCCTCTCACGACACCGCTTGGCGCGGGGTGGAGCAGTCCGGTAGCTCGTCAGGCTCATAACCTGAAGGTCGTTGGTTCAAATCCAACCCCCGCAACCAAACACACGAACAACCCGCCCGTCGAAAGACGCGGCGGGTTTTTCGTGTTCAGCCGTGCCCATCTCGGCAACGGGTTTTTCGTGTTCGGGCCTGCCCTCCACCGTCCGGCACCTTCCGTGCGATATGACGCGCCCGTGATAGGGCAACTTGAACAATACAACTTACGGATTTACAGTCTAATTGTTCTACTAAAGATCGAATATTTGAATATCCGCAATATAACTATTCCAAGCGATCACGATTCAAGATATTAATGGCCGCTGGCAGGCTGATGCGCTGCCGGAACGCGTTGCGGAGCGGCCTCGATGCCTCCCGAGTTACCGAAAACTGCCGGTATCATTGACCCGCCCAGCCTTTCGCGCTCGGTTGAGATGTTTTGGGGTCGTCGGTGACCGACAGACCTGTCCTTGTGACCGGCGGAGCCGGCTTTCTGGGGTCTCATCTCTGTGATCGCCTGTTGGCGAGGGGACGAGATGTTCTCTGCGTCGACAATTATTTCACAGGCCGTAGGCGGAATCTCGCGCATCTTCGGCAGCATCCCAGCTTCGAGGAAATGCGGCACGACATTACCTTTCCGCTCTACGTGGAAGTGAGCCAGATCTACAATCTGGCGTGCCCCGCCTCGCCGATGCATTACCAATTCGACCCGGTGCAGACGACGAAGACCTGTGTGGTTGGCGCTACCAACATGCTGGGTCTCGCCAAGCGACTGAAGGTCCGCATCCTCCAGGCCTCGACCTCGGAGGTCTACGGCGACCCCATCGTTCATCCTCAGCCCGAGGGATACTGGGGCCACGTCAATCCGATCGGGATCCGGGCCTGCTACGACGAGGGTAAGCGCTGCGCCGAGACCCTCTTCTTCGATTACCGCCGCCAGTACGGCCTCGATACGAAGGTTGTGCGGATCTTCAACACCTATGGCCCCCGCATGCGGCCCGATGACGGGCGTGTGGTGAGCAACTTCATCCTGCAGGCCCTGCAGGGTGAGCCGATCACCATTTTCGGCGACGGCACCCAGACCCGCAGCTTCTGCTACGTCGACGATCTGATCGAAGCGATGGTCCTGGCAATGGATCAGCCGTCCGAGTTCGGCGGCCCGCTCAATATCGGCAATCCCTGCGAATTCACGATCCTCGAACTGGCGGAGTGCGTGCTCCGGTTGACCGGCTCTCGCAGCCGGATCGTCCATCGGCCCCTCCCCTCCGACGATCCAAGGCAGCGCCGCCCGGATATCGAGCTCGCCCGCAGCCGGCTCGGGTGGGAGCCAACAGTGTCCCTCGAAGATGGGCTGCAAGAGACCATCCGGTACTTCCGAAGCCTCACGGCCTGACAGTGGCGGAACGAATGACGACAGACACCCTCCCCGCGCCGACTGCGCCCCATGACGATACCGCCATTGCGGAAGCGCGCTCGAGAGCTCTGCTTGCGATGAAGGCGCCGTCGCAGATGGATATCATCTGCATCGACATCACGAACAAATGCGATCTCGGCTGTTCCAATTGCACACGCCTGCTCGTCAACCAGGATAAACTCTGGGACATGACGCCGGAAAATTTCCGGCTCGCCGTGCAAAGTCTCCGTGACTACCCAGGCGTCATCGCGATCATCGGCGGTAATCCCTGCATGCATCCGCAATTCGCGCAGCTGTGCGAGATCTTCGCCGAGGAGATTCCCGACAAGGCGCAGCGCGGCCTGTGGACCAACAACACCTTCAAGCACACCGAGATCTCGAAGGAAATCTTCGGTGTGTTCAACCTCAATCCGCACAACAGCAAGCGCGGCGTCGCCTCACTGGCGCCGCTCAAGGAGTTGGGCTGGTACTACGAGGGTCACTCAGACCATTCGTCGCTGCTCGCCGCCATCCAGGACCTCTATGAGCCGGTCGAGATGTGGGAGCGGATCGGGCGCTGCGACATCAACCAGAACTGGTCGGCGTCGATCGTCCAAATCGGCGGCGAGCTGAGGGCTTATTTCTGCGAGGTGGCGGCTTCGTTCGACCTCGCCCGCGGCGGCAAGAACGGGCTTCCGGTGACGCCGGGCTGGTGGCGCGCACCGATGGAGACGTTTCACGCACAGGTCGATCGCTTCTGCCCCGGCTGCGGCGTCCCCGCCAAGGTGAAGGGCCACTTCGATCACGAGGAGATCGACACCTATTCCAGCACCAATGCCGACCTCGCCGAGAAATCCGCCGTGAAGAAGAAGCGCAAGATCCAAGAAGTCGATCGCACCACATTCCAAAGCGTCGAAGAGAAGCCCGTGACCCTCTATTCACCCAATCTCTACCGCAAGCCCGACCGCGAGGGCCCCCCGATCTACGTCGTGACCCCGTATCACACCGAATCCCTCGAGATGCTCCGGCGTTGCCATGAGAGCGTGATCGGCCAGGAGGTCGAGGTTCCGGTGTTCCATATCATGGTGTCGGATGGCCATGCCCGCCCCGAGATCGACCAGTGGGACGTCATCCATATCCGTCTGCCCAAGGAGCATGGCGACAACGGTAATACGCCTCGGGCGGTCGGGTCGATCGTCGCGCAGACGAACGGGGCGGATTTCATCGCCTACCTCGATGCCGACAACTGGTACTACCCGGACCACCTCGCGAGCATGCTGGAGGGACAGCGGCAGACCGGTGGCAGCGTGGTCTGCGCCTTCCGAGACTTTTACGATCCGAACGGTACGAAGCTCGAGATGACGGAAGTGGAGGAGGACAACCTCCAACACGTCGATACCAGTGCGCTCATGCTGCACAAATCCGTGTTCGACCTCATCCACTTGTGGTCGGCCATGCCGAAGACTCTGTCGCCGGTCTGCGATCGGATCTTCTACTTAGGCATTAAGAACCGAAAATATATGACTTGCTTCACGCGGAAACGGAGTGTCGCCTTCACGACGCTCTACGCGTCCCATTACGCGGCCTTGGGCCTCCCGGTGCCGGCTAACGGTAAGGCCGTCCCGGACGATGCCCTCATGGCTTACCTGACATCATCCCAAGGCGTGCATGAAACGGTGAGCCAGCTGGGTTTCTGGCCGCTCTCCGTCTGACGCCGACACCTTGCCATCCCTTCGACCCTCTCCGTCGTGGCGAGGGTCGTTCAACTGCATACTGCCCTGCGCACGCTGGGAGACCGGCACCGGAAACGGAACCTTGCAGGGTCCGATCCGACTGCCCCGCGACGGAAAGATGACCTATGTCCGTAGTTGCGCCAGATCAGGATAGAGCTGGACCGCTGATCTTCGTCGTCACGCCTTACTATCAAGAACCGCTGGAGTGGCTGCAGCGCTGCCACGAGAGCGTCATCAATCAGGACGTCGAGGCGCGCGTCAAACATATCATGATAGCGGACGGGCATGCTCGGCCGGAAATCGACGCCTGGGATGTGATCCATATCCGCCTGCCTACGGCGCACGGCGACAACGGCAATACCCCTCGGGCGGTCGGCTCGGCCGTTGCGCAGACGAACGGCGCCGACTTCATCGCGTTCCTTGATGCCGATAACTGGTACTACTCCAATCACCTCGCCAGCATGCTCGAAGGGCATCGGCAGACGGGCGCAAAGGTGATTTGTTCCTGGCGGGACTTCTTTGATGCCGAGGGCCAACAACTCGACATCGTTGAGGAGGATGAAGTAAACTTCGCTCACGTCGATACGAGCGGCTATATGCTGCACAAATCATGCTTCGATATCAACAGCATCTGGTCGAGCATGCCGCGTATCCTGACCCCCTGGTGTGACCGGGTCTTCTTCGCTGCCCTGAAGCACAGGCGATTGATGCTCTGCTTCACAAAGAAGCGGAGCGTAGCCTTCACGACGATCTACCAATTTCACTTCGATATGCTTGGCATTCCCGCGCCCGCAAACGCCAAGTCTCCGCCGATCCCTGAGATGGTCGCTTACTTGAGGTCGGAGCACGGCGCTCGCGAGCTGGTGAGCCGGATCGGGTTCTTGCCCTAACAAGGCGCCGGAAAAGTCCTGCGGAAGAGATGACGCTTCTCCACCCTCGACGATGCTCTCCGTCTTCGCGCGCGCAGCGAAGCAATCCAGGGCCAGCGGACCGATCCCGCACGGGGCACGTCCCCGGATTGCTTCGCTCAAGCTCGCAATGACGGCGGCGGAGGTCCGCTACTCCGCCGCTTGAGCGAGGTAGGACGCCGGGTCGTAATTGAGGATCGGGCCAAGCCAGCGCTCCACCGCCGCCACATCCATGCCCTTGCGGATGGCGTAATCCTCGACCTGATCGCGCTCCACCTTGGCGACACCGAAATAATGGGCGTCGGGGTGGGCGAGGTAGAGGCCCGAGACCGAAGAGCCCGGCCACATGGCGTAGGATTCGGTGAGCTTCACGCCGATGCGGCGCTCGGCCTTCAGCAGGTCGAACAGGGTCGTCTTCTCGGTGTGGTCGGGCTGGGCCGGGTAGCCCGGCGCCGGGCGGATGCCGGCATAGGGCTCGCCCGTCAATTGGTCCGGGGTGAAGGTTTCGTCCTGGGCGTAGCCCCAGAACTCGCGGCGGACGCGCTCGTGCATCCGCTCGGCGAAGGCCTCCGCGATGCGGTCGGCCAGGGCCTTCACCAGGATCGCACGGTAATCGTCGTTGGCGCGCTCGAAGCGCTCGGCGATGCGGACCTCCTCTAGGCCGGCCGTCACCACGAAGGCACCGACGTAATCCGCGATGCCCGTCTCGGCAGGAGCGACGAAGTCGGACAGGCAGAGGTTCGGGCGCCCGTCGCGCTTGGAGAGCTGCTGGCGCAGGCCGTGGAAGGTGGCGAGGCGCTCGCTGCGGGATTCGCCGGTCCACAGGGCGATGTCGTCGCCGATGCTGTTCGCCGGCCAGAAGCCGAGCACGGCCTTCGGGTTGAACCAGCGCTCCGCGACGATCTGCTTCAACATCTCCTGCGCGTCCTCATAGAGGACGCGGGCAGCCGGACCCTGCTCCGGGTCGTCGAGGATCGCCGGGAAGCGGCCCTTGAACTCGTAGGTCTGCAGGAACGGCGTCCAGTCGATGTAGGGCACGAGGTCGGCGACCTCATAGGAGCCGAAGACGCGGGCATCGGTGAAGGTCGGCTTCTTCGGCGCGTAGGCCGACCAATCCGCCTTGAAGGCGTTCGCACGGGCCTTGGCGAGCGGCAGGCGGAGCTTGTCGGCCTCGCCACGGGCATGGGCCTGGGCGACCTTGGCGTATTCGGCGCGCACCTTCTCGATGGTCGCGCCGCGCGTCTCCTTCGAGATCAGGCTCGACACGACGCCCACCGCGCGGCTCGCGTCGGTGACGTAGACTGCCTGGCCGCGCTCGTAGGCCGGGTGGATCTTCACCGCCGTGTGGACGCGGCTCGTCGTGGCACCGCCGATCAGGAGCGGGACATCGAACCCCTCGCGCTCCATCTCTCCGGCCACATGGACCATCTCGTCGAGGGAGGGCGTGATGAGGCCCGAGAGGCCGACGATGTCGACCTGCTCGCGCTTGGCCGTTTCGAGGATCTTGGCGGCCGGCACCATCACGCCGAGGTCGATGATCTCGTAATTGTTGCAGGCCAGCACGACGCCGACGATGTTCTTGCCGATGTCGTGGACGTCGCCCTTCACGGTGGCCATCAGCACCTTGCCGGCGGCCTGGCGCTTGCCGTCGCCGCCATTGGCCAGCTTCTCGGCCTCCATGTACGGCTCGAGATAGGCGACCGCCTGCTTCATCACGCGGGCCGACTTCACCACCTGCGGCAGGAACATCTTGCCCGCGCCGAACAGGTCGCCGACCACGTTCATGCCGGCCATGAGCGGCCCTTCGATGACGTGGAGCGGACGCTCGACGCCCTGACGCGCCTCCTCCGTGTCGGCGATGATGTAGTCGGTGATGCCGTTGACCAGCGCGTGCTCGATGCGCTTCGCGACCGGGGCCTCGCGCCACGTCAGGTCAGCGGTCCGGGCCTGGGCCGAGGCGCCGGTCTTGAACCGCTCGGCGGCTTCCAGAAGACGCTCGGTGGAATCGTCGCGGCGGTTGAGGACGACATCCTCGCACAGCTCGCGGAGTTCGGCGGGGATCTCGTCGTAGACGGCGAGCTGGCCGGCATTGACGATGCCCATGTCCATCCCGGCCTGGATGCAGTGGTACAGGAACACCGCGTGCATCGCCTCGCGCACCGGCTCGTTGCCGCGGAAGGCGAAGCTCAGGTTCGAGACGCCGCCCGAGATGTGGGCGTGGGGGAGGGTTTCCCGGATGGTGCGGGTCGCTTCGATGAAGGCGACGCCGTAGCCGTTGTGCTCCTCGATGCCGGTGGCGACCGCGAAGATGTTCGGGTCGAAGATGATGTCCTCCGGCGGGAAGCCGACCTGCTCGGTGAGGATCCGGTAGGCCTTGGTGCAGATCTCGACCTTGCGCTCGTAGCTGTCGGCCTGGCCCTGCTCGTCGAAGGCCATCACCACCACGGCCGCGCCGTAGGAGCGGCAGATCTTGGCGGCCTCGATGAACTTCTCCTCGCCCTCCTTCATGGAGATCGAGTTCACGATCGCCTTGCCCTGGATGCACTTCAGACCGGCTTCGATCACCTCGAACTTCGAGGAATCGACCATCACCGGCACGCGGGCGATGTCGGGCTCGGCGGCGACGAGGTTCAGGAACTCGACCATCGCCTTCTGCGAATCGAGCAGGCCCTCGTCCATGTTGACGTCGATCACCTGCGCGCCGGCCGCGACCTGATCGCGGGCGACATCGAGGGCCGCCGCGTAATCGCCGTTGGTGATGAGCTTGCGGAACTTGGCCGAGCCGGTGACGTTCGTGCGCTCGCCGACGTTGACGAAGGGAATCTCCTTCGTGAGCACGAAGGGCTCCAGGCCCGAGAGGCGCATCAGGCGCGGAACGTCGGGGATCTGGCGCGGGGCCTTCCCGGCCACGGCCTCCGCGATGGCGCGGATATGGTCAGGCGTGGTGCCGCAGCAGCCGCCGACCATGTTGACGAGGCCCGCTTCCGCGAACTCGCCCACCAGGGCGCCCATTGCCTCCGGGCTCTCGTCGTAGAGGCCGAACTCGTTCGGCAGGCCGGCATTCGGATAGGCGCAGACGAGGGTGTCGCAGAGCCGCGACAGCTCGGCGATGTGGCCGCGCATCTCGCGGGCGCCCAGCGCGCAGTTGAGGCCGAAGGTCAGCGGGTCGGAATGGCGCAGCGCATTCCAGAAGGCGGCCGGGGTCTGGCCCGAAAGGGTGCGGCCCGACAGGTCGGTGATGGTCCCCGAGATCTGAATCGGCAGCCGGATTCCGGTTTCCTCAAACACTTGCCACGCGGCGGCGACCGCCGCCTTGGCGTTGAGGGTGTCGAAGATCGTCTCGATCAGGATGAGTTCGGCGCCGCCGGCGATGAGGCCGCGCACCTGCTCGACGTAAGCCGTCTTCACCTGATCGAACGTCACCGCCCGGTAGCCGGGGTTGTTCACGTCCGGCGAGATCGAGAGCGTGCGGTTCGTCGGGCCGATGGCGCCGGCCACGAAGCGGCGGCGGCCGTCCTTCTGCTCGGCGAGCCGGGCGGCCTCGCGGGCGAGGCGGGCGCCCTGCTCGTTCAGCTCGTGGACGATCGATTCCATGCCGTAATCGGCCTGGGCGATGGTCGTGCCGGAGAAGGTGTTGGTCTCGCAGACATCGGCGCCCGCGAGGAAGTAGTCGAGGTGGATCTGCCGGATCGCGTCGGGCTGTGTGAGGATCAGGAGGTCGTTGTTGCCCTTCTGGTCGTGCCCATGATCCGTGAAGCGGCTGCCCCGGAAATCCTCCTCGGAGAATTTCAGGCGCTGGATCACCGTGCCCATCGCCCCGTCGAGCACGAGGATTTTTTCCGAGGCCCGCTCGCGCAGGGCCTTGGCGATTGCGGTGCCGTCGACGGGGGCGAAATCGGTCATCGTCAGTCCTTGAAACCGTTCTGGGGTGCCATCTCGGACCCGGCTCTGTCCGTCTTTGCGAGCGGAGCGAAGCAATCCAGCAGCGCTCCGTTCACCGATGTCGCGCTGCCCTGGGTCGCTTCGCTTCGCTCGCGATGACGGCGTGTCCGGTCACGCGGCCTTCGCGGCGGCGATCTTCGGGGCCTGATTGCGCAGGCCCAGGAGATGGCAGATCGCGTAGACGAGGTCCGAACGGTTCATCGAGTAGAAGTGGAAGTCGTTGATGCCCTCGTCGACGAGGTCGAGCACCTGCTCGGCGGCCACGGCGGCGGCCACGAGGCGGCGGGTCTCGACGTCGTCGTCCAGGCCCTCGAACCGGGCGGCGAGCCAGTAGGGCACCGAGGCGCCGGTGCGGCGGGCGAAGTTCGCTGCCTGCTTGAAGTTCTGCACCGGCAGGATGCCCGGCAGGATCGGGATGGTGATCCCGGCCGCCCTCACCTTCTCCATATAGCGCAGGAACACCTCGTTCTCGAAGAAGAACTGGGTGATCGCCTGGTCCGCGCCGGCATCGACCTTGGCCTTCAGGGCATCGATGTCGGCTTCGAGGCTCGCGGCCTCGGGGTGCTTCTCGGGATAGGCCGAGACCGAGACCTTGAAGTCGCCGATCCGCTTGATGCCGGCCACCAGTTCGGCGGTGGAGGCGTAACCGCCCGGATGCGGCCGGAAGGCGTGCCCGACGCCCTCGGCCGGATCGCCGCGCAGGGCCACGATGTGGCGCACGCCGGCATCCCAGTAGGACTGGACCACCGCGTCGATCTCCTCGCGGGTGGCGTCGACGCAGGTCAGGTGGGCGGCCGGCTTCAGCGTGGTCTCGCGCACCATGCGCGCGACGGTGTTGTGCGTGCGCTCACGGGTGGAGCCGCCCGCGCCGTAGGTCACGGACACGAATTTCGGCTGCAGCGGCGCGAGGCGCTCGATGGAGCTCCACAGAACCTTCTCCATCTCCTCGCTCTTGGGCGGGAAGAACTCGATGGAGACGCGGATGGGGTGGTAGCCGTCGCGGCTGGCGCGTGTGGTCCGGGCCATGGTGTTCGTTGCTCCTCGTCCTCAAGATCCGACGGTTCGGACGACAGTCCCTTGGTGAATTCTCAGGCGACCGCGCGGCCCTGCATCCAGGCCGCATCGTTTCCTTGCCCCTGCCCTTCCCCCTCCGCCAGCCACAGCGTGACCGTGAGCTGGTCCGTCGCGGTCGGCGCGAGGTCGCGGGCGGTCACGTCCGGCAGACCCGCCTCGGCGAGCCAGCCGGCGATCTGCTCCGTGGAGAAGCCGAGCCGGCGGTGTGCCTGGGCGGTGCGCAGGAATTCGAGATCGTGCGGGGCGAAATCGACCACCAGCAGGCGCCCTCCCGGCGCGACGAGGCGCGCGGCGGCCTTCAGCGCGCGGGCCGGGTCGTCGAGGTAGTGCAGCACCTGATGCACGATCACAAGGTCGAACCCGGCCTTGGCGAAGGGAGGGGCGTGGATGTCGCCCTGGCGCAGTTCCACCCGCGCGAGGCCGCGGCGCTCCAGATTGGCGCGGGCGACGGACAGCATGGCATGGTTCGAATCGAGCCCGACCGCCCTCCCCGCCAGCGGGGCGAGCAGCCCGAGCATCCGGCCGGTGCCGGTGCCGAGATCGAGCAGGCTTCCGATGGGACGCGGCCCGAGGGCGTCGAGCACGGCGGCCTCGACGATGGCCTCCGGCACATGGAGCGAGCGCAACTCATCCCATTTCGGCGCGAGCCGGGCGAAGAAGCTCTGCGCGGTCTCGGCCCGCTGCGTCCGCACCGCGTCGAGTCGCGCGCGGTCCTCAGACAGTGGCGGGGCGGCCCGGTCGAGGCCGGCGACCAACTGGTCGGCGAAGCCGGCGCGGTGCTCCGCCAGACGGAAGAAGGCCCACGCACCCTCGCGGTGCCGCTCCACCAGCCCGGCCTCGACGAGGAGCTTCAGGTGGCGGGAGATGCGCGGCTGCGATTGGCCGAGGATATCGGTGAGGTCCGAGACCGACAGCTCGCCCTCCGCCAGCAGGGCGAGGATGCGCAGGCGCGTCTCCTCCGCCGCAGCGCGCAGGACGGCCAGGGCCTGGGGAAAGGGGACCGACCCCGCCTCTCGCTGGTGATCGATAGACATAAAGATATCTTTATGTGCGTTCCGCCCGGGGCGCAAGGGCAAATCCGCCCGTGTCGTCCGCCTGGAACCGGCGGCGAAGGCGTGCTCTTTTGAAATCACTGTTTCCCACGAGGAGGCTCTTCGTGTTCGGCATCCTGCGCACCCTGGGCTTGGCCCTGGGCCTCCTCGGCGGCGCCATCGCGGCGCAGGCGCCCGAATTCGCGCAGCAATACGCGCAACGCCTCGGCGGCGCCGTCGATGAGTTGCGCCGGGAGATCGCGACGCTCGAATCGGATGCGCTGGCGAGCGGGACCACCCGCGACGGTGCGGTGGACCGTTTGCGCAGCAATCCTGACGGGTTGGTGGCCCGGCGGGGCGACGCGGCGCAGGCCGACATCGCCCGGCTCGCCCGCCTCTCCGCGCAGCAGCAGGCCCTGACCGAGACGACGAGTCCCCTCGGGCGGACCGTCGCCGTGATCCGCGATCCCGACATGGGCATCGCCAGGGCGACCCTGCATGATTACCAACCGGCCGTGCCGACGAATGCGGACGGCTTGACTGCGGGCCTCGTCGGCTTTCTCGCTGCATGGGGTGGCTGGCGCGTTCTGTCCGATCTCGGCCGCCGCGCCACCCGCCGCCGGTCGCGGCAGCCCGCGACGGTCGCCTGAGTGAAGAGCAGTGGCGGGGTGTTGCCGGGCGTCTACAGCCCTGTGCCCGCCGCTTGCTTATCGAGCTTGGATCCGCTCGCTCCGGATCGGATGGGGCGTACCATGCCACGCGCGTCGACACAGACGATCGACCCTGCCCTCGACGCCGCCGCCCTGTTGCGGCGCGTCGGGTTCTTCGGCCTGTTCGTCGTCCTGCCTGTCCTGGCCCAGGTCGCCCGCCGGGCGGCGGTCATCCTCGCGCCCATCGCCGTCGTGCTGCTGCTGATCGCCAGCGGGATCGACCGGCGCCAGCGGCCGACCCTGCCCGCCATCCGCCGGCTCCTCACGGCGCCTGCCTTCCTGGCGGGCAGCCTCGTCGTGCTGTGGTCGGGCCTGTCGCTGGCCTGGACGCCCTTCCTCGGCCCGGCGGGGGAACGGCTCGCCAACCTCGTGGCGACCATCGGCCTCGGCCTCGCCGCCTATCTCGTCCTGCCCGACCGGATGCGCTCGGCGAACCTCTATCTCCTGCCGCTCGGCGTTACGGCGGGCGCCATCGTCGCCATCGGGCTCGGAATCTCGGGCGCGCGGATGGCGCCGGGCATGGAGGATGACGGCGCCCTCGACCGGGGCCTGATCCTGCTCATCCTTCTCGTCTGGCCCGCCCTCGCCTGGCTGCGTTCCCGCCGCCGCGACCGGGAGGCGCTGGTCGTCGCCCTGCTCGTGGCCGTGGCCCTGACCGTACAGCCGGACGCCACGCAGATCGCCGCGCTCGCCGTCGGCGCCCTCGTCTACGCGCTGACGAGCCTCCGGCAGAAGGCGGGCGTGGCCGCCACGGCCCTGGTCGCGTCGATCCTGCTCGCCGCCGCGCCGATCCTGCCCTTCCTCGCGCGGCCCGTGGCCTCGGCCATGTTCGGGCCGGTGAGCCCGGCCGCCCTTTCCCTGAAGAGCTGGCAGAAGGTCGTGACCACCGAGCCGGTGCGCCTCGTGACCGGCCATGGGCTGGAGACCGCCCTGCGGGGCCGCGTCGTCGGGCTGGTGCCGGCCAACGCGCCGACCACGGCTCTCTTCGAATTCTGGTACGAGCTCGGCGTCGTCGGCGCTCTCGCCGCCGCCTTCGCCCTCTATGCGTCGATCCGCAGGGCGGGACGGGACGCGCCCGCGCTGGTGCCCGGCGCCATGGCCTGCTTCGCCAGCGCCTTCGCGGTGGCCTGCCTCGGCGTCGGCCTCACCACGGTGTGGTGGCTGGCGACGCTCGCCATCGCGGTGATGGTGTTCGTGACGGTGGAGCGCGGGCAGTTCCGCACCAGCCGCCCCAAGGTGGCCCGCCTGCGCCGGCTCCGGGACGACGGACCGGTCGCGGGCTGAAGCCCGGGGAGGCGGCCCCGCCGGAGCGGGCGCCGCCTCTGTGCCGGAACCGGGAGCCGGCTCGTCAGTTCATCACGTGCAGCGAGACCCACGAGGTCCCGCCCATGCCGAGCGCCCGCGCCGAACCGCGCGAGAGATCGATGATCCGCCCGTGAACGAAGGGGCCACGATCGTTGATCCGGACGACGATCGACCGGCCGGTACGGCGGTTCTCGACCCGCACGCGGGTGCCGAACGGCAGCGTGCGATGGGCTGCGGTCAGCCCGTTGGGATTGAAGCGCTCACCGTTCGCCGTGCGATGTCCGCTGCCGTACCAGGATGCGTTGCCGCTTTGGGCGGCGACCGGGGAAACGGCGCCGACGGCGCCAGCCAGCATTCCGAGGACGACAGCGATCTTACCGAAACCAACCTTCATTTGTCCGCGCATTCCCTTGTTGTTAGCGGGGCGGCGCCAGTCGTTTCGGAAACCGGCAGCAATATGGCGGCAAACTACCTGATTTCGCGGCCGTAATTTCGCCGCATTGATACTGAAGTCGAACGTTACATGCGGTCGACCGAGGCTATTATTGCCGACGAAGTAAAAAATACTTGGAGCGAATGCTGGGGAAGTATCGCGATAGATTAGCGATATCAGCCGGAATGGCATCGATGATGCGAGAATTATCCTAGTTCTGCGCACAGCGAGGGGCTGCATCCCGCTCAGGCGGAAGCTCGCGGGCCGGCGCGAATGCGGCCGGGTCAGAACGGGACGCCTTTTTGGAAACAGGCTGAACGCGGTTTTTACCGTAGCCGACGCATGGTCAGCCGGTCAGTCGCGTAAACGGTGTGTCTCATGGCTTCCCAGCGTACCGTGGCAGCCGACGCCTTCGCCCGGAAACAGGTCTCGCGTGCCGGGCGGCCCGCGTCGGCGCCACGGATGGGTTACTCTGCCCAGCCGTCGCCACTCAGGTCCAAGGACCTTCCCCTCGACACGGTGCTCGTCGGCGATTGCATCGCCGCCATGAACGCCCTTCCGGCGTCCAGCGTCGACTGCGTGTTCGCGGACCCGCCCTACAATCTCCAGCTGGGTGAGGCCGGGCTGCTGCGCCCTGACCAGAGCCGCGTCGACGCCGTCGACGACGACTGGGACAAGTTCGCGAGCTTCCCCGCCTACGACGCCTTCACCCGCGAATGGCTGGCCGCCGCCCGCCGGGTGATGAAGCCGAATGCGACCCTCTGGGTCATTGGGTCATACCACAACATCTTCCGCGTCGGCAGCGCGCTTCAGGATCTCGGTTACTGGATCCTCAACGACATCGTCTGGCGCAAGGCGAACCCGATGCCGAACTTCCGCGGCAAGCGGTTCACCAATGCCCACGAAACCCTGATCTGGGCGTCGCGCTCGGCGGAATCGAAGGGCTACACCTTCCATTACGACGCGCTGAAGGGGGGCAACGAAGACCTCCAGATGCGCTCGGACTGGTTCATCCCCCTCTGCACGGGCGATGAGCGGCTGAAGGACGAGGAGGGCCGGAAGGTCCACCCGACGCAGAAGCCGGAGGCGCTGCTCGCCCGCACCCTGCTCGCCGCCACCAATCCCGGCGACGTGGTGCTCGACCCGTTCTTCGGCACCGGCACGACCGGCGCCGTGGCGAAGCGCCTGGGCCGCCGCTTCATCGGCATCGAGCGCGATCCCGGCTACGCCGCCGCCGCGCGGGAGCGGATCGCGGGCGTCGAGACTCTGTCGCAGGCCGCCCTGCTCGTGGCGCCGACCAAGCGCGCGGAGCCGCGCGTGCCGTTCCTCTCGGTGATCGAGGCCGGGCTGGTCCGGGCCGGCGAGACGCTCTGCGACGAGCGCGGGCGCTACCGGGCCACGGTGCGCCCGGACGGGCAGCTCGACAACGGCTTGGTCGTGGGCTCGATTCACAAGATCGGCGCCCTCGTGCAGGGCCTGCCGGCCTGCAACGGCTGGACCTTCTGGCACGCCGAGCGCGGCGGCCGGAAAACCTGCATCGACCTGTTCCGCAACGAGATCCGCGCGACGATGGGCGGGGCCTGAAGACGATCGGCTTCCTCCCGCCCCGATCCTCAGCGTCTGGCCGGAAACGCGCGTGTTCCCCTCTCCCCGCCTGCGGGGAGAGGCCCGGTTGCACCTTGTCGTGCAACCGGGAAGCGGAGGCGCAGCCGGAGCGGCGGTGAGGGGGCTTCCCGGATGAGGCTCACCCGGCACGCCCCCTCACCCTCGGCTGCCGCCTCGCCGCGCCGACGACGAGGTCGTCGCGGCCCTCTCCCCGCGAGCGGGGCGAGGGGAGTCCACGCCGTCTCGATCCGACTCTCATGATGAGGCGGTGGGTTGGACGATCCCTCTCGTGGTGCCGCCGGAAAAGGCGCGGGTTCCCCTCTCCCCGCCTGCGGGGAGAGGCCCGGTTGCACCTTGTCGTGCAACCTGGAAGCGGAGGCGCAGCCGGAGCGGCGGTTAGGGGGCTTCCCGGAGGAGTCTTGTCCGTCCCGCCCACTCACCCTCGGCTGCCGCCTCGCCGCGCCGACGACGGGGTCGTCGCGGCCCTCTCCCCGCGAGCGGGGCGAGGGGAACGAACACCTTCCTGACCGGACTCTCA
This sequence comes from Methylobacterium sp. Gmos3, assembly GCF_056430985.1. Lineage (NCBI taxonomy): Bacteria > Pseudomonadati > Pseudomonadota > Alphaproteobacteria > Hyphomicrobiales > Methylobacteriaceae > Methylobacterium > Methylobacterium sp. Gmos3. Next base: position 14,726 of record NZ_JBWJYL010000004.1, read on the forward strand.
CACCACGTCAGTCCGATGCCGGGACGCGCTGCGCGCCCCCTACCGCGCCTTCGGCCCGCCCTTTCGTGGCGGGGCGGCGGCGATGGGCCGGCGGGAGAGAACCTTCGGCAGGGGAGCCCGGCGGACCGGCGGCGCGCCGGGCGGTGGCGTGGCGAGGTCGGGTTCCGGCTCGGGCTTCGGTGCGGGCGGCGGGCTCAGCTTCTGCTCCAGCGCGTGGGCCAGCACCTTCTTCATCGCGCCCGGCAGGGGTTCGTCGCCGAGCCCGGCGGGTGGAGTGAAGCGCATCCCCTCAGGCGCCCCCATATCGGCCGCGACCCGCGCCATGAACACCGTCAGTTCCAGCGGGAAATGCGTGAAGACGTGCCGCACGGTGCCGGGCAGGCGCTTCCAGCGGGCGTCGAGGGGCGCGTCGAGGAGCGCCTGGGCCGGATCGTAATCCGGCCGCCATTCGCTCGTGGGCGGCTCGGCCATGGCGCCGAGGAGGCCGCTCGCCGGCCGGGTCCGCAGCAGGATCGCCCCGTCCCCTGCCCGCTGCACCACGAAGGCCGCGCCCCGCCGCAGGGCGCCCGCCTCCTTCTTCACCTTTCGCGGAAACGTCTCCTGCGTATTCTCACGCCGGGCCACACAGGGCAGCATCCAGGGGCACAGGGCGCAGGCCGGGCGCTTCGGCGTGCACAAGGTCGCGCCGAGATCCATGACAGCCTGCGCGAAATCCCCCGGCCGCGTCTGCGGCACCAGCGCTTCGGCGAGCGTCCGCAAAGCGGGCCGGGCGGCTGGCAGGGGCTGCTCCACCGCGAAGAGCCGCGAGACGACCCGCTCGACATTGCCGTCCACCGCCGCCGCCGGCCTGTCGAAGGCGATGGCCGCGATGGCACCCGCCGTGTAAGCGCCGATGCCGGGGAGCTTGCGCAGGCCCTCCACCGTATCGGGGAAGAGCCCCCCTTCCGCCACCACCGCCCGCGCGCAGGCATGGAGGTTGCGCGCTCGCGAATAGTAGCCGAGCCCCGCCCAGGCGCTCATCACCGCCTCCTCCGGCGCGGCGGCGAGGGCCGCGACATCGGGGAAGCGTTCGAGGAAGCGGGCGAAATAGGGCTTCACCGCCGTGACGGTGGTCTGCTGCAGCATGATCTCGGACAGCCAGACCCGGTAGGGATCCGGCACCTCGCCGGGCAGCGCGCGCCAGGGCAGCGCGCGGCGATGGCGGTCGTACCAGACCAGCAGGTCGGCCGCCTCGGGCCGGGCGCCCTGTCTTGAGTGTGACGCCGCGGGCGTTACCATGCGCTGCCCTTAACCGGTTTTTCGCGTCTGCGGGAGCAGGTTTTCGGCGACCGGACACGACGCATTCGATGGCACGCCCGAAGCCCCTCGCCGAACTGATCGATTCCTGCATCGGCCCGGCCTTCGCCGCGCAGGGCTTCGCCTCGACCGACATCCTCGCCGCCTGGCCGGAGATCGTCGGCGAACGGCTCGCCCGCTATTGCCGGCCCGCCAAGCTCGAATGGCCGCGCCGCCGCCGCGCGGAGGACGGAAGCGGGCCGGAGCCCGGCACGCTGATCGTGCGCGTCGAGGGCGTCTTCGCCATCGAGTTGCAGCACCTCGCCCCCGTCGTGGTCCAGCGCATCAACGCCCATTACGGCTGGGCCTGCGTCGGCAAGATCGTGCTCAAGCAGGATCGGGTGGGGCAGCGCGGCGCCGCCTCGGCCACCCGGGGCATCGACCCCGCCCGCCGGGGCGAGGTGGCCAAGGCGGTCTCGGCCATCGAGGATCCCGGCCTGCGCGAGGCGCTGGACCGGTTGGGCATCGCCGCCGTGGCCGCCGCCCCCGACGCGAGCCGGACCGTCAAGAAGCCTTGAGGCGGGAGCGCCCTCGCGCCGCCTTGCCAGCCATGCCTTCCGCAGATACCCGGTTGTCGAACGACACACGCCAGCCGGCGGAGGCATGACGCCAATGACCACCCGACGCGACGCCCTGAAACTGACCGGCCTCGTCACCGCCGGCCTCGCCCTCCCCGCCTTCGTCGCCCCGGCCTACGCCGACACGGTCGACAACGCCGCGCTGCTCCAGCCCGGCCCCCTGGGCGACGTCTGGCTCGGCCCGGCCGACGCCAAGTGCACCATCATCGAGTACGCCTCGATGACCTGCCCGCACTGCGCGAAGTTCCACAAGGAGACGTGGCCGGAGTTGCGCAAGCGCTACATCGACACCGGCAAGGTGCGGTTCACCCTGCGCGAGTTCCCCCTCGATCCCCTCGCCACCGCCGGTTTCATGCTGGCCCGCTGCGAGGGCGACAAGATGTACTATCCGATCACCGACCTGCTCTTCGACCAGCAGCAGGGCTGGGCCTTCACCCAGAAACCCGTCGACAACCTCGAGCAGATGCTCAAGCAGGCGGGCTACACGAAGGACAAGTTCGAGGCCTGCCTCAAGAACGAGAAGATCTATGCCGGCATCAACGCCGTGAAGCAGCGCGGCATGGACGTGTTCAAGGTCGATTCGACGCCGACCTTCTTCATCAACGGCGAACGCTACACCGGCGAGCAGACCCTCGAGGCGATGGAGAAGGTGATCAAGCCGATCATCGGGGCCTGAGCACTCGGCCACACGCGGCCGTGAGGACGGGTGGCGGGAAAAGCTCGCTGAAACGCCCGAAAACGTAACGTTGACAATGAGTTGCGACGATGGGCGGTTGCCTTGACACCCAAGGTAGGCGAAACTATGGTGCGCCCCGCTCGAAGGGGGCTTCCAGCAGATTCCGGGTCCGGATTTCCCGAGGGTTAGAGCCGTGAACGGCGACGACGCGAGGGACGGAAACGGAGACGCAGGCAAGCCGCCGGAGGGTGACCTCTCCGCGAGGCTCAGGCGTCTTGAAGCGCAGATCGAACGGAAGCGGCCATCGGCTGCTCCCGGCACGTCGTCGCGCCCACAGGACACTGGCCGCACCCCGCTCGCTCAGGCGATGACGCTCTCCACGGAGTTCGTCGCCGGTGTGATCGCGGGGGGCATCCTCGGCTGGATCGTCGACCACGTCTTCGGGACGAAACCCTGGGGACTGATCGTCCTCCTGCTGCTCGGATGCGTGGCAGGCTTCTACAACGTGTTGCGGGCCTCCGGGTTCGGCGGTACGCGCCCTCAGCGGCGCGACGGATCGGATCGCTGAGGCAGGCGCTGAAGTCGGCGCCGGAGAGAGATCAAGAAGGGCGGGAGCGGGCATGGCGGTCACGATCGACCCGATTCACCAATTCGAGCTGAAGACCCTCGTGCCGCTCGGCCATATCGGCCATCAGCAGCTCGCGTTCACCCAATCCGCGCTGTACATGTTCGCCGCCGTGGGCGTGATCGCCCTGATCACCATCGTGGCGACGGCGTCGCGGGCGATCGTGCCGGGCCGCGTCCAGTCGCTGGCGGAAGTCTTCTACGAGTTCATCGACGACACGCTCTTCCAGGCGACCGGCGAACAGGGCCGGAAGTTCATGCCGCTCGTGTTCTCGCTGTTCATGTTTGTGCTGATCCTCAACCTGTTCGGCATGATTCCCTACGCCTTCGCGGTGACCAGCCACCTCATCATCACCTTCGGCCTCGCCGCCCTGGTGATCAGCGTGGTGGTGGGCTACGGCGTGTACAAGCACGGCGCCCATTTCTTCGGCCTGTTCGTGCCGTCGGGCGTGCCGAAGGTGCTCCTGGCGATCCTCGTCCCGATCGAGGTGATCTCCTTCATCTCGCGCCCGATCAGCCTGTCGGTTCGTCTCTTCGCGAACATGCTCGCCGGCCACATCGCGATGAAGATCTTCGCCTTCTTCGTGGTTCAGCTTCTTCTCGCCGGGGCCTGGAGCGTGCTATCGCCCCTCCCGCTGTTCCTGACGATCGCCCTGACCGCCCTCGAATTCCTCGTGGCGGCCCTTCAGGCCTACGTCTTCGCGACGCTCACGGCGATCTACCTGAACGACGCTCTTCACCCCGGCCACTGACGACCGGCCGGCTTCCCCGCCGCGAACCTCGCGCACGTTTCTCGAGAAAGACCTCAGGAGTTACCATGGATCCCGTCGCTGCGAAGTACATCGGCGCCGGCCTCGCTTGCCTCGGCATGGCGGGCGCGGGCATCGGCCTCGGCAACCTGTTCGGTCAGTTCCTTGCCGGCGCCCTTCGCAACCCGTCCGCCGCCGACGGCCAGCGCGCCACCCTGCTCCTGGGCTTCGCCCTCACCGAGGCGCTCGGCATCTTCTCGCTGCTGATCGCGCTGCTGCTGCTCTTCGCCGTCTGATCGGCTCTCGCCGGGGTCCTCGGGTCCCGGCTCAGGCGGCGCTCCGGCGCCGCCTGTCTCACGGGAGGGTGACGTCCTGCGTCCTCCTCCTCGTCCGGCGCCCTCCGGCGCCACCCGACGGTGTTTTCTCGGACCGGTTTGATGGCGCAGCCGAACCCTCTCACGACGCCGCCTCCGGGCGCCGACACGCAAGTCGTGCCGGGCCATGTCGAGCACACGGAAGCGCATACCGGCGCCTTCCCGCCCTTCGAGACCTCGGGCTTCCTCGCCCAGATCGTCTGGCTGGCTCTGGCCTTCGGCCTCCTCTACTACCTCATGGACAAGGTGGCCCTGCCCCGCATCCGGGGTATCCTCCACAACCGCGCCGAGCGGCTCCGCGCCGATCTCGATCAGGCGCAGGCGATGAAGTCCCAGGCCGATGCGGCCGGTGTCGCCTACGAGACATCCCTGCGCGAGGCGCAGAACAAGGCGCGCGACATCGCGCAGGCCACCCGCAACGAGCTGAATGCCGAGGCGGATGCCAAGCGCAAGGCGCTGGAAGCCGAGCTGAACGCGAAGCTCGTCGCCGCCGAGACCACCATCCGCAGCCGCACCGACGCGGCGATGGGCAACGTCCGTTCGATCGCCGGCGAGACCGCTTCGGCCATCGTCGAGCGGCTGACCGGCCAAGCGCCCGATCAGGCGAGCCTCAACCGCGCGCTCGACGCCACGGCCCACTGAGGAAGATCGCCATGCTGCTCGAAGCCGAATTCTGGGTCGCCGTCGCGTTCTTCATCTTCATGGCCATCGCGTGGAAGGCCGGCGCCTTCACCACGATGACCAAGGGGCTGGACAGCCGCGCCAACCGCATCCGTCACGAGCTCGACGAGGCCAAGCGCCTGCGTGAGGAAGCCGCCGCCGTGCTGGCCGACTACAAGCGCCGTCAGGTCGAGGCCGAGAAGGAAGCGCAGGCGATCGTGGCCAGCGCCCGCGAGGAGGCGCAGCGCGCCGCTGACGAGGGCCAGCGCAAGCTGAACGAGTTCCTCGACCGCCGCACCAAGGCGGCCGACGTCAAGATCGCGCAGGCGGAGGCTCAGGCCGAAGCCCAGGTGCGCGCGGCGGCCGCCGAGGCGGCGGTCCGCGTCTCCGAGACCATCCTGAAGGAGCGCCTTCAGGGCGACGCCGCCCAGGGCCTCATCCGGGCGAGCCTCGGCGAGATCCGCACCCGCATGCGCGCCTGAGACCGCACGGTCTAGTCACACGGAAAAGCCGCCCCTGGGCGGCTTTTTTCGTTCTTGGAGGGAAGAGCGCCACGGTCTTCGCGTGCGCTCTCAGAGCTTGGCCGGAAGGCCAATTACTTCCATCGGTCTGCTTCTCCTGTGGGGCTGCGCAGCGGCCTCGAAGGAGGGTTCCAGACAACGCCGCGATCCCTGGAGCCCTCCTCTCGAGGCCTCCACTGCGCACCGGCACCTCGGAGCCCGACCGAAAAAGTCGCGACGGCGCCTCACACTTCACCGTCTTTGCGAGCATGAGCGAAGCAATCCAGGGGCGGGCGAGTCGCTTCCGACCGTGGAGCGTCCCTGGATTGCTTCGTTCCTCGCAATGACGGAGGCGGACGCGACCTTTCCGGCCAGACTCTCGGGATGAGGTCGAGCATGGGGGACGCGCCGGCTTCTCCGTCAAGCTCCAAGTCCCTCGCCGTCATGGCAACAGATCTCAGTCCGGGCGTTCGCCCTCGACCTCGCGGGTCTCCTCCACCTCCGGGGCGACCTGGCCATAGTTCAGCACGGCGACGAGGGTGACGCCGCCGAACAGGTTGCCGGCCAGCGTCGGTAGGAAGAACCGGAAGAGGTAGTCGTGGGCTGAGGCCGCGCCCGTGACCACGAGGTAGAAGGCCTCCACCGAGCCCGCCACGACGTGGGCGAGGCTGCAGAGCGAGACGAGCCACGTCATCAGCATGATGATGAAGGGCGCGGCGCTGCCGGTGGCGGGCAGGAACCACACCATCAGCGCGATCATCCAGCCGGCGAAGATTGCCTTCACGAAGGTCGCCGCGAATTCGTGGGCGATGGCGTCGTGGCTGATCTCGGCGAAGGATTTCTGCACGGAGGGCTCGAAGGCGCCGGCATGGGCGATGAGGGTCGCGATGGCGAGGGTGCCGAGCAGGTTGCCCACGAGGACGATGGTCCACAGGCGCAGCACCCGCCACGTGGTCTTCACCGACCGGTCGTGCAGGAGCGGCAGGACCGGCGTGATGGTGTTCTCGGTGAAGAGTTGCTGCCGGCCGAGCACCACGACGAGGAACCCGACCGAGTACCCCATCGAGGTGATGACCTTGCTCCATTCGGCGTCCGGCAGGTGCGACTTGAGCACACCGGGCACGATGAGCGAGAGCGCGATGCTCAGGCCCGCGGCGAAGGCCGAGAGGAACAGGGCGCCCCCGTGGCGGCGCAACTCTTCGTCGCCGCCCAGGCGGATCGCCTCGTGCAGGACGTAGGCGTCCGGCCGGGCGATCTCGTCCACGGTCTTCAGAAGCTCGTGCCGCCGCGTCCTCCGGTCGGCCTTGTCGTTCTCGGTCATTCGTACCGCTCCGCTGCGCCGACGATGGGGGAGCTTCAGGCCGAGAGTCGGGCCACCAGAGCCTCGACCTCGGCCTGGGCCGCCGCGAGGGCGGCGCCATCCCGGCTGCGCACGACGATACGGTTGCGGAACCCCTCCGGCGTCATCATCGGATAGGATCCGATGGAAACGCCCGCGTGGCGCTTGGCGATCTCGCCGAGATCGCCCGCGTAATTGCCCTCCGGGATGCCCTTCGCCTCGACGGTGACCGATTGCATGGCGGTCCCGCCGGTCAGGGTCGGGCCCACGGCGTCGAGCATCGCCTGCATGATCGCGGGCACGCCCGCCATCACCATCACGTTGCCGATGCGGAAGCCCGGCGCCTTCGAGATCAAATTGGGGATCAGGTCCGCGCCGAAGGGGATGCGGGCCATGCGCAGGCGGGCCTCGTTCAGGTCCTCCGGCTTGTGGCGTTCCAACAGCATGGCGCGGGCGCGCTCGTCCACGTCGATGCCGACACCGAAGGCCTTGGCGACGCAATCGGCGGTGATGTCGTCATGGGTCGGGCCGATACCGCCGGTGGTGAACAGGTAGGTGTAGCGCTCGCGCAGGGCGTTCACCGCCTCGACGATCCGGTCCTCCTCGTCGGGGACGATGCGGACCTCGCGCAAGTCGATCCCGGCGGCGGTGAGGTAATCGGCGATGGTGCCGATGTTCTTATCCTTGGTGCGCCCCGAGAGGATTTCGTCGCCGATGACGAGGATCGCGGCTGTGACCGTGGCGGGGGTGGCGTTCATCGGACCTGTCGTGATTCTGAATTACCGTGCAGATAGCGCGCTGCGATCCCGACGCCACAGCCCAGACCGAGCGATCCCCATGCTTTGGCCCTCGCCCCTCACGGAGGGGCGGCTCCTGCGACGCTACAAGCGCTTCCTGGCCGATATCGAAACCCCGGCGGGTGTCGAGACCGTCCATTGTCCGAACCCCGGCGCGATGATGGAGCTCGATGCGGAGGGGAGCCGGGTGCTCCTGTCGCGCTCGTCCAACCCGACACGCAAGCTGCCGCTCACCTGGGAGGCGGTGGAGGCCGACCTGCCCGGCGGGCCGCAATGGGTCGGCATCAACACGATGCGCCCGAACGCCCTGGTGGCGGAGGCCTTCCGCGGCGGTCTCCTCGCGCCGCTGGCGGGCTACGTATCCCTGCGGCCGGAGGTGCGCTACGCCAAGGCGAGCCGGGTCGATTTCCTGGCGGGCGGCCCGGCGGGGCCGTGCCATGTCGAGGTGAAGAACTGCCACCTCATGCGGCGGGCCGGGCTCGCCGAGTTCCCCGATTGCAAGGCCGCCCGCAGCGCCCGGCACATGCGCGACCTCGCGGAGGTGGTCGAGGCCGGTGGGCGGGCTTTGGTGGTGATCGTGGTGCAGATGCGGGCCGAGGCCTTCGACGTCGCCCGCGACATCGATCCGGCCTTCGACCGCGCCTTTCGCGAGGCGCGGGCGGCGGGCGTCGAGACGCGGGCCTATCGCTGCGATGTCGGGCCGGAGGGCGTGGCGATCGTGGCGGAGATCCCCATCGTCACGCCGGCCTGAATCCTGCTCTCTTCGTCATTGCGAGCAGAGCGAAGCAATCCAGGGCGGCGGGACACCGCAGAACGAGGCGTTTCGCTGGATTGCTTCGCTGCGCTCGCAATGACGCCGGGGGCGCGCCTGACGGATCTCAGCCCCGTTCGAACATCAGGTTAAGCCGCGAGGGCGGCAATTCGCGGTAGCCGTGCTCCTTGAGGAGCTTCGGCAGGTCGATTTGCCATTGGCCGGTGCCGTTCTCGATGAGGAGGAGGCGCGGCAGCAGGCTCTCCGGCGCCTCGCGCAGGAACGGTTCGAGAATCAGGTCCTCGGCGCCTTCAACGTCGAGCTTGATCGCGTCGACATGAGTCAGGCCCTCGCCGTGCAGCAGGTCGAGGAGCGTCACCGCCGGCACGGTGACCTGCGCGCCCTCGTTGGTGCCGACGATCCGCAGGCTCGATTCGCCCCGATTGCGGGGGTCGATGAACAGGGTCAGCTCGCCGGTCTTGTCCGCGACGGCGCAGGCCATGGCCTTCACCGTGTGGAACGGGTTCTGCGCGATGTTGTAGCTCAGCCGCGCGAACACGTCCTTCTGCGGCTCCACCGCCACGATCCGCGCCTGCGGCCCGGCGAAGGCGGCGACGTAGAGGGCGTAGGCACCGATATTCGCGCCGATGTCGAGGAACACGCAATCCTGCGGCAGCCGCGCCTTCAGCAGGGCGCGCTCCTGCGGATCGAAGAATTGCGGGGTGAAGAGCACCTTCTTCTCGCAATTGTTGTTGTAGGGGTGCAGCCGCATCTTCGCGCCGTAGCGCGTCACGTCGAGGGGCTTGCCCCCGAGCAGCGAGATGCCGAGGCGCCGGAGCAGCAGGGCGAAGCGTCGCCCGTACCAGTTCTCCGTGCCGATGCTGCTGGTGCGCCGGGTGATCGCGGCGACGAGGCCGGTCGGCGTGTAAGTCCCGTAGGGTCGTGAGTCGCTCATGGCGCGGCGGTGATGCCAGCCGGGGCGCTCTGTCGCAAGCGCGCGTTGATGGACCGGCGCGCTGCCGGTAAGCCGGACCCGTTGTGGTGGAATGGGTTCGGGGATGGACAGTTTCGATTCCGATGGCGTGCGGATCGCCTATATCGACGTGCCGCCGGCCTCAGGCGGTGGCGGCGACGCGATCCTGCTGATCCACGGCTTCGCCTCGAACCATGCGGTGAACTGGGTGAACACCCAATGGGTGCGGACCCTCGCCCAGGCCGGCTACCGCACCATTGCCCTCGACAATCGCGGCCATGGCGAGAGCGAGAAGCTCTACGATCCGGAGGCCTATTCGTCCGAGGCGATGGCGTCGGACGCCGTGCGGCTCCTCGATCATCTCGGCATCGAACGCGCCCATATCATGGGCTACTCGATGGGCGCGCGGATCACCGCCCACATCGCCCTCGACCATACCGCGCGGGTCCGCACGGCGCTCATCGGCGGCCTCGGGATGCATCTCGTGGAAGGGCGCGGCCTGCCCTCCGGCATCGCGGAGGCGTTGGAGGCCCCCGCCGGCACGCCCGCCCCGAACCCCACGGCGGCGGCGTTCCGCACTTTCGCCGAGCAGACCCGCAGCGACCTGCGGGCGCTCGCGGCCTGCATGCGCGGCTCGCGCCAGACCCTCAGCCGGAGCGAACTCGCGCAGATCGAGGTGCCGGTGCTGGTCTCGGTCGGGACGCTGGACACGGTGGCGGGCTCGGGCCCGGGGCTTGCCGCCCTGATGCCCGATGCGCGCGCCCTGGACCTGGAGGGCAAGGATCACTCCACCGCCGTCGGCGCCAAGGCCCACCGCGACGGCGTGCTCGCGTTCCTCGCAGCCCAGCCCTAGCGCGTTTTCGGGAAAACCCGGATCATGCTGCGCCTCCCGTCTTTGCGAGCGAAGCGAAGCAATCCAGGGATCCGCCACATCCGTTCAGGTCCCGCTGCCCTGGATTGCTTCGCTGTCGCTCGCAAAGACGGTGAAGCAGGTGATCCGGATCAATCCGAAAACGCTCTAGCTCTTCAGCCGGTAGCCCGTGCGGAAGATGTATGTCACGAGCCCGAGGCAAATCACGAGGAAGAGCCCCGTCATGGCGAGGCTCACCGCGATGCTGACGTCGGCGGTGCCGAAGAACGCCCAGCGGAACCCGCTGATCAGGTAGACGACCGGGTTCGCAAGGCTCACCGCGTGCCAGAAGGGCGGCAGCATGCTCACCGAGTAGAAGCTGCCGCCGAGGAAGGTCAGCGGCGTCACCACGAGGAGCGGCACCAGCTGCAGCTTCTCGAACCCGTCCGCCCAGAGGCCGATGACGAAGCCGAACAGGCTGAACGTCGTGGCCGTGAGCAGCAGGAAGCCGATCATCCACAGCGGATGGTCGATCCGCAGCGGCACGAACAGCGCCGAGGTCGCGAGGATGATCAGCCCGATCAGGATCGATTTCGAGGCCGCCGCGCCGACATAGCCGAGCACCACCTCCACGGGGGAGATCGGCGCCGAGAGGATCTCGTAGATCGTGCCGGCGAAGCGCGGGAAGTAGATGCCGAACGAGGCGTTGGCGATGCTCTGCGTCAGCAGCGAGAGCATGATCAGCCCCGGTACGATGAACAGCCCGTAGGGCACGCCGTCCACGGCCGAGACCCGCGAGCCGATGGCTGCGCCGAACACCACGAAATAGAGCGTGGTCGAGATGACCGGCGCCAGGATGCTCTGCCCGGCCGTGCGCCAGAAGCGGCTCATCTCGAAGCGGTAGATTGCCAGGACCGCCGGCCAGTTCATGCCGCCCATCACGCTGCCTCCCCGCGCACCAGTCCGACGAAGATGTCCTCGAGCGAGGATTGCTCCGTGCGCAGGTCGCTGAACCGGATCTCCGCCTGCGACAGGGCGGTGAGCAGCCCGGTGATGCCGGTGCGTTCGGCCTTGGTGTCGTAGGTGTAGACCAGTTCGCGCCCCTCCCCTGTCAGGGCCAGGCCGAAATGCGCGAGGCTGTCCGGCACCGCGTGGAGGGGCGTCTGCAATTGCAGGATCAGGCGCTTGCGCCCGAGCTGATGCATCAGCGCCGCCTTCTCCTCCACGAGGATGATCTGCCCGCCCCGGATCACCCCGATCCGGTCGGCCATCTCCTCGGCCTCCTCGATGTAGTGGGTGGTGAGGATGACCGTGACGCCCTCGTCGCGCAGGTCGCGCACGAGCCGCCACATGTCCTGGCGCAACTCCACGTCGACGCCGGCGGTCGGCTCGTCGAGGAACAGCACGCGCGGCTGGTGCGAGAGCGCCTTGGCGATCAGCACGCGCCGCTTCATGCCGCCCGAGAGCGTCATCAGCCGGTTGGTGCGCTTGTCCCACAGGGAGAGCGCCTTCAGCACGCGCTCGATATGGGCCGGGTCCGGCTTCATGCCGAACAGCCCGCGCGAGAAGCTCACCGTGTTCCACACCGTCTCGAAGGCGTCGGTGGTGAGTTCCTGCGGCACGAGGCCGATCGACCGCCGCGCCGCCCGGTAATCGCGGGCGATGTCGTGGCCATCGACCGTCACGGTGCCGGTGCTCGGCGTGACGATGCCGCAGACGATGTTGATGAGGGTCGATTTGCCGGCGCCGTTCGGCCCGAGCAGGGCGAAGATCTCGCCGCGCTCAATGGCGAGGTTCACGCCCTTCAGGGCGCTGAACCCGGACGCATAGGTCTTCGACAGGTCCGATATGGAGATGATGGGCATCGCGCGGGGGCTGCAACGGGGTGGCGGCCTATAGCACGCCCACGTTCGGCCTCAGCCCGTCCCGCGTGCGCGGGCACACGGGGCGGCTCAGGCCCCTCCGCGCTTCGCGAAGGATTCGAGCATCCGCAGGCAGAAGTCACGCATCTTCGGATCACGGATGCGGGTGAAGGCGGCGATCATCGCGGCGCATTCGCTGCTCGACGGCTCCTGGCCCGGCTCGGCCGAGGGAGCGCGGGTGAAGGCGCTGAGCGGGATGTCCAGGGCGGTCGCGATCTGGCGCAGCAGGCGGACCCGCTCGGATGCGGCCGTGTCCTGCGTCGCAGGGAAGCCGCCAGCGTCAGTCATGGTGCCGTCCGCCCACTCGACCGATTCGTCCGATGCTTGTGCTCCCCCAGGCCATCTGCCTGCGGCTCAAATCGAGGCCAACATTCAATAAGACGCAGGTCTTTGCAACTTGCCGGCCCCAGCCATGTTCGCGCTTTACGGAATGATATCGGTAATCCAGCTTCATCGAAAACATACATATATTGATCGGCCGTTGCGCGAACCGGCGAAAGTCGCCTCTCCTCCGTGCCGGCGGCTGTTGTAGCCATGCTTGCTGCGGAAGTCGCGCGTCTGCGTCGTCACACGCTTACGCCAACGCAGCCGGCATTGATCGGCTCACTCGGAATGGTTTCGCGGGTGCGTAAAGTCACGGCTCTCATCCAAGGTTAACGCAGATACGCCGGAAGCCGACGATTTTTACCTTTCATCAAGGTTTATAAAGGGAAACCGTCGATCAATACCTAACGGAGAATGAAAGGACTCGCGAAAAAACCGTTAATGCTGGCATTCTCAGGCCATCGACGCACAGGAGAGACCGATGAGCGCCCGCCTCGAAGACCTGAAGTTCCTGTTCACCCTCAGTGCCGTCGTGCTCTTCGGCAGCGGCCTCGACATCATCCTGCGCTGAGCCGTTTAGGCCGCCTGACGCTCGATCCGGCGGAGGGAGTCCAAGGCCCTGGCGAGGGCCGCACGGGCATCGAGCCCCTCCTGCGCGGCATCGCGAGAGGCGCAATCCACGAAGACCTGCCGGGGGATGCGGGCCGCCTGAACCGGGCGGGTCCCCGAGGCGGCGACGGCGTTGCCGGTGAGAAGCAGCCCGCGCAGTTCCGCGGCCCGCGCCCGCTTCTCGGCCCGCAGGCGAACGAGGCCGAGGACGAGAGCCACGAGACCGGCCGCTTCCAGGGCCAGCGCGAGAACGTATCCGAAAGCCATCCACCGACCCGCGCGCCGACACCCGCCAAGCCGGGACTGTCCCCGGTCATGGTTAGCGGAAGCTTAACGGCGGGAGGGGCTCACCACATGTCGAGGGCGACACGGGCCTCGTCGGACATGCGGCTCTGGTCCCACGGCGGATCGAACACCATCGTCACGGTGCAGGACTGGACGCCCGGCACGGCCGAGACGGCGTTCTCCACCCAGCCCGGCATCTCGCCCGCCACCGGGCAGCCCGGCGCGGTGAGGGTCATGTCGATGGCGACCTTGCGGTCGTCGTCGATGTCGACCCGGTAGATCAGGCCGAGTTCGTAGATGTCGGCCGGGATCTCCGGATCATAGACGGACTTGAGGGCCACGACGATGGCGTCGGTCAGCCGGTCCATCTCCTCCTGCGGGATCGCCGAGGCGCCTTCGACGGCGGGCGTGTTGCTGCCGCCGGTGATGGTGGCGTCGGTGCTCATCGGTCTCAACCCTTCCCTCGCCGCGTTCAAGGCGCGGCCGGTATCCTACAATCAGGCGAACAGCATTTCGGCCTTCGCCAGCGCCTCGGCAAGCGCATCGATCTCATCGGTCGTGTTGTAAAGCCCGAACGAGGCGCGACAGGTCGAGGTGGCGCCGAACCGCGTCAGCAGCGGCATGGCGCAATGCGTCCCCGCCCGCACCGCGACGCCCTGCCGGTCGATCACGGTGGCGATGTCGTGGGCGTGCGCGCCCTTCATCTCGAAGCTGATGACGCCGCCCTTGCCCTTCGCCGTGCCGATGATCCGCAGAGCGTTCATCGCGCCTAGGCGCTCGTGGGCGTACTCGGTCAGCTTCGCCTCGTGCGCGGCGATGTTCTCGCGCCCGAGGGTCATCATGAATTCCAGCGCCGCGCCGAGGCCGACCGCCTCGATGATCGCCGGGGTGCCCGCCTCGAAGCGATGGGGCGGATCGTTGTAGGTGACCGCATCCTGGCTCACCGCGCGGATCATCTCGCCGCCGCCCTGGTAGGGGGGCAGGCGCTCCAGCCATTCCTTCTTGCCGTAGAGCACGCCGATGCCGGTCGGCCCATAGACCTTGTGGCCGGTGAAGACGAAGAAGTCGCAATCGAGCGCCCGCACGTCGATCGGCTGGTGGACCGCGCTCTGCGCGCCGTCGAGGAGCACCGGCACGCCGTGGGCATGGGCGATCCGCACGATCTCCTTGGCCGGCGTCACCGTGCCGAGCACGTTCGACATGTGGGTGATCGCCACCATCTTGGTGCGCGGCGTGAACAGTTTTTCGTACTCCTCGACGAGGAAGTTGCCCTCGTCATCGACGGGCGCCCACTTAATCACCGCCCCGCGACGCTCGCGCAGGAAGTGCCAGGGCACGATGTTGGAATGGTGCTCCATGATCGAGAGGATGATCTCGTCCCCCTCCCCGATCAGCCCGGCCCAGCCCATGGACGAGGCGACGAGGTTGTACGCCTCGGTGGCGTTGCGGGTGAAGATGATCTCGTCCGTCGAAACCGCGTTGAGAAATTGCCGCGTGGTCTCGCGGGCGCCCTCGAACCCCTCGGTCGCGGCGTTGGCCATGTAATGCAGGCCGCGATGCACGTTGGCGTAGCCGGTCTGCATGCAATTAACCATCGCGTCGATGACGGCGCGGGGTTTCTGCGCGGAGGCCGCGTTGTCGAGGTAGACCAGCGGTTTGCCGTAGACCGTCTCCGCCAGGATCGGGAACTCCTTGCGGATCTCCGAAACGTCGTAGGTCGGGGTGAGGACGGGTGCGTTCATGGGCGCGACCTTCTGAAGACTTTGCCGCTCCCTGCCGCAAACCTCATCCTGAGGTGCCGGAGCGAAGCGGAGGCCTCGAAGGAGGCCTCCCGCTGTCATTGCAGTCCCTGGAACCCTCCTTCGAGGCGGCTTGCGCCGCACCTCAGGATGAGGTCCCGGGTTGGGCGGGTCGCGGAGCGGGGATCAGCCCCGCGCCGCGAGCCACGCCTCGATCTCGCCGATCAGCGCCGCGCGGGCGCCCTCGTGCGTGACCGTCTCGATGGCCTCGCCGAGGAAGGCCTGGACGAGCAGGCTCTGGGCGAGGGGGCGCGGCAGGCCGCGGGCCATCAGGTAGAACAGGAGGTCCTCGTCCGGCGCGCCGCAGGTGGCTCCGTGGCCGCAGGCGACGTCGTCGGCGAAGATTTCCAGCTCCGGCTTGTTCATCATCTGCCCCTCGTCGGTGAGGAGGAGACAATCGGACTTCATCTTGCCGTCGGTCTGCTGCGCCGCCTGGCGGACGATGATCTTGCCCTGGAATACGCCGGTGGCGTTGCCGTCGATCACCGTCTTGAACTGCTCGCGGCCGACGCCGCCCACCGCCGCGTGGTCGGCGAGCAACGTCGAATCGGCGAGCTGCCCGTCGCGCAGCATGGCCGCGCCGTTGACGACGACCTTGGTGTTCTCGCCCGCGATGTTCAGGAAGATCTGGTGGCGCGACAGCACGGCGCCCGTCACCACGGCGACGGTCTCCAACTCCGCCTCGTCGTCCAGCTTCACGCTGATCGTCGAGAGGGCGACGGCGGCGCTGCCCTCGCGGTTCGTGCGGGCGTGCCGGAACGTGGCGCCCTTGCCAATATGCACGTCGAGCGCATCGTTCGGCTGGTAGGCGATGCCGTCCGGCCCCTCGTGGCTTTCGAGGATCGTCACGGCGGCACCCTCGCCCAGGTCCACCAGCACGCGCGTGGCGGTGGAGAACGCCTCGCCGCCCGTCCCGACGAAGCGCAGGTGCAGGGGCAGGTCGGGCTTGGCGCCCGGCGCGACGGTGATCAGCGCGCCATCCGCCAGGAAGGCGGTGTTCAATTGGTAGATCGCGTTCTCGCGGGCCTGCTCGACCGGGGCGAGACGCTTCAGCCGGGCGTCACCCTTGCCCATCGCGTCGTTGATCGGCGTGACGGTCACGCCCTCCGGCAGGCCGGAGAGGTCCGACAGGGCGCGGATCAGGTGGCCGTTGACGAAGGTCAGCCGGGCCGCCTCGATCGTGTCGAAGCCCTTCGCGGCGGCGACCGCCTTGCGGGCGGCCTCCGCCGAGGGGGCTTCGGCGGGCGGGGCGGCGTCGGTGATCGCGGCGCGCAGGTCGGTGTACTTGAACGCCTCGACCCGGCGGCTCGGCAGGCCGGTGGCCTCGAAGAACTTGAACGCCTCCTCGCGGCCGATGGCCTCCTCGGTGGCGAAGCTCTTGCGCCCGGACTCGAACAGCGCCGACAGGCCGGTCTCGGCGCCCGTGCGTAGGTTCTTGACCTCGGCCATTACGCGGCCTCCCCGGTGCGGTACTCGGCGTAGCCGGAGGCTTCGAGTTCCAGCGCCAGCTCCTTGCCGCCGGTCTTCACGATCTGCCCCTTCGACATGACGTGCACGACGTCGGGGACGATGTGGTTCAGCAGCCGCTGGTAGTGGGTGATGACGAGGAAGGAGCGGCCTTCCGCGCGAAGCGCGTTCACGCCCTCGGAGACGATGCGCAGGGCATCGATGTCGAGGCCGGAATCGGTCTCGTCCAGCACGCAGAACTTCGGCTGAAGCAGCGCCATCTGGAGGATTTCCATGCGCTTCTTCTCGCCGCCGGAGAACCCGACGTTGAGGGCGCGCTTGAGCATTTCCTTATTGATCTCAAGCTTGTCGGCGGCACCATTCACCGCGCGGATGAAGTCCGGCGTCGAGAGTTCAGCCTCCCCGCGCGCCTTGCGCTGGGCGTTCAGGCACGCCTTCAGGAAGGTCATGGTGCCGACGCCGGGGATCTCCAGCGGGTACTGGAAGGCCAGGAACACGCCGGCGGCAGCGCGCTCGTCGGGGGCCATCTCCAGAAGGTTCTGGCCGTCGAGGAGGATTTCGCCCTCGAGGACCTCATAGTCCTCCTTGCCGGCGATGACGTAGCTAAGCGTCGACTTGCCGGAGCCGTTCGGCCCCATGATCGCGGCGACTTCGCCATCCTTCACGGTGAGGTTGAGGCCGTTGAGGATGCGGTTGTCCTCGATCTGCACCACGAGGTTCTTGATTTCGAGCATGTCGTAGTCGTCCCAATTCGATTCCAAGCATCCCTCCCCCCTCTGCGGGGGAGGGTGGCCCCTGCGTCAGCAGGGGTCGGGAGAGGGGAGCGCCCTCTCCGAATAGATCGCGACGGGCACCAAATCCTGAGCCGTCGCGCTGCCCCTCTCCCGACCCCCTCGCGGGGGCCACCCTCCCCCGCAGAGGGGGGAGGGAGGAGCGTGGTGAGTGGCTTAGCCCACCGAGCCTTCGAGGCTGATCGAGATCAGCTTCTGGGCCTCGACGGCGAACTCCATCGGCAGCTGCTGCAGCACGTCCCGGACGAAGCCGTTGACGATGAGCGCGGTCGCCTCCTCCTCGGAGAGGCCGCGCTGCTGGCAGTAGAACTTCTGGTCCTCGGAGATCTTCGAGGTCGTCGCCTCGTGCTCGAACACCGCGGAGGCGTTCTTCGACTCGATGTAGGGCACGGTGTGCGCCCCGCACTGGTCGCCGATCAGCAGCGAGTCGCAGTTCGTGAAGTTCCGCGCGCCCTTGGCCTTCTTGTGGGCCGAGACGAGGCCCCGGTAGGTGTTCTGCGAACGCCCGGCCGAGATGCCCTTCGAGATGATCCGGCTCGTCGTGTTCTTGCCGAGATGGATCATCTTGGTGCCGGAATCGACCTGCTGCATCCCGTTCGACACCGCGATCGAGTAGAACTCGCCGCGGCTGTCGTCGCCGCGCAGGATGCAGGACGGGTACTTCCAGGTGATCGCCGAGCCGGTCTCGACCTGCGTCCACGAGATCTTCGAGCGGTCGCCCCGGCAATCGCCGCGCTTCGTCACGAAGTTGTAGATGCCGCCCTTGCCGTCGTTGTCGCCCGGGTACCAGTTCTGGACGGTCGAGTACTTGATCTCGGCGTCCTCCAGGGCGACCAGCTCGACCACGGCCGCGTGGAGCTGGTTGTCGTCGCGCTTCGGGGCGGTGCAGCCCTCGAGGTACGAGACGTAAGAGCCCTTGTCGGCGATGATCAGCGTACGCTCGAACTGGCCGGTATCGCGCTCGTTGATGCGGAAATAGGTCGACAGCTCCATCGGGCAGCGGACGCCCGGCGGGATGTAGACGAACGAGCCGTCCGAGAAGACCGCCGAGTTCAGCGTCGCGAAGAAGTTGTCCGTCACCGGCACGACCGAGCCGAGGTACTTCTTCACGAGTTCCGGGTGCTCGCGCACGGCCTCGGAGATCGGCATGAAGATCACGCCGGCCTTCTCGAGCTCCTTCTTGAAGGTCGTGGCGACCGACACGGAATCGAACACCGCGTCCACGGCCACCCGGCGCTCGGGGGCGATGCCTTCCAGCACCTCGACCTCGCGCAGCGGGATGCCGAGCTTCTCGTAGGTCTTCAGGATCTCGGGGTCGATCTCATCGAGGGACATCGCCGCCGGGCGCTTGGGCGCGGCGTAGTAATAGATGTCGTTGTAATCGACCTTGTCGTAGGACACGCGGGCCCACTCGGGCTCCTTCATCGTGAGCCAGCGCTTGTAGGCGTCGAGGCGCCATTCCAGCAGCCATTCCGGCTCGTTCTTCTTGCCCGAAATGAAGCGGACGACGTCCTCGGAGATGCCCTTCTCGGACTTCTCCATCTCGATGGTGGTCTCGAACCCGTACTTGTACTGGTCGAGGTCGATCGAGCGGACCCGGTCGATGGTTTCCTGCACGGCAGGCATCAGCGTCTCCTCGCAAACCCGGCGTCAAGGACCGGGACGCATGTGGATGTGGCTCGGGACGCGGCCCTCAGGCCGCTCGCCCTCGCCTCTCATATAGGGATGTCACGACCCGTTCGAAGGCGTGGAGGAAGCGGGTCACGTCCTCCTCCACGGTATTCCAGCCCAGACTCACCCGGAGCGCCCCGCCCGCGAGCGCCGGGGGCACGCCCATCGCCGCCAGCGTCGCGGAGCGCGCGACCTTGCCCGACGAGCAGGCCGAGCCCGACGAGACGGCCACCCCCGCGAGATCGAGGGCGATCAGCGCCGCCGGGGCATCGAGCCCCGGAACGGCGAAGCTCAGCGTGTTCGGCAGGCGCGGCGCGCCCTCCCCGAACACCACCGCGTCCGGTGCGAGGGCGCGGACACCCGCCTCGGCCCGGTCCCGCAGAGCGGCGATCCGTGCCGCCTCGGCGGGAAGCGATTCGGCCGCGATCCGCGCCGCCTCTCCCATACCAACGAGCGAAGGCAGGCTTTCGGTACCGCAGCGCAGGCGCTTTTCCTGGCCACCCCCCCGGACGAAGGCCCCGTCGAGGGTGATGTCGTCGGCCATCACCAGCGCGCCGACCCCCTTCGGGGCGGCGAACTTGTGGCCGGAGAGGGTGAGGGCGTCGAGACCGAGGGCGGAGAAATCCAAAGGGATCTTCCCCACGGCCTGCACCGCGTCACTGTGGACGAGGGCGCGGCCATGGGCGCGGGCCCGGGCGACGATCTCCGCGAGCGGCTGGATCACGCCGGTCTCGTTGTTCGCGGCATGGACCGAGATCAGCACGCACTCCCCCGCGAGGGCCGTCAGCCGCGCGTCGAGGGCGGCAAGGTCGATCACCCCCGCCGCATCCACCGGCAGATGCTCCACCGCCTCGTCCGGGAAGCGGTGGCCGGCGGCAACGCAGGGGTGCTCGCTCGCGCTGTAGAGAAGGCGGGTCGGCGCCGGCCAGCCCCGGCGGCGCAGGGCGCCCGAGAGGACCGCGTTCGCGGCTTCCGTCCCGCCGCTGGTGAACACGACCTGCCCGGCGCTCGCGCCGACGAGGCCCGCCACTTGTGCCCGCGCGCCTTCGAGCGCCGCCCGCGCCGCCCGGCCCTCGGCATGGATCGAGGAGGGGTTGCCCGGCAGGCTCAGGGCGCTCGCCACCGCCGCCGCCACATCCGGACGAACCGGGGCGGTCGCATTGTGGTCGAGATAGGCGCGGGTCTTGTCCATCGCCGTAATGCTTCGTCTCCAATCGCGCGAAGTGCTTGCACGCAGGGTGGCCCGCCGTGTTAAGGCGCGCCGAGAGAAATACCGGTCCCTCCGGCCGAGAACGTCCCGGCACACCACCCTGCGGTGGACTTACGCCGTACTTTAGAACGCTTCTAATGACCTAGAATTGTTCTAAGAGTGCTTTTATGACGTAGGTCCATCGAGTCAAGGTGGTCCGCTGCGGTGCGGGAACGGGCGGCCGAGGGCGACGGAGCGAGAGGACGAACATGCCAGAGGTCATCTTCACCGGTCCCGCCGGGCGCCTGGAGGGCCGTTACCAAGCCCCCAAGAAGCGCGGCGCTCCCATCGCCATCGTGCTGCACCCGCACCCGCAATTCGGCGGCACGATGAACAATCAAATCGTGTACAATCTTTTCTACACCTTCGCCAATCGCGGCTTCGCAGCCCTGCGTTTCAATTTTCGCGGGGTCGGCCGCAGCCAGGGCGCCTTCGATCACGGCTCGGGCGAGTTGTCGGACGCGGCGGCGGCGCTCGATTGGGTGCAGGCGGTGAATCCGGAGGCGAAGGCCTGCTGGATCGCGGGCGTGTCCTTCGGCTCGTGGATCGGCATGCAGCTGCTGATGCGCCGCCCGGAGATCGAGGGCTTCATCTCCATCGCGGCGATGGCCAACCGCTACGATTTCACCTTCCTGGCGCCCTGCCCCTCCTCCGGCCTGTTCGTCCACGGCTCCGAGGATCGGGTCGCGCCGGCCCGCGAGGTGATGCCGGTGATCGAGAAGGTGAAGACGCAGAAGGGCGTCATCATCGAGCACCAGATCGTCGATGGCGCGAACCACTTCTTTGACGGCAAGGTCGACGAGCTGACGCAGACCGTCGACACCTATCTCGACAAGCGGCTGGGCAAGCGCGAAGAGGCCGCTTGAGGCGAAATGCGGGTGGGACCGGGTAGTCGGCTTCCCATCCGGTCCCTTGACGTGGGGTGGCGCTGCGAATAGGGCGCCCCTTCCACCCCTGTCGCGGAACGTCTCCACGCCTGATGACGGATCACTCTCCCGAACAACCGGTCGTCCTGCTGGTCGAAGACGATGGCCTCCTCCTGATGGAGGCGTCCGACACCCTCGCGGATGCCGGCTTCACGGTTCTGGAGGCGTCGCACGCGGACAAGGCCCTCGCCGTCCTGGAGAACCGGGACGACGTGGAGGTGCTGATGACCGACGTGGATATGCCGCAGGGCTCCATGGACGGTTTCGCCCTCGCCCGCCTCGTGGCGCATCGCTGGCCCGGCATCCCAGTGCTGGTCGTGTCGGGGATGGGCACCCCCGGCCCGCACGACATGCCCGACGGGGCGCGCTTCATCCCGAAGCCCTACGAGCCGACAACCCTGGTCCGAACCCTGCGCGCCTTCATCCGCCGCGCGGCCTGAGCCATAAGGGACGGACCTTTCGGCCGTGGCCGATCCGCGCGGTGCCGAGCCGCCTGACCCGACGAGTCCCATGACCGACGAGACCCGACATCACCGGTTCGCGACCCAGGCGATCCATGCGGGCGCCGCCCCCGATCCGGCGACGGGCGCGCGGGCGCAGCCGATCTACTTCACGAACGGCTTCGTGTTCGATTCGACCGAGCAGGCGGCCGACATCTTCGCCGTGCGCAAGACCGGCTTCTCCTATTCGCGCGGCTCGAACCCGACCGTGGCGGCCCTGGAGCGGCGCGTCGCGACGTTGGAGGGCGCCAAGGCCGCCATCGCCGTCGCCTCCGGCCAGTCGGCGGTGCTGCTCGTGCTGATGACGCTGATGCGCAGTGGCGATTCCTACGTCGTGTCGCCACGCCTGTTCGGCGGGTCGCTGGGGCTGATGCGGCGCCTCGACGGCCGCTACGACCTGAAGCCCCGCTTCGCCCGCGGCATGGAGCCGGCGGATTTCGAGGCGGCGATCACGCCGGGCTGCAAGGCCATCGTCTGCGAATCCATCGTGAACCCCTGCGGCTTCGTGATGGACATCGAGGGCATCGCGGCGGTGGCCAAGCGCCACGGCCTGCCGCTGATCGTGGACAACACCCTCGCCTCCCCGGCCCTGATCCGGCCCATCGAGCACGGCGCCGACATCGTCGTGCACTCGACCTCGAAGTTCCTGGCGGGCTCCGGCCAGGTGATCGGCGGCGTGATCTGCGACGGCGGCACCTTCGACTGGGTGAAGGCCGGCGGCTACGACCTGATCAACGACCCCTGGCCGGATTACGACGGGCTCGTCATCCCGCAGCGTTTCCCGGAGACGCCGTTCGCCGTCGCCTGCCGCCTGTTCGGCCTGCGCGACCTCGGCCCCGGCCTGTCGCCGATGAACGCCTTCCTGACGATCACCGGCATCGAGACCTTGCCGCTGCGCATGGAGCGCCATTGTTCCAACGCGAAGACCGTCGCCGCCTACCTCAAGGACCACCCGGCGGTGGAATGGGTGAGCTATCCCGGCCTGCCGGGCCAGACCGGCGAGGCGAACGCGGCGCGCTACACGCCGAAGGGACCCGGCGCGATCTTCACCTTCGCTCTCAAGGGTGGGGAGAAGGCGGCGCTGAAGTTCATCACCTCGCTGGAACTGGTCTCGCACCTCGTCAACATCGGCGAGATCAAGACGCTGGCGATTCACCCGGCGACCACGACCCACCGGCAATTGCCCGACAACGAGAAGGCCATCGCCTTCGTCGGGCCGGAGACGGTGCGGCTCTCGATCGGGCTGGAGAACGTCGAAGACCTGATCGCGGATATCGCGCAGGCGTTGGAGCAGGCGGGGGCGTAATCCACCGCCGTCATTGCGAGCGCAAGCGAAGCAATCCAGGGCAGCGGGACGCTTCCCATCGTAGCGGCTCCCTGGATTGCTTCACTCCGTTCGCAATGACGAGGGTGATACTGTCGTTACGCCCCGTCCTTCACCCGCGCAGCATGCCGCCGGCGCATGCGCTCGGCCATATCCTCAGGCGTGAGGCCGCCGGCCGGGTCGGCCTTCCACTGGTCGTAGGTCGCCGCCACGTCCTCGCGCAGCCATCGCTCGACGGCGGCGTCGCGCTCTTGCAAGGCGCGAAGGCCCGCTCGTACCACCTCGCTGGCACTTGCGAACGAGCCGGCCTTCACCTGCGCGTCAATGAACGCCGCTTGTTCCTGCGGCAGGCTGAACGTGCGCTTCTCGACGCTTCCCATCCGATCCCCGCTGCGATCGCCCGGTGTGAAGATATCACACCGGGCCGCGCGCGCTACTTCCGTCGCTCCAGGATCGACACGTAGTTGGCGACGGCTGCGCCGCCCATGTTGAACACGCCCGCGAGTTCGGCGCCGGGCACCTGCATCTCGCCGGCCTCGTTCATCAGTTGCAGGCAGGCCATGACGTGCATCGAGACGCCCGTCGCGCCGACCGGGTGGCCCTTGGCCTTGAGCCCGCCCGACGGGTTCACCGGCAAGCGGCCGCCCTTCTCGGTCATCCCCTCGCGGACGATCCGAAAGCCTTCGCCCGGTGCGGCGAGGCCCATCGCCTCGTATTCGAGCAATTCGGCGATGGTGAAGCAATCGTGGGTCTCCACGAAGGAGAGGTCCTCGTTGCCGATGCCGGCCTGCGTGCGGGCCTTGTCCCAGGCGCGGCGGGCGCCCTCGAAGGCGGTGGGGTCGCGGCGGGAGAGAGGCAGGATGTCGTTCACCTGCGTCCGCGCCCGGAAGCCGATGGCCCGCTCCAGCCGCGCGGCGGTCTCGGCATCGGCCACGACGAGGGCGGCGGCGCCGTCCGAGATCAGCGAGCAATCGGTGCGCCGCAGCGGCGCGGCGACGTAGGGGTTCTTGTCGGAGACCCTGTTGCAGAAGTCGAAGCCGAGATCCTTGCGCAGCTGCGCGTAGGGGTTGCCGACGCCGTTGCGGTGGTTCTTGGCGGCGATGCGGGCCAGTTCCTCGCTGCGGTCGCCGTAGCGCTGGAAGTAGCCCGCCGCGATCCGCCCGAACACGCCCGCGAAGCCGCCCTCGATCTCGGCCTCTTCCTTCCGGTAGGAGGCGCCGAGCAGGATATCCCCGGTCTCGGCGACGGATTTCGCGGTCATCTTCTCCGCGCCGACCACGAGGGCGATGCGGCCCCGGCCGCTGTCCACGAAGTCGAGAGCCGCGTAGAGCGCCGCCGAGCCGGTGGCGCAGGCGTTTTCCAGATGCGTCGAGGGGACGTGGGCGAGGTCCGGCTGGTTCAGGGCGACGAGGGAGCCTTCGAAGCCCTGCTTCGAGAAGCCGGTATTCATGACGCCGACATAGATGCCGTCGACCTCGGACGCCGCGACGCCGGCATGGGCCAGCGCCTCGCCGGAGACGCGGGCGATCAGGCTTTCGACGTCGGGGTCTTCGAGCTTGCCGAAGGGGGTGTGGGCCCAGCCCACGATGCAGGCGCGCGTCATCGTTTCTCTCCCGTTGCCCGGACGATGGCCCCGCCGATCCCTCGGATCAAGGGTGGTCGGGCGCGGCTCCGGCCAGGAAGTCGAAATCGCAGCCCTCCGGCGCCTGGGTGACACTCTTCCGGTAGAGGGCCTTGTAGCCCCGCTTCGGCGCGGGCGGCGGCTCGTGCGCGGCGAGGCGGCGGGCGATCTCGTCCGGCGCGACCAGCAGGTCGATGCGCTTGTTTTTCACCGAGAGGCGGATGCGGTCGCCATCGCGCACGGCGGCCAGCGGCCCGCCGATGGCCGCTTCGGGGGCGACGTGCAGCACGATGGTGCCGAAGGCCGTGCCCGACATGCGCGCGTCCGAGATGCGCACCATGTCCTTCACCCCGGCGCGGGCGAGCTTCTTCGGGATCGGCAGATAGCCGGCCTCCGGCATCCCGGCGGCGTGCGGGCCGGCATTCTGCAGGACGAGGATGTCGTCCGGTGTGACATCGAGGTCGGGGTCGTCGATCCGGGCCGAGAGGTCTTCGAGCCCGGTGAACACCACCGCCCGCCCCTCGGTCTCGAACAGGCCGGGCGTGGCGGCGGCGCGCTTGAAGATCGCCCCGTCCGGCGCGAGGCTGCCGCCGAGGGTGATCAGGCCGCCCTGCGGCGAGACCGGATCGGTGAAGGGCCGGATCACCGCGCGGTCGACCCAGGTCTCCGGCTCGTCCAGCCGCTCGGCCAGGGTGCGGCCCTCGACGTCCACGGTGTCGAGGTGCAGGAGCGGGCGCAGCTCGCGCAGCAGGGCACCCATGCCGCCGGCCGCGTGGAAATCCTCCATGTACCCGTCGCCCACCGGCTTCAAATCGACCAGCACGGGGGTCTCGTCGGAGATGGCGTTGAAGCGCTCGTAGGGGATGCGGATGCCGAGCCGCCCGGCGATGGCGGTCAGGTGCACGATGGCGTTGGTGGAGCCCGACACCGCCATCAGCACGCGGACCGCGTTCTCGACGGACTTTTGCGTGATGACCCGGCTCGGGCGGATTTTCGTCTCGATCAGGCGCACGGCGGCGCGGCCGGTCTCCTCGGCGGCGACGAGCCGGTCGGAATGGACGGCCGGGATCGCCGCCGTTCCCGGCAGCGACATGCCGAGCGCCTCGGCGATGCAGGCCATGGTGGAGGCGGTGCCCATCACCGCGCAGGTGCCCTGCGTGACCGAGAGCCGTCCCTCGACCTCGGCAATCTCCTCGTCATCGACGGTGCCGGCGCGGTACTTCGCCCAGAAGCCCCGGCAATCGGTGCAGGCGCCGAGCCGCTGGCCCCGGTGGCGACCGGTGGACATCGGCCCGGTGACCAGCTGGATCGCCGGCAGGTCGGCCGAGGCGGCGCCCATGAGCTGGGCCGGCACGGTCTTGTCGCAGCCGCCGATCAGCACTACCGCATCCATGGGCTGGGCGAGGATCATCTCCTCCGTGTCCATGGCCATGAGGTTGCGGTAGACCATGCTGGTCGGGTTGAGGAACACCTCGCCCAGCGAGACGGTCGGGAACGGGCGCGGCAGGGCGCCAGCCTCCAGCACCCCGCGCGAGACCGCCTCCACCAGTTCCGGCATCCCCCGGTGGCAATTGTTGAAGCCCGAGGGCGTCATGGCGATGCCCACCACCGGCTTGTTCAAGAGCCGGGGCGAGATTCCCATGGAGCGCGCGAAGGAGCGCCGCAGGTACCGGGCGAAATCCCGGTCGCCGTAATTCGTGAGCCCCCGGTCGAGGCCGTGCGGTTCGTCGGTCATCGTGGCTCCTCGGGCCTCACCGCAGGTGGAATGCGATCCACGCCGCGGCGAGCAGGATGACGGCTGTGAGGGCGAGGCGAAAGGCCGGTTTCATGGGGCAGGGCGTTCGTGTCTCACGACCACCGGGCCGTTCCTCGGCCGTGGCACCGTCCCTCCGTCCTCTGCGGGGGAGGGTGACCCCCGAAGGGGGTCGGGAGAGGGGAGCGACGGGGCAGGATATGGCACTGGGCGTGGTTTACCCTGAACCGGCGCTCCCCTCTCCCCCCCCCCTGCTTCGCAGGGTACCCTCCCCCGCAGAGGGGAGAGGGGCAGACCGTTGTCAGCGCATCACGAATGGGTTCTCGGGCGCGTCGCGGCTGGTGGAGATCCAGATGCTCTTGGTCTCCAGATACTCGCGGATCGACTCGATGCCGCTCTCGCGGCCGAGGCCGGAGCGCTTCATGCCGCCGAACGGCATCATGTAGCTCACCGCCCGGTAGGTGTTCACCCAGACGGTGCCCGCCTTCAGGCCCTTCGACATCCGCATCGCCTTGCCGATATCCTGCGTCCAGACGCCGGCCGCGAGGCCGTAGATCACGTCGTTGCCGAGCCGCAGCGCCTCGGCCTCGTCCTCGAAGCCGATGATCGACAGGACCGGGCCGAACACCTCCTCCTGCGCGATGCGCATGGAGTTCGTCACGTCGGCGAAGATCGTCGGCTCCACGAACTGGCCGCCCCTCACGCCTTCCCCCGTCGCCGGGTTGCCTCCGAAGACGCAGCGGGCGCCCTCCTTCTTGGCGACCGCGATATAGTCCAGCACCTTCTGGTACTGCGGCGGGGTGGTGATCGGACCGATATTGGTGCCCGAATCCATCGGATCGCCGAGCTTGGCGGATTTCGCCAGCTCGATCAGCCGGGCGGTGAAGTCCTCGCGGATGCTGTTCTGCACGAGGAGGCGGGAGCCGGCGATGCAGGTCTGGCCGGTGGCGGCGAAGATGCCGGAAATGGCGCCGGCGGCGGCCATCTTCAGGTCGGCGTCGGCGAAGACGATGTTCGGCGACTTGCCGCCGAGTTCGAGCGCCACGCGCTTCACCTGCTTGGCGGCCTCCGAATAGATCCGCGCCCCCGTCGCGTCCGAGCCGGTAAAGGTGATCTTGGCAACGTCCGGGTGCTCGACGATGGCCGCGCCGGTCTCGGCGCCGTAGCCGGTGACGACGTTGAGCATCCCGTCCGGCAGGCCTGCCTCCTTGAGGAGGGCGGCGAATTCCAGCGTGCTCGCCGAGGCGAACTCGGAGGGCTTGATCACCACCGCGCAGCCGGCCGCCAGCGCGGGCGCGCATTTCCAGGCCACGAACAGCAGGGGCGAGTTCCAGGCGGTCAGGGCGCCGACCACGCCCACCGGCTCGTGGGTGGTGAAGGCGAAGGTCTCCGGCTTGTCGATCGGTACCTGCGTGCCCTCGATCTTGTCGGCGAGGCCGGCGAAGTAGTGCCACCATTCGGGCTGGTAACGGGTCTGGCCGTACATCTCGGCGAAGAGCTTGCCGTTGTCGCGGGTCTCGATCTCGGCGAGGTGGCGGGCCTCCCGCTCCACGACGTCGCCGATCCGGCGCAGGACCTTGCCCCGCGCCGAGGCGGTCATCGTCGCCCACGGACCTTCGGTCATGGCGCGCTTGGCCGCCGCGACGGCCCGGTCGACATCGGCCCGCGACGCGCGCGGGATCCTGGCCCAGGGTTCGCCGCGATAGGGATCGACGGAGTCGAACCACTCGCCCTCGACCGGATCGACGAACGCCCCATCGATGTAGAGCTGATAGGTCTTCATCGGGCGTACTCCCTGAGCCGGCGGATGGGCCGGATATGGAACAGGCCGGGGCACGGCGCCAGCCTCAGCCGCGCCCGATCCAGTCGCGCACGCCCTCCACCGAGCGGAACGCGTCGAGGGCATGGACCCGCACCCCGGGCAGGGCGGCCTCGGCCATGGTGGCCAGCGCATGGCCGGGGCCGAGTTCGAGCACATGGGTCGCGCCGTACTCGCCGCAGGCCTCCATGCAGGCGGCCCAGTCGATCGTGTGGGAGATCTGACGCGCGAGCTTGTCGAGCCCGGCCTGCGGCTGGAACACCGCCGCCCCGTCGAGGCCGCTCAGCAGACGCGGCGCGGAAGGCGGCGGCCGGAGAAGCTCGGCCTCCGCCAGGATCTGCCGGAAACGCCCCGAGGCGGCGGCGAGGAGCGGCGTGTGCGAGGGCGTCGCGACGGCCAGCGGCACGGCCCGCTGGGCGCCCTGCGCCAGGGCGTCCGTGCAGAGGGCGTCGAGGGCGTCCCGCTTCCCGCCGACCACGCCGCTGTCGGCGGCGTTGCGGATGGCGAGGTGGCATCCGTGCCGCCGGGCGAGGTCGTCCAGGGCCTGAAGGGTGAGGCCGCGGATGCCCGCGAGGCCGAATCCCTCGCCGGAAGCCGCGTCCATCGCCTCGGCGCGGGCGGCGGCGAGGCGCAGCACCGTGGCGGCGTCGAAGCGACCGGCGACGCCCCAGGCGGCAAGGTCGCCGATGGAATAGCCCGCCACGATGGCCCGGCCGGGCTGGCCCGCCGCGATGATGCTCCATCCCGCGAGCGCCGCGACGCAGCACAGGATCTGCCCCGTGCGGTTGCTGTGCAGCCCCTCCCCCGCTTTGGCGAGGTCGCGCGGGTCGGTGCCGCCGAGGAGCGGGCGCGCCGCCTCGAACACGGGCTGCGCTTCCGCGCGTTCGGCCGTGAGGTCGAACATGGCCGGGTGCTGGCCGCCCTGGCCCGACAGGAGGATCGCGAGGGTCATGCGTGGTTCCGAGACCCGCTTCGTCATTGCGAGCGCAGTGAAGCAATCCAGGGTAGCGCCACGTTCGGAAATGTCCCGCAGCCCTGGATGGATTCGCTTTGCTCGCCATGACGGCGAGGGGATTTCATCCGACGGGGTGCATCGCCACCCGGTCGAGATATTTCACCAGCACGGTGCCGCCAGGCGGCGCCTCGTGCAACTCCCGCCACTGCACCCCGCCGCCATCCGGCCGGAGGATTTCGCCGTCGAGACGCATCGGCGCCGTGGCGTCGATCCGGGCGAGGCCGTCGAGGAGCGTGCGCGGGACAGGCCCGGGCCACAGCAGGTCGAGGTCGGATGTGGGTGAGAGGTAGGTCAGGCCCGTCACCGCCTGCCACAGCAGGGCGCCGAAGGGCCGGGGCGTCACGCCGTGCTCGGCGGCGAGTGCCAGCAGGGCGTCGATGGCGCCCCGCCATGCGGCCGGGGCGTGGGGCGCCGCCTCGGCGAGGCTCGGCGGCGTCACCGGTCGCAGGGCTTGCGCCGGCAGGGCGAGGCCGATCCGGCGCTTGCCGTCGGCGGGGGGCAGGGGCAGGCCGAGCGGCACGAAATCATCGCCCTCCCCCGGCACGCGGCGGCGGACGATGAGCGGGCGGCCCGCCTTCGCCCAGCCGGGCAGGTGCGGCACGCCGTCGAGGTCGCGCCGCCCGGCGAGCAGCGCGTCCCAGGCGGCGGGCGCGGCGGCGACGAGATCGTGGCGGGCGAATGCCTCAGCCGGCACGGAGCCGCCCGGCGACGAGGCCCGCGATCTCCTCCGCGACCGGGCGCCCTCCCCGCTCGCGGCCGAGGCGGTCGCGGATGTCGCCCTCCGGCCGGTCGGCGATCAGGGAGGCGATCTGCGGCCCAAGCGGCGCGGCGGGGTCGAGCACCGCGTGGACGGCGCCCGTGGCGAGCATGTTGTCCAGGCCCGGCGCGAAGACCGGCGTCGATTGCGCCATCTCCTGAAGCTTCTCCAGCGGCAGCTTGGTGACGCGGGCGACTGAGGGCAGGTCCATCACGCTCGGGTTGGCGCCGGGGAGCGCCGCGAGCACCCGCGTCGCCAGCGCCGTGGCGATGAAGGCGCCGGCCGCCGAATGCCCGTAGAGCAGGCCGATGGTCGGGTGCCCGTGCCGGTCGGCGAGCAGCAGCGCCTTAGCGAGATGGGCGAGGCATTCGTTGAGGCCGAGGAGTTCGTCGCGCCGGCTCATGCGCTGGCTGTCGGAATCGACCGCCACGAGGATCGGCGCCTTGTCCCCCGCCCGCACCGCGTCGAGGACGTGGCCGGCGAGCGTCAGCGCGCCCTCGACGCCGAGCGGCGTGTCGCCGTCGATGCCGATCACCCGCATCCGGCCGCCGTCGAAGGGGCCGTCCCCGGCAACGAGACCGTCCGCCACCGTGACCGCATGGCCCTCGGGAAAGAGCGAGGTCAGGATCTCAGCGAGCGTCATGGCGGGCCTCCTGCACGCGGGCGACGGTCTCCTCAAAGGCGCGCGTGTCCATGGCGGGGACCGCCTCGGGATCGTTGACCCCGAGCCGCGCCCAGATCTCCGTCGCGTCCCGGCAATCGCCGAAGCGCTCGATGCGGGCACGCAGGCGCGCCTGCTCGGCCTCCAGCGTCGCGAGGTCGAAGGCCGGCGCCCGGCCGATCAGGTCGAGGGCGGCGGCGCGGAAGGCCGCGACGGTGTCGTCGCAGAAGGCGTCGGCCCCGCCGATCAGGCGACGGTGCTTGCCGCCCATGGTGCGCCAGACCAGCGCCCGGTCGCGGGAATCGAATTCCTCGGCGCCCTTGTTGGTCTCGATGACCTCCGGCCCCGAGACCGAGATGCGCCCGCCCTCCGAGACGGCGAGCCGCGAGCAGGTGCCGGCGATGAGCCCGCCGCCGCCGTAGCAGCCGGCCCGGCCGCCGATCAGCCCGATCACCGGCACGCCCGCCGCGCGGGCCTCGGTGATGGCGCGCATCGTCTCGGCGATGGCGGTCTCGCCGGCATTGGCCTCCTGCAAGCGGACGCCGCCGGTGTCGAACAGGAGCAGCACGGCCTCGGGCTTTTCCGCGACGGCGGCGCGGAGCATCCCAACGAGCTTGCCGCCATGCACTTCGCCGAAGGCCCCGCCCATGAAGCGGCCCTCCTGCGCGGCGACGAACACCGTCCGCCCGTGGAGGGCACCGGAGCCGACGACGATGCCGTCATCGAAGGCGCGGGGCAGGTCGAACAGGGGCAGGTGCGGGCTCATCCGCCGCTCGGCCGGGCCGATGGCTTCGCGGAAGCTGCCGGCATCGAGGAGCGCGTCGAGGCGCTGGCGGGCGCTGGCCTCGTACCAGCTCAGGCGGTCGCGGTCGGGTCCGGCCATCTCTAAGCCTCCAGCAGCCGGGCGCCCTGCAGCAGGCGCAGGGAGACGGTGTCCGGCCGGGCGCCGCCGTCGTTGATCGAGATGCGCACGCCGCCGGGCTGGGCGCGGGCGACGAAATCCGCCACCACCGCCTCCCAGACCTGGCCGTAGCCGGCGATCGGCGTCTCGATGGCGATCTCGCACGCATCCGGCGGCAGCACACGCTCCAGCAGGATTTCGAGGTTGCCGGAGGCCACGACCCCGGTGATCGCCTGGGCCTTGGTGCCGGGCAGCGGCTTCTGCGTGGTGTGGCGGAAGGTCAGGGATTCCATGACACTCACCAGTTCCTGAACTTGGCCGGCGGCTCGTAGAGCCCCCCGGACCAATGCACGAGATCCTTGATCGAGCGCGCGGCGAGCAGCGAGCGGTCGGCGTCCAGGGGCTCGATGCCGAGGTCTTCCGGCCGGCGGATGATGCCGCGCGCGCGCAGCTCCTCGACCTTCGCCCGGTCGCGGCCCCGTCCGATCTCGGTGTAGCCCGCGACCCCCCGGATCGCCTGCTCCCGGTCGTCGGCATCGCGGCAGAGAAGGAGGTTGGCGATGCCCTCCTCGGTGACGATGTGGGTCACGTCGTCGGCGTAGATCATGACCGGCGCCAGTTCGAGGCCGATCTTCTTCGCGAGTTCCATCGCGTCGAGCCGTTCCACGAAGGTCGGCACGAGCTTGTCCCCGAAGGTCTCGACCAACTGCACCACGAGCTTGCGCCCGCGCATCAGCGCCGGATCGCCGACCACCTGCGCCTCCCGGCCCGCCTTCATCCAGGCGTCGGAGGGGTGGCGGCGGCCGTGCGGGTCCGAGCCCATGTTCGGGGCGCCGCCAAAGCCCGCGACGCGGGACTGCGTGACGGTGGAGGAATGGCCCATCAGGTCGATCTGAAGGGTCGCGCCGATGAACATGTCGCAGGCGTAGAGCCCGGCTGTCTGGCACAGCGCCCGGTTCGAGCGCAGCGACCCGTCGGCGCCTGTGAAGAACACGTCCGACCGCTCCCGGATGTAGCGGTCCATGCCGACCTCGGAGCCGAAGCAATGGACCTGCTTCACCCAGCCGGATTCGATGGCCGGGATCAGGGTCGGGTGGGGGTTCAGGGCGAAATGCGTCGCGATCTCGCCCTTGAGCCCCAGCTTCTCGCCGTAGGTCGGCAGCAGCAATTCGATGGCCGCCGTCCCGAAGCCGATGCCGTGGTTGAGCCGGCGCACGCCGTACTCGGCATAGATCCCCTTGATCGCCATCATGGCGATGAGGATCTGCGTCTCGGTCATCGCCGCCGGATCGCGGGTGAACAGCGGCTCCACGAAGAAGGGCGTATCCGCCTCGACCACGAAATCCACCCGGTCGCCGGGGATGTCGACGCGGGGCACCTTGTCCACGATCTCGTTGACCTGCGCGACGACGACGCCGTTCTTGAAGTGCGTCGCCTCCACGATGGTCGGCGTGTCCTCGGTGTTCGGCCCCGTATAGAGGTTGCCCTCCCGGTCGGCCGAGACGCCCGCGATCAGCGCCACATGCGGCGTGAGGTCGATGAAGTAGCGGGCGAAGAGTTCGAGGTAGGTGTGCACCGCCCCGAGCTTGATCTGGCCGCCATAGAGCATCTTGGCGACGCGGGCGCCCTGCGGACCCGAATAGGAATAGTCCAGCCGCTCGGCGATGCCGGTCTCGAACACGTCGAGATGCTCCGGCAGCACGATGCCCGACTGCACCATGTGCAGCCCGTTCACCTTGGCCGGATCGCATTGGCTGAGCGCACGGGCGAGGCAATCCGCCTGCTTCTGGTTGTCGCCTTCGAGGCAGACGCGGTCACCCGGCTTCAGCACCGCCTCGAGCAACGCCACCGCCGCATCCGCCGGTACGACCTTCCCCCGCGCGTGCGCCCGCCCCGCCTCGATGCGCGCGTCGCGGGCCTGCCTTTCCCCGCGCCAGTCGGCCATCGCTCGTCTCCCTTGTATGCGAGAATGAGGTTAGTGCGGCCTCGTGAATTTTCAAACCACTAATTCTCACTTTTTCGTATATCACATTGCCAAATCGGCATCATGTTGCATACGTTAGGGGTAGCGAAGACAGGGTAAGGAAACGTCCCATGCCGCATTCGGCGGAATTCGCCCGCGCGCCGTCCCATGAGGGGAGGGCCGCGCGATGATCGTGCTCGGTGTCGCCCTCCTCGCCACCTGCACGCTGATCGGCGTGTATCTCGGCGACCTCCTCGGAATCGCGCTGGGCGTGAAGGCGAATGTCGGCGGTGTCGGCATCGCCATGATCCTGCTCATCGCCGCCCGCGTCTGGCTCGACCGGCGGGGCAAGCTGTCGAAGGGCGTGAAGTTCGGCGTCGAGTTCTGGGCCGGGATGTACATCCCCATCGTCGTCGCCATGGCGGCGCAGCAGAACGTGGTCGCCGCGCTGACGGGCGGCCCCATCGTCATCATCGCGGCGGTGGGCTCGCTGGTCCTGTGCTTCGGCGCGGTGGCGCTGCTGAGCCGCCTCGGCGGACGGGGCCATGCGGACGCGCAGGCCGCCCATGCCGGCGCGGTCATCGAGGGTGACGCGGGCGAGATCGCGGCGCGGCGGCGGGAGGTCTGAGCGATGAACAGCACCGGCATCTGGCACGGCATCGAGCACGTCTTCATCGAGCAGAGCCTCGTCGCGGCCTTCGCCGTGGTCGGCGGGCTGATCCTGGTCTCCAACTACGCGGCGAAACGCCTGACCAACGGCCGGGTTCACGGCTCGGCCATCGCCATCGTGCTCGGGCTGGTGCTCGCCTATTTCGGCGGGCTCTACACGGGCGGAAAGAAGGGCGTCGCCGACATCCCGGCGCTGGCCGGCATCGGCCTGATGGGCGGGGCGATGCTGCGCGACTTCGCCATCGTCGCCACCGCCTTCGAAGTGGACGTGATCGAGGCGCGCCGCGCCGGGCTGCTGGGCGTGCTGGCGCTGGCGCTCGGCACGATCCTGCCCTTCATCGTCGGCACGCTGACGGCGGTGGCCTTCGGCTACCACGACGCGGTGTCGATCACGACCATCGGCGCGGGGGCGATCACCTACATCGTCGGCCCGGTGACGGGGGCGGCCATCGGCGCCGATTCGACGGTGATGGCGCTCTCCATCGCCACGGGCGTGACCAAGGCGGTGATGGTGATGGTCGGCACGCCGCTGGTCGCCAAGCTGATCGGGCTCGACAATCCCCGCTCCGCGATGGCCTATGGCGGCCTGATGGGGACGGTGAGCGGCGTCGCCGGGGGCCTCGCGGCCACGGATCCGAAACTCGTTCCCTACGGCGCGCTGACGGCGACGTTCCACACGGGCATCGGGTGCCTTGTGGGGCCGTCGATCTTCTTCCTCACGGTGCGCGCCCTCGTCGGCTGAGGGGCTGGGCATGGATGCGGGCGATGGAATGGGAGGTGCCGAGCGGGGGCTTCTGTCGGAGCGCATCCGCAACGCGCTGACGGACGCCATCGCGGCGGGGGATTTCGCCGCCGGCACCACCCTCGACGAGCAGCTTCTCGCCGACCGCTACGGCGCCTCGCGCACCCCCGTGCGGGAAGCCTTGCGCCAGCTCGCGGCCTCGGGCCTCGTGGAGATCCGCCCCCGCCGGGGGGTGGTGGTGGCGCAACTGACCCCGCAGCGGATCGGCGACATGTTCGAGACCTCCGCCGAGGTCGAGGCCCTGTGCGCCCGGCTCGCCACCTACCGGATGACGCCCCTCGAACGCGGGGCGCTCATCGACCTGCACGACCGTTCGGCGGAGTCCGTGGCGACGGGGGATGTCGATACCTACGACCGGCTGAACCGCGCCTTCCACGAGGCGCTCTATGCCGGCACCCATAACGGCTTCCTCGCGGAGCAGGCACTGGCCCTGCGCGAACGCCTCGCCGCCTTCCGGCGCACGCAATTGCGCCAGGGCGACCGCATCCACCGCTCGCGGGAGGAGCACGGCGAGATCCTGGCCGCCATGTCGGAGGGGGACGGCGAGATCGCCGCCCGCCGGATGCGCGCGCACATGCTCCGCGCCGCCGCCGCGCTGGGCCGCTACATCGCCGGGCCGGGAGCCGAGTGAGGGCAGCGGGTCCCCCTCTCCCCGCCTGCGGGGAGAGGCCCACGGACACCTCGTCGTGTCCGTGGGAAGCGAAGGCGAAGCCGAAGCGGCGGTGAGGGGGCTCACCGGAGGAGACTCGCCCGGGCGCCCCCTCACCCTCGGCTGCCGCCTCGCCGCGCCGACGACAGGGTCGTCGCGGCCCTCTCCCCGCAGGCGGGGAGAGGGGAGCCGCAATGCTCCCGCATCGCCAAGACCACGGGACCTACGCATACGCCCCAGGCGGAGTGAGGCGGGCAGCTTGTTCCCCTCTCCCCGCCTGCGGGGAGAGGCCCACGGACACCTTGTCGTGTCCGTGGGAAGCAAAGGCGAAGCCGGAGCGGCGGTGAGGGGGCTCACCGGAGGAGACTCAACCGGCAGCCCCCCTCACCCCCGGCTGCCGCCTCGCCGCGCCGACGACAGGGTCGTCGCGGCCCTCTCCCCGCAGGCGGGGAGAGGGGATTGCAGATAGTCTCGGCCAGATTCCAAGGTGCCTGCCAAGGCTGACACCTCAGGGTGAGGGTGGGAGAGAGACGCGTCGAACCCCCTCGATGGAGGTCTCCGCTAAGTCTCCCCCTCGCCTCGCCCGAACGGCGCGCTGCCGAGGGGGGCGTTGAGGGCGTCCGCGAGGCGGGCGAGCCGGCCGGTGGCGGCGGTGATGCCTTCGGCCGCTCGCGTGGCCGCCTCGTCCCGGTCCCGCTCCGCCGCCTCGACCACGGTGCGCGACTGCGCCACCTCGGTCTCCAGGGCCGCGAAGCGCTTGCGCAGGTCGGACAATTCGTCCGAGATCGTCAGGGCGGCCATCACGTGAAGCCGCATGTCGCCGATCTCGCCGAAGCTCTCCCGCATCTTCGCGACGCGCTCGCTGAAATCCTGGGTCAGGCCGGTGAGGTGCGCTTCCTCGTCCTTGCCGCAGGACATGCGGTAGGTCTTGTTGTCGATGGTGACGGTGATGATCGGCATCCGGTCAGTGCCTTTCCAGCACGCCGGCCACGGCGGCGATGGCCCTGTCGAGCCGGCTCCCGACCTCCCCCGAGGTCGCCTCCACCTGCGCCAGCCGGGCGCTCGCCGCGTCGAGGGCGGCGGCGAGCCGGCTCCGGTCCTCGCCGAGCAGCGACAGTTCGGTGTCGCGGTCGTCGGGGGCGGCCTCGGCCTCGAGCCGGCGGGTCACGGTCGCTTCGAGGCGCGCGAGCACGGCGTCGAGCCGGTGCAGGGCTTCGGTCACGGGATCTGAATCGGGTACGTCGGACGGCATCGTCATCTTGCGTGAGGGCATGGTGCGGGTGGGTCCAAGTGTCGACCGGATGGTTCACGATTTCCAGGGAAAAAGCCTCTCCGAGGAATCTCTGCAGTCTTCGCCCGGCGCAATTCACCGAAGTTCGTGACAACCAGTGGTTTGTCACTTCCCGTCGTTTGACAGGTCGGGGCGCCATGCTAGACAGCCGCGCGTTCCCGAAGTGGACCACCGAGCCGCCGCCGGGCGGGCCCGCGACCGCATTTCCTTCGCCGCACAAGAGAGCGTTGCGGTGGTGCCGGAGTGGCGGTGCACCGGTTCATCCCCGGTTCAAGCCCACGCGCGCAGGGCTGCCCGGCATCAGGAAGGATCATTGCCGTGACGAAGGTTGCCATCAACGGGTTCGGGCGCATCGGGCGCAACGTGCTGCGCGCCATCGCCGAATCCGGCCGCAAGGACATTGAGGTCGTGGCGATCAACGATCTCGGCCCGGTCGAGACCAACGCGCACCTGCTCCGCTTCGATTCCGTGCACGGCCGCTATCCCGGCCAGGTTGCCGTCGACGGCGAATTCCTCGTGGTGGATGGCCGCCGCATCAAGGTGACCGCCGTCCGCAACCCGGCCGAGCTGCCCCACCGCGACCTCGGCGTCGACATCGCCCTCGAATGCACCGGCATCTTCACCTCGAAGGACAAGGCCAAGGCGCACCTCGACGCCGGCGCCAAGCGCGTCCTCGTCTCGGCCCCCGCCGACGGTGCCGACCTCACGGTCGTCTACGGCGTGAACCACGACAAGCTCTCCGCCGAGCACCTCGTGGTCTCGAACGCCTCCTGCACCACCAACTGCCTCGCGCCGGTCGCGAAGGTGCTGCACGAAGCCATCGGCATCGAGCGCGGCTTCATGACGACGATCCATTCCTACACCAACGACCAGCCGTCGCTGGACCAGATGCACAAGGACCTCTACCGGGCCCGCGCCGCGTCCCTGTCGATGATCCCGACCACCACCGGCGCCGCCAAGGCCGTGGGCCTCGTGCTGCCGGAGCTGAAGGGCCTCCTCGACGGCACCTCGATCCGCGTGCCGACCCCGAACGTCTCGGCGGTCGACCTCGTGTTCACGGCCAAGCGCGCGACGACGGTCCAAGAGGTCAACGACGCGATCAAGGCGGCCGCCGCCGGCCCGCTCAAGGGCGTCCTCGGCGTCACCGATCAGCCGAACGTCTCGATCGACTTCAACCACGATCCCCATTCGTCGACCTTCCACCTCGACCAGACCAAGGTGATGGACGGCGTGCTCGTCCGCATCCTGACCTGGTATGACAACGAGTGGGGCTTCTCGAACCGCATGGCCGACACCGCCGTCGCCATGGCCAAGCTGATCTGATCGACCGCGACCGGCCCCGCCGCCCCCTCGGGCGGCGGGGCGACGTATGTGGACACGGCGTTCCTTCGTAAGGGTGGTTCTCGGGATGGCAGACGCGTCGCAGGGCTCTTCGAGCGGGCAGGGTTTCATTCCCCAGGTTCCCGCTTCGGCACCTCCGCCTCCTCCCTCCTCGCCTCCCCCTCCCCCCGCCGTCGCATCTCCCGCCGCCGCCTCGGCCGCGGCACCCGTGACGTCCATCTCCGCCAACCAGCTCTTCGACCAGCTCGCGCGGATCGAGGACAAGGCCTCGCGCATCGAGGACAAGTACGCCCGCTCCGAGGCGCTCCTGTCCCGCGTCGAAGACAAGGTCGAGGGCGCCACCGGCCGGATGAACGAGGCCGCCCGCCAATCCGACCTCGCGGCCCTGCGCAACGAGGTGCGCGGCCTCGCCGAGCGTACCCGGCGACTGCCGGGGACCGGGGCCCTCGTTCTCACCGCCATCATCACCGCCGTGTTGACCGTCGCGCTGATGGTCGCCCTGCAGCGGCTGAACCTCGAACAATTGCTGCCGCCGCGCGCCGGCTGATCCCCGTTCCCTGACTTTCCGACTTCAAAGGACCCGATGAGCGCCTTCCGCACCCTCGACGATGCCGGTTCGCTTCAGGGGAAGCGCGTGCTCCTGCGCGTCGACCTGAACGTGCCCATGGAGAACGGCCGCGTCACCGACGCGACGCGGATCGAGCGGGTCGTCCCGACGATCCGCGAGATCGCCGCCAAGGGCGCGAAGGTGGTGCTGCTCGCGCATTTCGGCCGTCCGAAGGGCAAGCGCGAGGCCAAGGATTCCCTTGAGCCGGTGGTGCCGGCCCTCTCGAAGGCGCTCGGCCAGCCGGTCGCCTTCGCCTCCGACTGCATCGGCGATCCGGCGGCCCAGGCCGTCGCCGCGATGAAGGACGGCGACGTGCTCCTGCTGGAGAACACCCGCTACCATGCGGGCGAGGAGAAGAACGAGGCGGACTTCGCCGACGCGCTGGCCGCCAACGGCGACATCTACGTCAACGAGGCGTTCTCGGCCGCCCACCGCGCCCATGCCTCGACGGAGGGCCTCGCCCACCGCCTGCCGGCCTATGCCGGCCGCGAGATGCAGGCCGAACTCGACGCCCTCACCAAGGGCCTGGAATCGCCCCAGCGCCCGGTCATCGCCCTCGTCGGCGGCGCCAAGGTGTCGTCCAAGATCGACCTCCTCGAGAACCTTGTCGCCAAGGTCGACATGCTGGTGATCGGCGGCGGCATGGCCAACACCTTCCTGCACGCGCAGGGCAAGGGCGTGGGCAAGTCCCTCTGCGAGAAGGACCTCGCCGAGACCGCGACCCGCATCCTCGCCGCCGCCGAGAAGGCCGGCTGCCGCATCATCCTGCCGGTCGATGCCGTCTCGGCCTCCGAATTCAAGGCGAACGCGAGCCACGAGACCGTCCCGGTCGATGCCGTGCCGGAGACCGGCATGATCCTCGATGCCGGCCCCCGATCGGTCGCCGAGATCAACGCCGCCATCGACGGCGCCAAGACCCTGGTCTGGAACGGCCCCCTCGGCGCCTTCGAGCTGACGCCCTTCGACGCGGCCACCGTCGCGGCGGCGCAGCACGCGGCCGAGCGGACCAAGGCGGGCCAGTTGGTTTCGGTGGCGGGCGGCGGCGACACCGTGGCCGCACTCAACCACGCTGGCGTCGGCCAGACCTTCACCTACGTCTCGACGGCGGGCGGCGCCTTCCTCGAATGGTTGGAGGGCAAGGCCCTTCCGGGCGTCGAGGCGCTGCGCGCCAAGGGCTGAGACGCCGGTTCTCCCTGCCCGACCTCATCCTGAGGTGCCCGCGTCAGCGGGCCTCGAAGGAGGGATCTAGGGAGCGCAATGGGTTCTGGAGGCCTCCTTCGAGGCCTCCGCTACGCTGCGGCACCTCAGGATGAGGTGTTTAGATTGGATAGGGCGGGACGCCCCGCCGGCACGAAACCGAGGTGGGACACATGGCACGGATCACCCTGAGGCAGCTCCTCGACCACGCCGCCGAGCATGAATACGGCGTGCCGGCCTTCAACCTGAACAACATGGAACAGGGGCTCGCCATCATGGCGGCCGCCGATGCCACCGATTCGCCGGTGATCCTCCAGGCGAGCCGGGGCGCCCGTGCCTATGCCAACGACGTCGTGCTGGCCAAGCTGATCGACGGCCTCGTCGAGATCTACCCGCACATCCCGGTCTGCATGCACCTCGACCACGGGAATAACGAGGCGACCTGCGCCACCGCCATCCAGTACGGCTTCACCTCCGTGATGATGGACGGCTCGCTCAAGGCCGACGGCAAGACCCCGGCCGACTACAATTACAACGTCGAGATCACCCGCAACGTCACCCAGATGGCCCATTGGGCCGGCGTCTCGGTGGAAGGCGAACTCGGCGTGCTCGGCTCGCTGGAGAGCGGCCAGGGCGAGGCCGAGGACGGCCACGGCGCAGAGGGCACCCTCTCCCACGACCAGCTCCTCACCGATCCCGAGGAGGCGGTGAAGTTCGTCCAGGCGACCAAGGTCGATGCGCTGGCCGTGGCCATGGGCACCAGCCACGGCGCCTACAAGTTCACCCGCCAGCCCGACGGCGACGTGCTCGCCATGAACGTGATCGAGGAGATCCACCGCCGCCTGCCGACGACCCACCTCGTCATGCATGGCTCGTCCTCGGTGCCGCAGGACCTGCAGGACATCATCAACCAGTACGGCGGCCAGATGAAGCCGACCTGGGGCGTGCCGGTCGAGGAGATTCAGCGCGGGATCAAGCACGGCGTGCGCAAGATCAACATCGACACCGACAACCGGATGGCCATGACCGGCCAGATCCGCAAGGTACTCACCGAGAACCCCTCGGAGTTCGATCCGCGCAAGTACCTCAAGCCCGCCATGGACGCGATGACGAAGCTCTGCAAGCAGCGCTTCGAGGAGTTCAACACGGCGGGCCAGGGCTCGAAGATCCGTCCGATCTCCGTGGCCGAAATGGCCAAGCGTTATGCCAACGGCTCCCTCGACCCGAAGATCGGGGCGCAGTAAGCGAAGGCGGTTTCAGCCTCGCAGCCAGGGCCCATGGTCGATCAACGTCTCGCTCTCCTCGGTCCCCACGGCCTCGACGCCACGGGGGCCGAGGCTCTTCTGCCCGCCCTTGAGGCCGCCTGCGCCGCAGGCGACGTCGCGGCGGTGATCCTGCGGCTCGCCCCCGCCGACGAGCGCGCGCTGACCGCCCTCGTGAAGCGCGCCTCCGCCATCACCCAGGCGCGGGAGGCCGCCCTGGTCATCGCCTGCCCCGGCTTCGCGGGAGACCTCGTGCAGGTCGCCGCGCGGGGCGGCGCGGATGGCCTCCATCTCGACAAGCCCCGCGACCCCGCCAGCGACCTCGGCGACCTGCGATCCCGCCTGAAGGACGGGCGCATCCTCGGGACCGGCGGCCTCGAATCGAAGCACATCGCCATGGAAGCCGGCGAGGCGGGCGTCGATTACCTCATGTTCGGCGGCCTCTACCCGGACGGCGCCGCGCCGGACGCGGACGGCGTGCTGGCGCGGGCCGGCTGGTGGGCCGAGATCTTCGAAACGCCCTGCATCGCCGTCGCCGCGACGGAGGCCGAGCTACCTGCCCTCGTGGAGACCGGCGCCGAGTTCGTCGGCCTGGAAAGCGCGATCTGGACCAGCGATCCCGAGGCCGTGGGACGCGCTCAGGCGCTGATCGGGGCGCGGGCCGGATGAGGATGCGCGCCCTCGCCCTCGCCGCCCTTCTGATCGTCCAAGGGGCGTCGCAAGGGGCGGTTCAAGCCGCCTCGATCGCCGATCCGAACGCGACCGCCGTCCCCCCTCCCGAGAAGAAGCCGTCCCGGGAATTGCCGACGCCCTACACGCCGAACTACAGCGGCGGCGCCATCCCCCCGGCGACCGGCCAGACGCCGGATTTCGCCTATGGCGCCTACCAGCGCGGGCAATACGTCACCGCGTTCCGCGAGGCGACGAAGCGCATCGAGGCCGACCCCAAGGACGCGCCAGCGATGACCTTGCTCGGTGAGCTCTACAATCAGGGCCTCGGCGTGCCGCAGAACCCGCTGAAGGCGGCCGAGTGGTACAAGCTCGCCGCCGCGCAAAAGGACCCGGCGGCGATGTCCTCGCTGGGGCTGATGGCGCTCGACGGGCGCGGCGTGCCGCGCGATCCCAAGGCCGGGCGGCGCTGGCTCGAACAGGCGGCGGCCCTCGGCTCGCCCACGGCCTCCTACAATCTCGGCCTGATCCTGATCGGCACGGGGCTTCCCGCCGACGAGGCCGAGGCCGCCAAGCAGTTCTGCAAGGCCGCCGATGCCGAACTCGGACCGGCGCAGCACGATCTCGGGGTGCTCTATTTGCAGGGCCGAGGCGTGCCGAAGGACCCGACCGAGGCGGCCTCGTGGTTCCGCCGCTCGGCCGATAACGGCGACCTCGCGGGTGAGGTCGAGTTCGCGATCCTGCTGTTCAACGGGACGGGCGTGCCGAAGGACGAGCGGGCGGCGGCCCGCTACTTCCTGCACGCGGCCAAGCGCGGCAACGCCATCGCGCAGAACCGGGTCGCCCGGCTCTACGCCTCCGGGCGCGGGCTGCCGAAGAACCTTGTCGAGGCGGCGGCCTGGAACCTCGCCGCCGCCGGGCAGGGCCTGTCCGATGCGTGGCTCGACCAAGCCGTCGCCGGGCTTTCCAACGACGAGAAGGCGCGGGCGGAACGGCTCGGCAACGACCGGATCGAGGCCCAGTAGGTCAGGCTTCGGCCTTCGACCAATCCACCCCCGCTTCCAATTCCGGCAGGAGGACGACGCTCTCCTGCTCGTTCGGATCGGTGCGGGCGATCACTGCCACCACCGGTTCGGTCGCGCTGCGGTTGTAGGGCAGGTGCGGGACGTTCGCGGCGATGTAGACGAACTCCCCCGCCCCCGCGATGGCGTGGTGTTCCAGCCGCTCGCCCCAGAAGCAGCCCGACACGCCTTTCAGGACGTGAATCGCGGTCTCGTGCGCCTCGTGCTTGTGGGCATGGGCGCGCTCGCCGGGGGCGATCTCAAGAAGCTGCATGTGCAGCGCCGTGGCGCCCACCGCCTCCGCCGAGATGGCGTGGCGGTACATGTGCCCCTGCTTCCCCCGGAAGGGCGCGCCCTCCCGCACCACCATGAGGCCGGCTCGTTCGGTCATCCCATCCCCCCAACGATCCAAACCGTCATTGCGAGCGCAAGCGAAGCAATCCAGGGATCCGCCACGTCCGGAAACGACCCGCCGCCCTGGATTGCTTCGCTCCGCTCGCAATGACGGAGTGGCGTGAGGACATCACAACCGGCACGCGCCGCCAAGCGCGTCGTTCTCGGCTTGGGTGAAGAGCCGCGAGCGGATGTGGAAGCGCTTCTCGCGGCCGTTCTCCAGGGAGAACATGCCGCCCCGGCCGGGCACCACGTCGAGCATGATGTGGGTGTGCTTCCAGACCTCGAACTGCGAGCGGGAGATGAAGAAATCCGCCCCGCCGACCTGGCCGAGATGGACGTCGCCGTCGCCGACGATGAAGTCGCCGACCGGGTAACACATCGGCGAGGAGCCGTCGCAGCAGCCGCCGGATTGGTGGAACATCACCGGCCCGTATTCGGCCTTCAGTTCCTCGATCAGCGCCAGGGCCACAGGCGTCGCGGTGACCCGCAGCGGCGTCCCGTCCGCGCCGGTCTGCTCGGCGGTGGTGGCCTCGACCGTCTCCGTGGCGCTCATGTGCTCCTC
Source organism: Methylobacterium sp. Gmos3 (assembly GCF_056430985.1). Classification (NCBI taxonomy): domain Bacteria; kingdom Pseudomonadati; phylum Pseudomonadota; class Alphaproteobacteria; order Hyphomicrobiales; family Methylobacteriaceae; genus Methylobacterium; species Methylobacterium sp. Gmos3. The sequence continues at coordinate 58,795 of NZ_JBWJYL010000004.1, forward strand.
CCGTTCGTTGGTTCCGGTGGGATCTATGGCCGTCAGGTGGGGGTGGCGAGCCCCGGACGCAAAGAGGCCCCGGCCAGATGACCGGGGCCCAAGGCAGTCTCGGGGGGAGACTCGGCGAGGCTCAGAAGAATCCGAGCTTCTTGGCCGAGTAGCTAACCAGCATGTTCTTCGTCTGCTGGTAGTGGTCGAGCATCATCTTGTGCGTCTCGCGGCCGATGCCGGACTGCTTGTACCCGCCGAAGGCCGCGTGGGCCGGGTAGGCGTGATAGCAGTTCGTCCAGACGCGGCCCGCCTGGATCGCCCGGCCGAAGCGATAGGCGCGGGTCCCGTCGCGGGTCCAGACGCCGGCGCCGAGGCCGTAGAGCGTGTCGTTGGCGATGGAGAGGGCGTCGGCGTCGTCCTTGAAGGTCGTGACCGACAGGACCGGGCCGAAGATCTCTTCTTGGAAGATCCGCATCTTGTTGTGGCCGCGGAACACGGTGGGCTTCATGTAGAAGCCCTCGGCCAATTCGCCCTCGCGCACGCCGCGCTCACCGCCGGTGAGGCACTCCGCGCCCTCCTGCTTGCCGATGTCGACGTAGCTGAGGATCTTTTCCAGCTGCTCGCTCGACGCCTGCGCGCCGATCATCGTGGCCGGGTCGAGGGGCGAGCCCTGCGTGATCGCCTCGACGCGCTTGATCGCCCGCTCCATGAACCGGTCGTAGATCGATTCGTGGACGAGGGCGCGGCTCGGGCAGGTGCAGACTTCGCCCTGGTTGAGGGCGAACATCGTGAAGCCTTCCAGCGCCTTGTCGAAGAAGTCGTCGTCCTCGTTCGCCACGTCGGCGAAGAAGATGTTCGGCGACTTGCCGCCCAGTTCCAGCGTCACTGGGATCAGGTTCTGCGAGGCGTACTGCATGATGAGGCGGCCGGTGGTCGTCTCACCCGTGAAGGCGATCTTCGCGATGCGCGGCGAGGAGGCCAGCGGCTTGCCGGCTTCCAGGCCGAAGCCGTTGACGATGTTCAGCACGCCCGGCGGGAGCAGGTCGCCGATGACTTCCATCAGCACCAGCACGGAGGCCGGGGTCTGCTCGGCGGGCTTCAGCACCACGCAATTGCCGGCGGCCAGCGCCGGAGCGAGCTTCCACACCGCCATCAGGATGGGGAAGTTCCACGGGATGATCTGGCCGACGACGCCCAGCGGCTCGTGGAAGTGGTAGGCGACGGTGTCGTGGTCGATCTCGGAGATCGAGCCTTCCTGCGCCCGCACGCAGCCGGCGAAGTAGCGGAAATGGTCGATGGCGAGGGGGATGTCGGCGTGCGTCGTCTCGCGGATCGGCTTGCCGTTGTCCCAGGTCTCGGCCAGGGCGAGGAGGTCGAGGTTCTCCTCCATCCGGTCGGCCATCTTGTTCAGGATGCGGGCGCGCTCGCCCGGCGCGGTGCGGCCCCAGGCCTCCTTGGCCGCGTGGGCGGCGTCGAGCGCCCGGTCGATGTCGGTCGAATCGGAGCGGGCCACTTCGCAGACGACCTTGCCGGTGATGGGCGAGGTGTTCTCGAAATAGCGGCCGGCATTGGGGGCGACCCACTGGCCGCCGATGAAGTTCTCGTAGCGCGACGAGAACGGCGACTTCGTGCGGCTGTCGCCGAAGAATTCGGGCTTGTTCATGGGCGTACTCCCTGGGTTGGGCCCGGCCTCGCGGACCGCGGCTCGTTGATTCGGCCCCCATCGGGGATCCGTGCCGCTTCCCTCGGCTCCGGGCTCTAGCCAATGTCAGATGGCCGGCCGAAGCAAGGTGGACTTTTGGCCGATGCTCCCGGAGCGAGCTTACGCCCGCTCGCGGGCCTTGGCGACCCCGCCGTTCAGGCCGCGATCACGAAGGGAAGGCAAGCCGCCGCGAGGGGCAGCGCGGCGAGCGCCGCCGGCCGCAGCCATGTCGGCCGGTAGGTCAGGCACAGGGCCACCGCCAAGGCCGCGGCGGTGACGGCGCCCGTGGCCTGGACCGGCCCGAAATTCCAGCCGTCCAGGGCGATCGATGCCCCGAAGGACAGGGCGAGCCCGGCCCAGCCCGCCGCGCGCAGGGCGCCGACACGCCCGCGCGGCACCGGCCCGAGCAGGGCGACGCGGTGGTGCCTGTCGAGGCTGAGGGCCAAGGCCGCCATCCCGGTGAAGGCCAGGGCGGCGCAGAACAGCAGCCCCGCCGCGCTCATGCCTCGGCCACCCGTGCCGTGGCCCTGCGGGACAGGGCCGCCGGGGCTCGCGCGGCCATCCGCGCGGCGAGAATCAGCAGCAACGCCGCAACCAGCATCGCGATGTCGAAGGGCACGAAGCGCGGCTCGCCGATCAGCGCGAGGTCGGCCGGGACCACGGCGAGGAACACCGTCGCGGCCAGTCCGAGCGTCCAGGGCCATGCACGCCGGCGCGGCGCCAGGGCGCCCACCAGCGCCACGAGGATCCAGGCGCCGAAGAACAGCCCGACCTCCCAGGAAGCGCGCTCCGCGAGGTAAAGGGGCAGCAGCCGGTTGGCGAGGAAGAAGGCGCCGATTCCGGCCGGCAATCCGGCAATCGTCCCGATGTTCAGGATCCGCACGAGGCGCAGGCCGAACCCCTCCGGGACCGCGCCCTTCGGCGCCCGCGCCACCGTCCAGAGCACGAGGCCCGAGGCCACCGTCGCGGCGCCGAGCGCCCCGCACAGGAAGAACAGCACCCGCAGGGCGTGCGAGGCGAATTGCGCCTCGTGCAGGCCGTACATCACGGTTGCGGTGCGCGTCGCCGGCCCGGCCGGCAGGTTGCGGCCGAGTTCGGCGCCCGTCACCGCATCGTAGGCGATCTGCGGGTGGAGATGGGCGAGGCCGTGCGGCTCCTCGAACACGGCGCTCACCGTTGCGGCAGCGTTGCCCGGTGACGAGACCGTCAGCCCCTCCGGCGATTCGCCGCCGTCCTTCTCGGCGGTGCGGACGATCTCCCCGAGGGGACGCCCTTCGGCGGCCCGGCCCGCCGGCATCCGGCCCTTGGGCATCAGGCCGGCCTCGACGAAGAAAGTCGGCGCCGCGTCGTGGTAGGCCGCCTTCATGCCCCAGGGCATCAGCATCGGTCCCAAGGTGACGAGGCCCGTATAGGTGATCATCAGATGGAACGGCAGCGCCAGCACGCCGAACAGGTTGTGCGCATCGAGCCACGCCCTCTGCCGTGACCGATCCGGCCGGAAGGTGAAGAAGTCGGCGAAGATCCGGCGATGGGTGACGATGCCGGAGATCAGCGCGATCAGCAGGACCATCGCGCAGGCGCCGACGATCCAGCGCCCCCAGAGCGGCGGCAGCGCCAGTTCGAAATGAAAGCGGTAGAGGAAGTCACCGGCCCTGGTGTCGCGGGCGCGGGTCGGCTCGCCGGTGGCGGGATCGAGCAGCGCGTGGTGGAACGGCCCGTCGAAGCTCTTCCACCAATAGACCTCCGTCACCGGATTGTCCGGCTTCGGCAGGCCGATATACCAGCCGCCCGCATCCGGCATCTGCCGGGCGAGATACTGACCGGCCAAGGTGGCCGCCGCCGCCGGATCGACGGCGGTCTCGGACAATTCCGGGCGCATCCAGCGGGTGATGTCGTCCTTGTAGTAGCTTGCCGTGCCGGTGACGAAGACCGCGAACAGCACCCAGCCGACGATGAGCCCGGCCCAGGTGTGCAGCCACGCCATGGCGGGGCGGAAGCGCTTGGGTTCGCTCATGCCGGCACCCCCGCCGAGAAGCCGCCCGCAAGCCACAGCCCTGCCGTGAGGAGGGCCGCCGTCCCGGCAAGGCCGAGGGCGGCCCGGCGCAGCGTCGCGGCGACGAAGACGAACACCACGGCCCCGGCCATCACCGCGAAGCTCGCCAGCATCGCCGTCGACACCGCCTCGGGCCGCGACAGCGGCAGCACCACGGCGGCCAGAGCGGTCGCGAGGGCGGCCACCGCGTAGCCGCCGAATGCCGCGAGGGCGACCCGGCCCGCGACGGCGAAGCGCTCGCGCCAGCCCGGTCCGATTCGGACGGTCGGATCGCGCGAAGCGTCGATGGGTGGCGGGTCACTGGCCATGGCGTCGGGTAGCAGCGGCCGGCGGCGCTCCGCAATCGCTATCTTTCGGAACGATTCCAACAAGACGCCAAGCACTTGGCGCATCTCGAAGGAATCGTTTCGCGCTCAGCGGCCGCTGGTGCCGCGCCCCGTGCGCCGGATCTCGGCGGCGGCGGCCGAGGCGCTGGGCGGAAGGGCGCTCGCGGGTCCGTTCTCGCCGGAGGGGGCGCCTTGCGAGACCGCAGGGCCGACGCCCGTGTCTTTCTCGCGGCTCCAGCCATAGCCGGCATTCACGCCCGCGTAGAAACCCGTGAAATCCTCGGCCTGGGCCGGCGGGGCGGCGAGGAGGAGCAGGAGCGGCAGGCGACGAATCATGCGGAACCCAGCGCGTGAAACGAGAACGGCGGCCCGCTGGGGCCGCCGTTTCGAATCTGTCGTGGCATCGCGGCGACAGAGAGGCGCCGCGAAACCCGAACTCAGCCGTCGACGCTGATCGAGGAGGCCTCGCGGCCCTTCATGCCCTCGACGACGCCGAGCGTGACCTGCTGGCCCTCGGCCAGGGAGTCGAGGCCGGCGCGGGCGAGCGCGGAGCGGTGGACGAATACGTCCTTGCCGCCATCGTTCACCGAGACGAAGCCGAAGCCCTTGGCCGGGTCGTACCACTTCACGGTGCCGACCATCTCGGTCGACGGGCCGGACGGAGCGCGTCCGCCACCACCGCCGCCGCCACCGAATCGGTCGCCGCCACGGCTGCCGCCACCGCCGAAGCGATCGCCACCGCCGCCGAAGCCTTCGGTGCGCGGACGGAACTCGCGACGGGGCGCCGGAGCCTCGGCCGTGGAGGTGTCGACGCTGGTCACGCTCGTGACCTGCGGACCCTTCTGGCCCTGCGCCGTCGTCACCATCAGCTTGGTGCCGGGCATGAGGTCGTCATGGCCGGCGGCCTCGACGGCCCGGATGTGGAGGAAGGCATCGCCCGAACCGTCGCCGAGTTCGACGAAGCCGAAGCCCTTCTCCTTGTTGAACCACTTTACAGTGGCATCGCGCTCAGGGCCCGTCGGAGCCGGCGCCGCGCCGCGGGCCGGACCACGGTCGAAGCCGCCCCCGCCGTAACCGCCGCCGCCGCCATAACCGCCGCCACCGGCGCCGCCGCCGTAGCCCCCGCCAAAGCCGCCCGAGGGAGCCTGATCAGGCCATCTCGGCTCACCGCTCTCGTCGAAGCCGCGCTTCTGCGGCCCCCTGAAATCACGACCACGTCCCATTAGAAGCTCGCAAAAACCGTCCGCCGCCCGTATTCAAAATACACGCCGATCATTGCGGAGGATCGGCGGCTCGCACTGCGCATTACCCCAGGTTACGCTAACCAAGAATAATGGCTCAGTCCTGACGCAATCGGGCCTTGACCGCAAGGTCCTTTAAGGCCGAAACGCGGCGGTTCAATCACTTTCCTGCCGCAAGCATCACGCGGAGGGTGAGTGGCGTTAGCGAAATGCAAAGTCCGGTCGGCTACGTTCGCGACGGGACGACGCACCCGATGATTGCCACACCGACCTTCCCCGACCTCTCCGCCCTCGTCGTCGACGAGAGCCTTTATATCCGGCGCATCGTCCGGGACATGCTGATGCGCGTGGGCATCAAGCGCGTCCTCGAAGCGCCCGACGGCGCCGAGGCGCTCGGCGTCTTGGCCGAGAGCAAGCCCGACATCGCCATTATTGATTGGGATCTCTCGATCCTGTCGGGCGAGGAGTTCATCCGGCTGGCGCGCACGCCCTCGACCTCCCCCTGCCCCACCCTGCCGATCATCCTGATGCTCGCCCAGCCCCGCCGGAACGTGGTGGACCGGGCGGTCGGGCTCGGCGTCAATGAGATCATCGCCAAGCCGTTCTCGCCCAAGACCCTCTGGTCGCGGCTCGACGAGATCATCAACAGGCCCCGCCCCTACTCGCAGGTGAAGAGTCTGCTGCGGCCGATCCCCCGTGCCGCCGGCGTCGCAAAAGTGTTCGCCTGACCCCCGGTCGACGTTCGCCCGTTGCAGTTCCCGCCCGAGCCTGTAGGCTCGCGGGCAAGTGAGGTCTGGCTGTCAGCCGGGCCGATGAGGATTCGACGGCCGCGCCGATGAGGGACGAGACCGCCGCGGCCGCGCCGGCCCGGCCTGCAGCCGGCATCGTGCCGCTCCCGACGCCGACCCTGTATGCGGGCCGCGAGCGTCGGCAGAGCTATGCGGCCCTCGATCTCGGCACGAACAATTGCCGGCTTTTGATCGCCGAGCCGACCTATGGCGGCTTTCGGGTGATCGATGCCTTCTCGCGCATCGTGCGGCTGGGCGAGGGGCTGGGGTCATCGGACCGGCTGAGCGAGGCCGCCATCGAGCGCACGGTCGAGGCCCTGCGCATCTGCCGCACCAAGATGCAGGCCCGCCGGGTCCGTCGCGCGAAGATCATCGCCACCGAGGCCTGCCGGCTCGCCGTGAACGGCGCCGATTTCGTCGAGCGCGTGCGCCAGTCGGTCGGGCTCGACCTCGAGATCGTGGACCGGCAGACCGAGGCCTACCTCGCCGTCACCGGCTGCGCGGCCCTGGCCGATCCGAGGGCCGAGTCGGTCGTGATCTTCGACATCGGCGGCGGCTCCACCGAGGTGGCGTGGCTCGACGGCGCGGCGACGAACCCCTCCACCGATCCGACCCTGCGCATCCGCGCATGGGACTCCCTCCCCGTCGGCGTCGTGACGCTCGCCGAGCGCCATGGCGGCGCGGATGTCACGCGGCGGATGTTCGAGGGCATGGTCGAGGAGGTGGCGGAGAAACTCGCCGCCTTCGCCCTGCGCGCCGCCCCGGCCGCCACGGCCAAGAGCTTTCACCTGCTCGGCACGTCGGGCACCGTCACCACCATCGCGGCGATGCACCTGCGCCTCGCCCGCTACGAGCGCCGCCGGGTCGACGGCCTGTGGATGCGCGACGACGAGGTCTCGGCCGCCATCGACGACCTGCTGGACACGCGGCTGGAGCAGCGGGTCGACAACCCCTGCATCGGCCGCGACCGGGCGGACCTCGTCCTCGCCGGCTGCGCGATCCTCGAAGCCCTGCGCCGGGCCTTTCCCTCCGAGCGCCTGCGCATCGCCGACCGTGGCCTGCGCGAGGGGCTCCTCGTGAACATGATGCGCGAAGATGGGGTATGGTCGCGCAAGCCCGTGCGGTAACGGGCGACGGACACAGGGTTCATGACTGACAGGCGCGGCGGCGCGGGCTCCACCGGGGGCGTGCGCGGGGATCTCAAGCAGCGGGTGAAGACCGCGCGCAAGCGCACCGTCTCGCAGACGCGCTGGCTCGAACGGCAGCTCAACGATCCCTACGTGGCCCGCGCCAAGCGCGAGGGCTATCGCTCCCGCGCGGCGTTCAAGCTCATCGAGATCGACGAGCGGTTCAAGCTCCTGAAGCCCGGCCAGCGGATCGTGGACCTGGGCGCGGCCCCCGGCGGCTGGTCGCAGGTGGCGGCCCGCGTCGTCGGACCGACCGGCAAGGTGGTGGGCATCGACCTCCTGCCCATCGAGCCCATGGCCGGGGTGGAGTTCATCACCCTCGACTTCCTGGACGACGACGCCCCCCGGCAGCTCATCGACCTGCTCGGCGGCCCGGCCGATTTCGTGATGTCCGACATGGCCGCCAACACGACGGGCCACAAGAAGACCGACCACCTGCGCATCATCGGCCTCGCCGAGACCGCCGCCGAGTTCGCCCGCGAGGTGCTGGCGCCCGGCGGCGCCTATCTCGCCAAGGTGCTTCAGGGCGGCACCGAGGGGGAGTTGCTCGCCAACCTGAAGCGCGACTTCGCCGTCGTCCGCCACGTGAAGCCCTCCGCCAGCCGGGCCGATTCGAGCGAACTCTACGTGCTCGCCACAGGCTATCGCGGCGCGCCCGGCAAGGGCGTGGCCGCGGAGGAATAGACGGGCACGATCCTCGCCGTGCCTCTCGCCAGGGCGCGGCAGTTGGGGCCTTTCCGGGGAAACTCGGCCCACGCCGCGCGTCGCTCTTTGCAAGCGAAGCGAAGCAATGCTGTCGCTCGCGAAGACGGTTGAGCAGGCGATCCAGATCGAGCAGAGGCCGCCCGAGTGGCACGGTCGGCCTGCGAATGCCCCACTTGGCGGGTGCCGGGCTCGGGCCTCCGCGACGACGGAGAAAACGTTCGTTCCCGGTCGAGGCGCGGCGCGTTCCTCTGGGGACAGATCGGCGCAGCGCGGCCGTGCAGGTAGGCCAGCATCGCGGAATGGGTTAATTTTACGGAAATAGTATCGACAGTCAGCGCGTGCTCAGCGGTCCAGCAATTCTTCGCATCTCGGTGTTGCTGCTCCTCGCCGGAGCCCTGGCCGCACTCGTACAATACCTGATGCCGGCCCAGCCGCAGCCGCCCGCCAAGACGGCTGTGGCGACGCCTGCGCCGGCTCCGAGCGAGCCCCCGGTCCGTAAGATCCCCTCGGCCGCCCCGCCCGATACGGTGATCGCGGCCCCTCCACCGGCTCCCCCCAAGCCTCGCGCGGCGCCGACCCCGCCGACGGACGTGCCGAGCGACGCCCTCGCCTTCCCGGCGCCGCCGCCCTCGGCCGCGCCGGAGGGCAAGGCCGAGGTGAGCGAGGCCGAGACCACGGAGGGGCCGCCCGCCGTTTCCCTGGTCGACCTCAACACGGCGAGCGTGGCCGACCTGAACCGCCTGCGTGGCGGCGGTGCCATCGGCCGGGCCATCGTGTCCAAGCGGCCCTACACGCAGGTGAGCGACCTTCTCACCAAGCGGGTGCTCAGCCGGGCGGTCTACGAGCGGATCAAGGAGCAAGTGACCGTGCGGTGAGACTTCACCGCGTCCGCCGTCCTTGCGGGCGCAGCGAGGCAAACCTGGGCGGCGGGACGTGCTGGAACGTGGCGCTGCCCGGCTTGCTTCAGATCTTCGTGCCGAACAGTTCCGCCACCTGCGGGATGTCCTTGTCACCCCTGCCGGACATGTTGAGCACCATCAGGTGATCGGCCGGGCGCTGGGTCGCCAATTCCGCGACCTTGGAGAGGGCGTGCGCCGGCTCCAGGGCGGGAATGATGCCCTCGAGCATCGAGCAGAGCTTGAACGCCTCCAGGGTCTCCTCATCGGTCGCCGAGAGGTAGGTGACGCGGCCCATCTCGTGCAGCCACGCATGCTCCGGCCCGATGCCGGGATAGTCGAGGCCGGCGGAGATCGAGTGCGCGTCGGCGATCTGGCCGTCCTCGTTCATCAGCAGGTAGGTGCGGTTGCCGTGCAGCACGCCGGGCTTGCCGCCCGTGAGGGAGGCGGCGTGCAGGCCGCTCTTGACGCCATGGCCGGCGGCTTCGACACCGAAGATCTCCACCTCGCGGTCATCGAGGAACGGGTGGAACAGGCCCATCGCGTTCGAACCGCCGCCGATGCAGGCGATCAGCGAATCGGGCAGCCGCCCCTCCTGGGCGAGCATCTGCTCGCGGGTCTCGCGGCCGATCACCGACTGGAAGTCGCGGACCATGGCCGGGTACGGATGCGGGCCGGCGACCGTGCCGATGCAGTAGAACGTGTCCGCGACGTTCGTCACCCAGTCGCGCAGGGCCTCGTTCATCGCGTCCTTGAGGGTCTTCGTGCCGGATTCCACCGGGATGACCTCGGCGCCGAGCATCTTCATGCGGAAGACGTTCGGGGCCTGCCGGGCGACGTCCACGGCGCCCATGTAGACGACGCATTTCAGGCCGAAGCGGGCGCAGAGGGTGGCGGTGGCGACGCCGTGCTGCCCGGCGCCGGTCTCAGCGATGATCCGCGGCTTGCCCATGCGGCGCGCGAGCAGGATCTGCCCGAGCACGTTGTTCACCTTGTGCGAGCCGGTGTGGTTCAGCTCCTCACGCTTGAAATAGACCTTCGCCCCGTTGCCGGCGGGGGCTTGGCTGCGGAAATGCTCCGTCAGACGCTCGGCATAATAGAGCGGGCTCGGACGGCCGATGTAGTGCGTGCCGTAGCTCTCCATGTCCGCCTTGAAGGCGGGGTCCTGCTTCGCGTCCTCGTAGGCCTTCTCCAGGTCGAGGATCAGCGGCATCAGCGTCTCGGCCACGAAGCGACCGCCGAAGATGCCGAAGCGCCCGCGCTCGTCGGGTCCGGTGCGGAAGGAGTTCGGGGCGGGGGCGATGGTCACGGGCGGATCCTTCGGGGCCTGATCGTTTTGCCGGTTGTCGGGTTCCGCGTTGCCTAGACCCATGTGACCGCCGCTGCAATGCTGGGTAGGCCAGGCGCATCGGCGCAGGGTTTGCCGTTACGGGGCACCGCGTCCCCGACCGCCGAGGCGGGCGGACGGCGCGGTCAGGTGCGGGCGCGCGCCGCCGCGATGAAGGCGGCGATCCGGGCGGGATCCTTCACGCCGGGGGCATGCTCGACCCCCGAGGAGACATCGACCGCCGTGAGGCCCGTCCGCGCCAGGGCTTCGGCCACGTTTTCGGGTCCGAGGCCGCCGGAGAGCATGGTGGCGGGCGGGAGAGCGGAGCCCGCGAGCAGCGACCAGTCGAAGCTGACGCCGTTGCCACCGGGCAGCGCGGCGCCGGGCGGCGCCTTGGCATCGAGGAGGATGCGGTCGGCGACCGCCGCGTAGGCCGGGATCGCGGCGAGGTCGGCCGATCCGGCGATGCCGAGCGCCTTCATCACCGGCAGGCCCGTGGCGGCGCGGATGGCGGCGACCCGCTCCGGGCTCTCCCGGCCGTGGAGCTGGATCAGGTCCGGCGCGATCGCCGCGACGGCGGCGGCGAGGGCATCGTCGTCGGGATCGACCAGCAGCACGACACGTCCCGCCCTCCCCTTCGCTTGCCGCGACAGGATGCGTGCGACCTCGAGCTCCACATGGCGCGGGCTGCGGGGGAAGCGCACGAAACCGACCCAATCGGCCCCCGCGCCGAGGGCGGCGTCGAGGGTTTCGGGCGTACTGAGGCCGCAGATCTTGATCTCGGTCATCGGGAGCGGCGCGGCGATCCGCGCAGGATAGCCTCAGCGCGGCGCGGGCAGCGCCGTGCGGACGGGGACGGAGGTGCCGGGATAGGTCTGGCCCGGCGCATCGGGGGCGTAGGGGCGCAGGCGGTTGACCTCGCGCTCGTAGCGGGTGGCCTCCCGGCGGTGGTGGCGGGCATTCGCGCGGACCCGGCCCTGGCCGAGCCAGGTGAAGATGCCGCCGATGACGATGCCGAGCGCTACGGCGCCGAACAGGATCGCGTAGAGCGGCAGGTTCACGCTGAAGACCGGCGCATCGACGTTCACCGGATCGAACGACAATTGCACCGGCGCCCGGTTGGCGACGGCGAGCAGGACCACCACCGCCGCGACCGGCAGGAGGACAAGGCTCTTCAGGAACCGGATCATCGTTGTGTGACTCCCGCCTATTCCGCCGCGACGCCTTCGCCGATGTCGGCCGCGTTGAGACGCAAGCGCATCTCCTTGCCCGTCTTGAACACGGGGATCGCCTTTTCGGACACGGCAACGGCCGCGCCCGTGCGTGGGTTGCGTCCCTTGCGCGCTTCCCGGCGCTTCACCGAAAAGGCGCCGAAGCCGCGCAGTTCCACCCGGTCACCCCGCGCCAGGGCATCGGCGATCGTGTCGAGGATGGCGTTGACCAGGATCTCCACGTCCCGCTGGTAGAGATGCGGGTTCTGTTCGGCGATCTTGAGAACAAGCTCCGACTTGATCATGGCGTTTCGTATTCCCGTTCGTTCGGCTTTGTTCGGAGGTCGCGAGAGCCTTTTCGCTCAGGGCTCCGGCCGCCACAGGACGAGGAGCCCGCCCTGCGCGCCGGCCTGCGCCTCGGCGCCGAGGGCCCGGATCTGGCGCGCGAAGCCTTCGAGGCCGAGGAGCCCCGCGCCCGTGCCGGCGGCGGACCACAGGGAGAAATCGCTGTCGGAGCGCGGCTTCCAATCGGTGATCGGCAGGTCCTTCGGCACGCCCCGGGCGCTTTCCAGCCAAGCTACGGCCTGCCGCTCGCTGCCGAGTTCATCCACGAGCTTGAGCGGGATGCTCTGCCGGCCGCTGAACACCCGCCCGTCCGAAACGGCGGCGAGCTGCCCGGCATCCATGCCCCGGCGGTCGGCCACGAGGCCCTTGAACCACGCGTAGGTGTCGCCGACCACGGCCGCGAGCGCGGCTCGCGCCTCGGGCGAGGTCGGGGTGAAGCCCGAGGGCTCGGCCTTGAGCGGCGAGGACTTCACCGATTCGACCTTCACGCCGACCTTGTCGAGGAGGCCGGACACGTCCGGATACTGGAACAGCACGCCGATCGAGCCGACGAGGCTGGTCTCGCGGGCGACGATATGATCGGCGGCGATGGCGGTGATGTAGGCACCGGAGGCCGCCGTGCCGTCCACGAAGGCGACGATGGGCTTCTTGGCGGCGAGCGCGCGCAGGTTGCGGAAGATCTCCTCCGAGCCCGTGGTGGTGCCGCCCGGCGAGTTGATCGAGACGACGACTCCCTTCACGGCATCCGAATCACCGACGCGCTTCATCAGCTTGGCGGTGGCTTCGCTGCCGGCGATGAAGCCGGAGACGGAGATGCGTGCGATCTGCGGGCGCGCGGCGAAACCGCCCGTATCGCCGGCCCGGACGCGGTAGCCGACCGCGCCGACCGCCACGATGAGGCCACCGATCCCGAGCACGCGCCAGAGGCCGAGCCTGCGGCGAAGGCGCCGCCTGTCGATCAGCAGTTCGGCGTCGGCTGCCATGCGATCCGTTCCCTTGCATCCCCGGCCGAGCGCCGTGGGCGGCCCACCTGCCCGAAGACGCCGGGGCTCCGCCTCGCGGCGCCCAAGTCCTTGGCGTCCTTGGCATCCCGCCGGGCTTCGCCCACGGGAGGCCGTGTTCTAGAGCATTTTTCGCCGACGTGGATACGGGGCGCGACGAAGAATTTGCGCGCAGGTCGCTCGCTGCGATCAGGCCGCGTCGAGGGTCGGGATGGCGGCGAGTTCGTCGGCCATTTCCCGCTCCAGGATGCGCAGGTCGTAATTGCGCTGAAGGTTCAGCCAGAACTCGGCCGAATTGCCGAACAGCTTCCCCAACCGCAACGCCATCGCGACCGTGACGGGCTGCCGCTCGGCCACGAGATCATGCAGCGTCTGCCGCGACACGCCGAGCTTACGGGCGATCTCGGTCTTGGTCAGGCCGGTGGCAGGGATGATCATTTCGCGAAGCCATTCGCCGGGGTGCATCGGCTCGAGGCCGGTCAGGAGAGACTTGCTGACCATCAGTGATAATCCTCCAGATCGACGTCGATCGCATCCTGCCCGTCCCAGCCGAACGTGATTCGATAGTTTGCACTGGCATCGACGGCGTAACGACCCAAGGAGGTTCCGCGTAGGCCGTGAAAACGGAGGCCGGGCTGGTTCATCACCTCCGGCGATGTCGCGGAGTCGAGAGCCAGAAGAATCTGCCTCACGCGTTTGACGTTCGTTACGCTCAACTTCCTCGCGTCTCCGGTCTCAACGAATAGGCGCAACGCCTTGCTGCGGAACGAGCGGATCATGCGCCGGAATTGACGGCCCAGGCCCGCGAGTGTCAACCGCCACCTTACAGTTGTATCCTCCTGTGGCGCAAAAGAAAAGCCGCGCGGAGGGTGCTCCGCGCGGCTTTTCGATGGCGTGCCGCCCGGCGAACCGGGCGGCTGTCACTGCAGACTATTCCTCGTCCTCGGGCTTCGCCTTCTTGAAGGCGGCGCCGAGGATGTCGCCGAGAGAGGCGCCCGAATCGGCCGAGCCGAACTGGGCCATGGCCTCCTTCTCCTCGGCCACTTCCAGGGCCTTGATCGAGACTTGGACGCGGCGGGCCTTGCGGTCGAACTGCACCACGCGGGCATCGACCTTCTCGCCGGCGGCGAAGCGCTCGGGGCGCTGGTCGGCACGGTCGCGGGCGAGCTCGGCGCGGCGGATGAAGGTCTGCATGTCGGTGTCGGCGATGCGCACCTCCAGGCCGGAATCCTTCACCTCGACGATCTCGCAGGTCACGATCTGACCCTTCTTGATCTCGCCGCCGTCGGCGAAGGGATCGCCGGCCAGCTGCTTGATCCCGAGCGAGATGCGCTCCTTCTCGACATCGACGTCGAGCACCTGGGCGCGGACCATGTCGCCCTTCTTGAACTCGTCGATGACCTGCTCGCCGGGACGGTTCCAGTCGAGATCCGACAGGTGGACCATGCCGTCGACATCGCCCTCGAGGCCGATGAACAGGCCGAACTCGGTCTTGTTCTTGACCTCGCCCTCGACCTCGGAGCCCACCGGATGCTTCTCGGCGAAGCCCTCCCACGGGTTCTGCAGGGTCTGCTTGAGGCCGAGCGAGATGCGGCGCTTGACCTGATCGACTTCCAGGATCTGCACCTCGACCTCCTGGGAGGTGGAGACGATCTTGCCCGGATGGACGTTCTTCTTGGTCCAGCTCATCTCGGAGACGTGGATCAGGCCCTCGATCCCTGGCTCCAGCTCCACGAAGGCGCCGTAATCGGTGATGTTGGTCACGCGGCCCTTGAGCTTGGCGCCCTCCGGGTAGCGGGCGGCGATGCCCTCCCACGGATCGGCGAGCAGCTGCTTGATGCCGAGCGAGATGCGGTGCGTCTCGTGGTTGATCTTGATGATCTTGACCTTCACCGTCTGGCCGATGGTCACGACCTCGGACGGGTGGTTCACGCGGCGCCACGCCATGTCGGTGACGTGCAGCAGGCCGTCGATGCCGCCGAGGTCCACGAACGCACCGTATTCGGTGATGTTCTTGACCACGCCGTCGATGACCTGACCTTCCTCGAGGTTGGCCACCAGCTCGCTGCGCTGCTCGGCGCGGCTCTCTTCGAGGACCGTGCGGCGCGAGACGACGATGTTGCCCCGGCGGCGATCCATCTTGAGGATCTGGAACGGCTGCGGCGTGCCCAGCAGCGGGGTGACGTCGCGGACCGGACGGATGTCGACCTGCGAGCGCGGCAGGAACGCCACGGCGCCGTCGAGGTCGACGGTGTAGCCGCCCTTGACCTGGTTGAAGATCGTGCCGGTGACACGCTCGTTGGCCTCGAAGGCCTTCTCGAGCTTGACCCAGCTCTCCTCGCGGCGAGCCTTGTCGCGCGAGATGACGGCTTCGCCCAGCGCGTTCTCGATCCGGTCGACATAGACCTCGACCTCGTCGCCGACGTTCAGCTCGCCTTCCCGGCCGGGGCCGGCGAATTCCTTCAGCGCGACACGGCCTTCCGTCTTGGCGCCGATGTCGATGACGGCCACGTCCTTCTCGATCGCGACGACGCGACCCTTGACGACGGACCCTTCGGTAATCTCGTGTTGGAGGAAGCTCTCCTCCAAAAGCGCGGCGAAATCATCGCGGTACTGATCCCGCGCCACGGCTGTCCCTGCGGTCATTCTCTCTCCTGGGCGGTCACGTCCTGGGACGGACCGGGTGCGTCGGCGGCATGCGTTGCAAACGCCCCCAGCCGCCGCAGCTTCCCTATGGAGAAGCGACCGCCTCCATTCGGAGACCGGTTTGCCGACGCGTCGATACGGATGACGAGGGCGGCCCGGCCGACTCGCCCGGGCATGCCGCCCTGAAGGCAGGCATCACGACGGACGGCGAGGCGCCTGTCACATACTCCATTCGCGAAGTCTGTTCAACAGAGGGTGGCAGGGGCCGGTTTCACGCCGCCTGCGCGAAGCTCCCCGCCGCTTCCGGTACATCGTCCGTATGCACGTCGAACCGGGCGAGGTAGGCCGTGCCGAAGCTGGTGGTCAGGGCGCAATCGGTGGCGTCGCGCCCGCGCGCCATGACGATGCGGCCGATCCGCGGGCGGTTGTGCCGGGCGTCGAACGTGTACCAGCGCGGGCCCTCGGGACCTTCGAGGAACACCTCGAACCACGCGGAGAAGTCCATCGGCGCCGGGTCCTTCGGCACGCCGATATCCCCGAGATAGCCGGTGGCGTAGCGGGCCGGGATGTTCATGCACCGGCACAGGGTGATCGCCAGATGGGCGAAGTCGCGGCAGACGCCGACCTGCTGGCCGTGCCCGTCATGGGCGGTGCGGGTCGCGTCGGCCTGCTGATAGTCGAAGCGCAGCCTGTTGTGGGCGTAATCCACGATGGCTTGGACGCGGCCCCAGCCCGGCGCCACGCCACCGAACA
Organism: Methylobacterium sp. Gmos3; assembly: GCF_056430985.1. Classification (NCBI taxonomy): domain Bacteria; kingdom Pseudomonadati; phylum Pseudomonadota; class Alphaproteobacteria; order Hyphomicrobiales; family Methylobacteriaceae; genus Methylobacterium; species Methylobacterium sp. Gmos3. Next base: position 74,958 of record NZ_JBWJYL010000004.1, read on the forward strand.
GGTTCCACGCGGTGGCCGAGAGCTTGTCCGTGTCGCAATAGCGAGAGCCGAGGAGGTAGGCGAGCACGTCGTCCGGCAGGTCCTGCACCGGGATCTCGCGCGCCTCCGGGGCGATCTCGTCCGGCTGGCCGCTGTCGGCCACGATGAAGTCGGCGGAGAGGGTGATCCGGCCGCCCGGCGCGACGATCCGGGTGCAGACATTGCCGAACCCGTCCACATGCTGCCGCGCGGCGACCGGCGGATCGAACGTGATCACCTCCGGGGTGATCAGGTCGTTCCGGCGCTCGGGCCGGATGTTGAGGAGCAGGTTCATCGGCGTCGGACCCAGGGTATCGAACGCGATGGTGAAGCCGGTGCGGATGTGCATGGTCTGGGCCGGAATGCGAGGCGGCTTACACTCTCGTGGCGCCGCGAAGACTTACGATAGGCTCCACAACCGCAGACCGAATGGCTTGTTCCGTCCGTCTTGCTGTTCAACGCATCCGTGAATGCACAAAGATCATGCAAGCTCGGCGGTGACCGCGCGAACACGCAGGGCTGGGCTGTTACCGCCGATGTTGCATCGCGATGACGGCCTGCCTAACGCTGCGCCACCTTTTCTCTGTCGATCCGATCCCATGGCCGCCGACTTCCAGACCGCCGAGAAGCTCTCGCTCCCCAAGGACAAGATCCGCATCCTGCTCCTGGAGGGGATCAACGACAGCGCCGTCGCCCTGATGCAGGCGGCCGGCTACACCAACCTCACTCGCCTGCCGAAGGCGCTCGACAAGGAGGCGCTGCACGAGGCGCTCCAGGGCGTTCACATGCTCGGCATCCGCTCGCGCACGCAGATGGATGCGGCGGCGTTCGAGGCGGCGGACCGGCTGCTGGCGGTGGGCTGCTTCTCGGTGGGCACCAACCAGGTCGATCTCGAAGCCGCGCGGCACCGGGGCGTCCCGGTCTTCAACGCGCCCTTCTCCAACACCCGCTCGGTGGCCGAGCTGACGATCGGCGAGATCGTGATGCTGCTCCGGCGGATCGTGCCGCGCTCGGTCGGCGCCCATGCCGGCCAGTGGGACAAGTCCGCCGTGGGCTCCATGGAAGTGCGCGGCAAGACGCTCGGCATCGTCGGCTACGGCAATATCGGCACGCAGCTCTCGACGCTGGCCGAGGCCATGGGCATGCGTGTGCTGTTCTACGATCACACCGACCGCCTGCGCCACGGCAACACCGAGCCGACCGATTCGCTGAAGGACCTGCTCGGGCAGAGCGATGTGGTGTCGCTGCACGTGCCGGAAACCGAGGCGACCTTCAACATGATCGGCGAGGCCGAGATCCGTGCGATGAAGCCGGGCAGCTTCCTGATCAACAACGCCCGCGGCACCGTCGTGGACCTCGATGCCCTCGCCTCGGCCCTGCGCGACGGCCACCTGCGCGGCGCGGCGGTGGACGTCTTCCCCAAGGAGCCGGGGTCGAATTCCGAGCGCTTCGTCAGCCCCCTCCAGGGCCTCGACAACGTGATCCTCACCCCGCATGTCGGCGGCTCCACCGAGGAGGCGCAGGAGCGCATCGGCGCCGAGGTCGCCAAGAAGCTGGTCGATTATTCCGACATCGGCTCGACGGTCGGCGCGGTGAATTTCCCGCAGGTGCAACTGCCGACCCGCGCCACCGGCACCCGCTTCATCCACGTTCAGCGCAACCTGCCGGGGATGCTCGGGCGCCTCAACGAGGTGTTCGCCCGCAGCCACGTCAACATCGCCGCCCAGTTCTATCAGACCGATGGCGAGGTCGGTTACGTCGTCCTCGAGACGGACGCCACCGACGCCGACGCCGAGGCGCTGCTCGGCGAGATCCGCTCGATCCCCGGCACGATCCGCGCCCGCCTGCTCTACGAACGTCGCTGAACGATTGCACCTTGCGCGCGAGGCGTCGGCGCTGTTCAAGTCCAGCGATCGAGCGGAACGGGAGCGGTCAGTGGGCAAGCGTGGCTGGACGGCACAATCTTCGCGCGGGGCCGCAGCCCTCGCCCTCGCAATGCTCGGCACGGCCTGCACCGCCTCGCTGGCGTCGGCGGAATGCCTGCGCCAGATCGTGAACCGCTCGGCCTATGTGCTGACGGCCCGGCGGGACGGCGGTCCCCCGGTGACGATCCTGCCGGGCCATTCGGTGCAGATCCGTCTCTCGCATCCGGGACAACTGGATTTCGCCGCCTATTGCGCCGTCCCCGGACCCGATGGCGCCCTGCGCCCGATCACCGAGGCGAGCTTCGACTATGAGGCGGTGATCGATCGCTGCTTCATCCGCTTCGGCGGGCAAGCCTTCATCCCGCAACTCGGGCGCGGCTTCATCGGCCTTCAGGGCACGGCGCCGTTCACGGTGAACAACCCCCGCCAGGGCGACGTCGTCCTCGGCCCCTTCCCCTCCGAGGCCTGCCCGGCGCCCGCCATCCTCAGCCGGGGCGGTTAGCAGGCCTTCGCCGCCGCCCTTCCGAGCGTGAGCGGCGTTTCAGAGGTAATGCCGGAAGACGACCGGGCCGCCTGCCGGGCGGCCTGCGGGCGTGGCCGGGACAAGGCGGCGCGCCAGACGCTCGATGGTCCGGAGCAGGGTGGCAAGCGCGTTGTCGACGGTCGAGATGTGGCGCGGGATCATGGACGCCTCCGCCGCGGCCGGAGCGACACGCCCTTCCCGCGTTCCTTCACCATGCCGAAGCCGAACGGCCAAGGCTGTGCCGGAGCGCACATGGTTTCGTTTCTCGATCTTTGCGCGAAGACTGACGGGGTGAAACACCCCTTCCGTCTGGCGTGGGGCGTGAGCGCCGAATAAGGTGGCGGAGCCGAGCCGGGACCTGGTCAAGCCCGGCGTGACTGAGGACGCGCGTATGCTGACACACACCGGCAGCACGATCCTGCGCAACGAGCTTGGGGTCGAGGAAACGGTCGAATCCGACAACATCGTCCGGTGGGACGGAGACCGGCTCTATGTCGAGCAGGACGTCTATCACAACGGACAATTGGTCCATCGCAAGTATCGGCGCACGGTCACGGAGCCCGTGGCACGCGTCCTCTGGGAAATCATCAACCGCGCCAAGCAATAGGCGCGGAGGCGCCGGTCAGGCGGCGATGGCGGTCTGGACCGCCTCGTCCGCCGGACGGATCCGCTCGATCGTCTGGCGGGCGGCATCGAAGGCCGCTCGCAGACTGGTTGACACGTCCTCGACCGCGACGAGGACCGAGAGCCTCTGAGCGGTCGCCCGGTCGGCGAGACCCTGGGCGGCGTTCAGGAGCATCGCTTCGAGCCGCGTCAGGTCTGCCTCGGCATCGCGGCCGGCGGCCAGGTCCGCCTTTGCGAATTGCGCCAGCACCGCTTCCAGCGCGTGGCCCAGGACGAGGGTCTTCACCCGTTCCTGAAGGAGGGCTCTCTCGTGGAGCGTCATGGGGCCGTTCGCCGATTCGGGTTGCCCCATCACTGTGGCATCGGGGCGCACTTGAAACAGCGCTTTCCGTGCAACACGGCCCCTCCCCGTGCCGTGACCGGCGTTTTCGTCGATCACAAGCGCCTGAGCGCCACACCCTCGATCCGGTGGCTCGCCCCCTTGGTGAGGATGAGGCTCGCCCGCTGCCGCGTCGGCAGGATGTTCTCGCGCAGGTTCGGCAGGTTGATCGTCGTCCAGAGATGATCGGCGATGTTCAGGGCCTCGGCCTCGGGGATCTCCGCGTACTTGCGGAAATAGGAGCGCGGATCGCGAAACGCGGTCTGGCGCAGGCGCATGAAGCGGGTCACGTACCAGCGGTGCAGGTCGTCCTCGTGGCCGTCGAGGTAGATCGAGAAGTCGAAGAAGTCGGACACGAAGGGGACGGCCGTGCCGTCGCGCGGCAGGCGCGCGGGCTGGAGGACGTTCAGGCCCTCGACGATGAGGATGTCGGGGCTCTCCACCACGCGCTCCTCCCCCGGCACCCTGTCGTAGACGAGGTGCGAGTAGAGCGGCGCCGTCACCCGCCTCTGGCCGGATTTCACCTCGTGCAGGAACCGCAGCAGCGCGGCGGTATCGTAGCTCTCGGGGAATCCCTTGCGCTCCATCAGCCCGTTGGCGGCAAGCTCGGCATTCGGGAGCAGGAACCCGTCCGTGGTGACGAGGTCGACCCTCGGCGTGTTCGGCCAGCGGGCGAGGAGCGCCGCGAGGATGCGCGCGGTGGTGGACTTGCCCACCGCCACGGATCCGGCGAGCCCGATGATGTAGGGCAGCTTGGTCTCGCGCTCGGCGGTGAGGAAGCGCTGCGTCGCCTTGAACAGGCCCTGCGTCGCCGCGACGTAGAAGGAGAGCAGCCGCGACAGGGGCAGGTAGATCTCCACGACTTCCTCGATCGAGATCGGGTCGTTCAGGGATCTCAGCCGCTCGAGGTCGTCCGCGTTGAGCGTGAGGGGGGCGTCCGCGCGCAGACGCGCCCATTCCTCCCGGCTGAAGTGGCGGTAGGGCGAGAGGCTGTCCGTGCCGTCCGAGAGCGCGGGCGGCGGGTTCACGCGTGGCGCCTCGATGCCTTCTCGGCGAGGCCGCTCTGGGCGGTGCGCCTCTCCAGCTCGGCCATCACGGCGTCGAGTTCGACATTGCCGGCCTTGAGCAGCACCATGAGGTGGTAGAGGACGTCCGCCGCCTCGTTCTTCAGGCCCTCGCTGTCGCCCTGCACGGCGGCGATGGCCGCCTCCACCGCTTCCTCGCCGAGCTTCTTGGCGGCCTTGGCCGGGCCGTCGGCCAACAGCTTCGCGGTGTAGGAGGAGGAGGGGTCTGTGCCGGCGCGGCTCGCCACGAGGCGGGCGAGGTCGGCGAGGGTGTAGGTGCTCATGAATGGTCTTGCAGTGTCAGACCCGTCATGGGCCAAATTCCGGCAGGAAACTGCGCCAGGGCGCGCGCGGGGGCAAGCGCCCGCGCTTGAGAGGCGAGCCGCTTTGTTGGGTCGTCGTTTATCCGGGGATCGTCATCCGTTCGGCAGGTGGCGCGCCAGGGCGTCGAGCACGGCCATGCGCACGGCCACGCCCATCTCGACCTGCTCGCGGATCAGCGATTGCGCCCCGTCCGCGATCTCGGAGGAGATTTCGACCCCGCGATTCATCGGGCCGGGATGCATCACCAGGGCGTCGGGCTTGGCGAGCGCCAGCTTGTCGGCGTCGAGGCCGTAGTAGCGGAAATACTCCTTCACCGAGGGCACGAAGGAGCCGTTCATGCGCTCGCGCTGGAGGCGCAGCATCATCACGATGTCGCAGCCTTCCAGGCCCTTGCGCATGTCGGTGAAGGTCTCGACCCCGAAGCGCTCGATGCCCGCCGGCAGCAGCGTCGAGGGCGCGATGAGGCGCACCCGCGCGCCCATCGCCTGGAGCAGGATCAGGTTGGAGCGCGCCACCCGCGAATGCAGGACGTCGCCGCAGATCGCGACTTGCAGCCCCTCGATGCGGCCCTTGTTGCGGCGGATGGTCAGGGCGTCGAGGAGCGCCTGGGTCGGGTGCTCGTGCGCGCCGTCGCCGGCATTGACCACGGCGCAATCGACCTTGCGCGCCAGGAGATGCACCGCGCCGGCCGCCTGATGGCGCACGACGATGATGTCCGGCCGCATCGCGTTCAGCGTCGCGGCGGTGTCGATCAGGGTCTCGCCCTTCTTCACCGAGGACGAGGCGACCGACATGTTCATGACGTCGGCGCCGAGGCGCTTGCCGGCGAGCTCGAACGAGGATTGCGTCCGCGTCGAGGGCTCGAAGAACAGGTTGATCTGCGTGCGCCCGCGCAGGGTCGTGCGCTTCTTCTCGACCTGACGGGAGATGTCCACGGCGGCATCGGCGGCATCGAGCAGGGTCTCGATGTCGGGCCGGCTCAGCCCCTCGATCCCCAGCAGGTGCCGGTGCGGGAACAATGCGGGCGCGTGCGTCGGGGCTGTCATGACGGGAGCCGGGTGTAGGTGCCGGCGGCGAGTCCTGCAAGCGTCGCCGCGATCCGTGCACCGGCCACCGTGCGGCGTTTTCGTCGCGGCTGGTAACCGCAAGGCCGCGCTACACGTATTGCGCGCAATGACTCCCGCCTCGGAGATGGCCCCTTGGACGCCTCGCCCGCCCTCAATGCCCCGGACAAGGCCGCGCCCGAGCGCATCGGCCCGAACGGCAGCCGGCTGATCTACCGCCATCCGCTGGTGATCCGCCTGACCCACTGGATCAATGCGGCCGTGCTGCTGGTCCTGCTGATGAGCGGCCTTCAGATCTTCAACGCCCATCCGGCCCTCTACTGGGGCGCGGTCTCGACCTTCGACACGCCCGCCCTGGCCATCACCAGCGAGGAGAGCGGCGGCGCCAACCGCGGCGTCGTCTATCTGGGGGACCACAAGTTCGACACGACCGGGGTGCTCGGCCTGTCGAAGGATCGGGGTGTCGAGACCGAGCGGGCCTTCCCGTCCTGGATCACCCTGCCGTCGAGCCAGGACCTCGCCACCGGCCGCCGCTGGCACTTCCTGTTCGCGTGGTGCCTCGTCATCAACGGGGCGATCTACCTGCTCTACGGGCTGTTCTCGGGCCAGTTGCGCCGGCGCCTGGTTCCCGAGGGCGATCAGATCCGCGATTTCGGCGGCTCGGTGAAGGAGCACCTGCTCCTGAAGTTCCCCGAGGGCGAGGAAGCCAAGCGCTACAACGTCATCCAGAAGCTCACCTATCTCGGCGTGGTGCTCGTGCTGCTGCCCGCGATGGTGCTCGCCGGCCTCGCCATGTCGCCGGGCGTCGACGCGGCCTGGCCCTGGCTGACGGAACTGTTCGGAGGCCGGCAATCGGCCCGCAGCGTCCACTTCATCGCGGCGGGGCTGCTCGTCCTGTTCGTGGTGGTCCACCTCGTGCTCGTGCTGGTCTCGGGCGTCGTCAACAACCTGCGCGGGATGATCACCGGCTGGTTCAGCATCGGCAAGGTTCGCCCTGCCGGGGAGGAAGCCCGATGATTCTGCACCGCCGACGCCTCCTCACCGCAACCGCCGGCCTCGCCGGGGCCTCCCTGCTCGGCGGCTGCGACCGCTTCGCCGGGACCGACACGGGCCGCCGCACCCTCTCCATCGGGGAGGATGCGAACCTCTACGTCCAGCGCCTGCTGATGTCGGGCATGACCACGGCGCGGGAATTCCCCGAATCGATGATCTCGCCCTGGTTCAAGCCGAACGGCTCGATCGATCCGCCGGACACCGCCTACAAGACGCTGGCCGCGAAGAACTTTTCCGAGTTCAAGCTGAAGGTCGACGGGCTCGTGGACACGCCGCTCTCCTTGAGCCTCGCGGACCTGCGCGCCCTGCCCTCTCGGACGCAGATCACCCGGCACGATTGCGTCGAGGGATGGAGCTGCATCGGCAAATGGTCGGGCGTGCCCCTGTCCGAGGTGCTGAAGCGGGCCGGACTGAAGCCGCAGGCCCGCTACGCGGTGCTGCACTGCGCCGACACCCTCGAATATGCCAGCGACGATGGGGCCTGGGTGCAGCCGAGCCACCCGAACACGGTGCGCGAGGCGCATGCCGCCTATGTCCAGCTCGCGGCGGCGGACGATTGGGGCGGCTCGCCGACCGGCGCCGCTTCCGACGGCGAGAAAGACCCCGACGCCACGGATGGGCGCCGCCCGATCCGCTACTACGAGAGCATCGACCTGTTCGATGCGTTCAACCCGCAGACGATTCTCGCCTACGACCTCAACGGGAAGGCGCTGCCCGTCTCCAACGGCGCACCGCTGCGCCTGCGGGTGGAGCGCCAGCTCGGCTACAAGAACGCCAAATACGTGATGCGGGTCGAGATGGTCTCGTCGCTCGCCGGCTTCGGCGACGGCAAGGGCGGCTATTGGGAGGATCGCGGCTACGAATGGTACGCGGGGATCTGATTCCGTTTCCGTTCGACTGCCTCAGGTAACGCGCCGTCATTGCGAGCGGAGCGAAGCAATCCAGTCGGCTCCGCCTGATCCTGAGGAGTCGCGCTCTGGATTGCTTCGGCTCCGCCTCGCGATGACGGCGGAGGAAATGGCTGGCGCAACGGTCGGCGGCAGAGTGCGCAGGCGCCGTCATTTGACAACCCGCCGCCGCTCACCCACTTCTCCGCCCCGCGAGGTCCCGGCCGGCGGCGGGTTCGTTCGCATTCCGAACAATCCGTCGCGCCGCGGCCCCTTCGAGGGGGCAGAGGGTTCTGGATGAAAGTCGTCGTCGTCGAGTCGCCGGCCAAGGCCAAGACGATCAACAAGTATCTCGGCCGCGACTACGAGGTGATCGCCTCCTTCGGCCATATCCGCGACCTTCCCGCGAAGGACGGCTCGGTCGATCCCGAGCAGGACTTCCACATGGTCTGGGAGTTGGAGGATCGCGGCTCGAAGCGGGTCAGCGAGATCGCCAAGGCGGTCAAGGGCGCCGAGAAGCTGATCCTCGCCACCGACCCGGATCGCGAGGGCGAGGCGATCTCCTGGCACGTCCTGGAAGCGCTGAACGCCCGCAAGGTGCTGAAGGGCGTGCCGGTCGAGCGCGTGACCTTCAACGCCATCACCAAATCCTCCGTCGAGCAGGCGATGCGCAAGCCGCGCCAGATCGATCAGGCGTTGGTCGATGCCTATCTCGCCCGCCGCGCCCTCGATTACCTCGTCGGCTTCAATCTCTCGCCGGTCCTCTGGCGCAAGCTCCCCGGCGCCAAGTCGGCGGGCCGGGTGCAGTCGGTCGCCCTGCGCCTCGTGGTCGAGCGGGAGATGGAGATCGAGGCGTTCAAGCCCCGCGAATATTGGTCCATCATCGCGACGCTCGCGACCAAGGACGGCGCGACCTTCGAGGCAAGGCTCGTCGGCGCGGACGGGAAGCGCATCCAGCGCCTCGACGTCGGCAATGCCGAGGAGGCCGCCGCCTTCAAGGCCGCCCTCGAAGCGGCCACGTTCCAGGTGGCGAGCATCGAGGCCAAGCCGGCCAAGCGCCATCCGCAGCCGCCCTTCACCACCTCCACGTTGCAGCAGGAGGCCTCCCGCAAGCTCGGGATGGCGCCGGCCCAGACGATGCGCGTCGCCCAGCGCCTCTACGAGGGCGTCGATGTCGGCGGCGAGACGGTCGGCATCATCACCTACATGCGGACGGACGGCGTCGACATGGCGCCGGAGGCCATCGCCGATGCCCGGAAGGTGATCGCTCGCGAGTTCGGTGATCGCTACGTGCCCGGCGCCCCGCGCAAGTACAGCGTGAAGGCGAAGAACGCCCAGGAGGCGCACGAGGCGGTGCGCCCCACCGACATGGGGCGTCGGCCGAAGGACGTCGCCCGCTACCTCGAACCGGAGCAGGCCAAGCTCTACGACCTGATCTGGACCCGCACCATGGCGAGCCAGATGGAATCGGCCGAGCTGGAGCGCACCACGGTCGATGTCCACGCCATTGCGGGCGGGCGCCGGATCGAGCTGCGCGCCACCGGGCAGGTGGTGAAGTTCGACGGCTTCCTCGCGCTTTATCAAGAGGGCAAGGACGACGAGGAGGACGAGGAGAGCCGCCGCCTGCCGAAGATGGAGGCGGGCGATTCCCTGCGCCGCGAGAAGATCGCCTCCACGCAGCACTTCACCGAGCCGCCGCCGCGCTATTCCGAGGCGAGCCTCGTGAAGCGCATGGAGGAGCTCGGCATCGGCCGCCCGTCCACCTACGCGGCGGTGTTGCAGACCCTGCGCGACCGCGAATACGTCAAGATCGAGAAGAAGCGGCTTCAGCCGGAGGACAAGGGGCGGCTCGTGACGGGCTTCCTCGAAAGCTTCTTCCGCCGCTACGTCGAGTACGATTTCACCGCCGACCTCGAAGAGCAGCTCGACCGCGTCTCGAACGCCGAGATCGACTGGCGGCAGGTGCTGCGCGACTTCTGGCGCGACTTCTCGGCCGCCATCGGCGAGACGAAGGAGTTGCGCGTCGCGGAGGTGCTGGAAGCCCTGAACGGTCTGCTCGGGCCGCACATCTTCCCCGACCGGGGCGAGGGCAAGGACCCCCGCGCCTGCCCGAATTGCGGCGAGGGCCAACTCTCGCTGAAGCTCGGCAAGTTCGGCGCCTTCGTCGGCTGCTCGAACTATCCCGAATGCACCTACACGCGGCAATTGTCGGCCACGGGCGTCAACGGTGAGGGCGACGGCTCCTCCACCGACGGCGGCCAGCCGGGGGTGCGGGTGCTCGGCAACGACCCCGCCACCAACCTGCCGGTGACGGTGCGTGACGGCCGGTTCGGGCCGTTCATCCAGCTCGGTGAGGCCAGCGCCGAGAAGGGCGCGGAGAAGCCGAAGCGCTCCTCCCTGCCGAAGGGGCTCTCCCCCGGGGATGTGACGCTGGAGAAGGCGCTGGCCCTGCTCTCGCTGCCCCGTGAGATCGCGCGGCACCCGGAGACCGGTGAGCCGATCCTGGCGGGCATCGGGCGGTTCGGGCCTTACGTGCAGCACGGGCGGACCTACGCCAATCTCGGCCGAGACGACGACGTGCTCGAGATCGGCGGCAACCGGGCCATCGACCTCATCGTCGCCAAGGAGCAGGGCGGCGGGCGCGGTCGCCCGGCGGGCGATCCCGGCCGTTCGCTCGGCAAGGACGCGGAGAGCGGCAAGGACATCGTGGTGAAGGCGGGCCGCTACGGACCCTACGTCACCGATGGCAATGTGAACGCGACCCTGCCCAAGAGCGCGAATGCCGAGGCCCTGACCTTAGAGGAGGCGCTGAAGCTGATCGCGGCGAAGCGCGAGGCGGGCGGCGGCAAGAAGGCGCCCGCCCGCAAGAAGGCGACGCCGCGCAAGCCCGATGGCGAGAAGGCGAAGGCGCCGGCCAAGAAGCCGGCCGTCAAGAAGGCCGCGCCGAAGAAGAAGGCGGCGGGCTGAGGCCCGCCACCCACAGGGCTCAGATCAGGTACGAGATCGTGGCGGCGAAAGCCGTCGCAAGGGTGGCGACGGCGATGGCGGCGGGAGCGATGACGAACGGGGCGGGTCGGCCCTCGTCCTCGTCGAGGCAACCGAAAGCAGTGCCTGCCGCGTGCTCGAATCGAATGAGGTCGAGGTGACGGGCTTCAGTCGCGTCGCTCGGCATCGGCGCACTCCAGGGTCGGAGGGTGATCACCCCAGGTAACGCCTTGTGTCCATTCAGGTTCCGGCGTTCCCGGAACGTTAACCTTGGCGGTCCACCCTGTCGGGCTCGCTTCGGATGCGTGGGGTGCTCGCGCGCCGCACCGCAGCATGTCAGAAAGGCCGCCGATCCCGCTACGGTGGCTTTGATGTTTATGTTTTGTTCCGTTATGCTGGCGAGATGAAGGCGCATGCTCCCAGACGCAAAGCTTCCCCCGGTTCGGTCGCTCCTGCTGCGCGTGGGAGTGGCCGCGTGAGCGATCCGGCCCGCGATCTCTTCGCCGGCAAGGGCAAGCCCTTGCCCGTCGCCGAGCCCAAGCGTCGGCTGACCGAAGCCGCCTCGCCCGTCACGCTGGCGGCGGCCTCCCCGGAGGCGGGCTACACCGCCTCCGACATCGAGGTGCTGGAAGGCCTGGAGCCGGTCCGGCGCCGGCCGGGCATGTATATCGGCGGCACGGACGAGCGCGCCCTGCACCACCTCTTTGCGGAGGTGATCGACAATTCCATGGACGAGGCGGTCGCCGGCCATGCGAGCTTCATCGAGGTGGAGCTCGAGGAGGGCGGTTTCCTCGTCGTGACCGATAACGGGCGCGGCATCCCCGTCGACCCGCACCCGAAGTTTCCGGGCAAGTCGGCCCTCGAAGTCATCATGACCACCCTGCACGCGGGCGGTAAGTTCGATTCGAAGGTCTACGAGACCTCCGGCGGCCTGCACGGCGTCGGCATCTCGGTGGTGAACGCCCTCTCGGACGTGCTGGAGGTCGAGGTCGCCCGCAACCAGACTCTCTACCGCCAGTGCTTCTCGCGCGGGCATTCGCAGGGTGCGCTGGAAATCGTCGGGCGGGTGCAGAACCGGCGCGGGACGCGGGTGCGCTTCCACCCGGACGCGCAGATCTTCGGCTCGCTGAAGTTCGACCCCCGCCGCCTGTTCAAGATGGCCCGCTCGAAGGCCTACCTGTTCGGCGGCGTCGAAATCCGCTGGAAATGTGCCCCCTCCCTGGTCGAGGGCATGGAGGATGTGCCCGCCGAGGCGGTGCACCGCTTCCCCGGCGGCCTGTCGGACTATCTCGCCCGGGACATCGAGGGGAAGGAACTCGTCCTCGACAAGGTGTTCGCCGGCAAGGTGACGAAGCCCGGTTCGCACGGCTCCCTCGAATGGGCCGTGGCCTGGACGGTCGCCGATGACGGCGTCTCGCATTCGTACTGCAACACGATCCCGACGCCGGAGGGCGGCACCCACGAGGCGGGCCTGCGGGTCGCCCTGCTCCGGGGCCTGCGCGAACATGCCGAGCGGGTGAACCAGGCGAAGCGCATGACGGCCGTCACCACCGACGACGTGATGGCGACCTGCGCCTCCATGCTGTCGGTCTTCATCCGCGAGCCGGAATTCCAGGGCCAGACCAAGGACAAGCTCGCCACCGTCGAGGCGCAGCGCATCGTCGAGACGGCGGTGCGCGATGCCTTCGACCACTGGCTCGCCGCCTCCCCGGCCCAGGCGAACAAGCTCCTCGATTGGGTGATCGACCGGGCGGAGGAGCGCCTGCGCCGCCGCCAGGAGAAGGAGGTCGCCCGCAAGAGCGCCACCCGCAAGCTGCGCCTGCCGGGCAAGCTCGCGGATTGCTCGGCGGCCGGCACGGCGGGCTCCGAGATCTTCATCGTCGAGGGCGATTCCGCCGGCGGCTCGGCCAAGCAGGCGCGGGACCGGGCGACGCAGGCGATCCTGCCGCTGCGGGGCAAGATCCTGAACGTCGCCTCGGCGAGCCGCGACAAGCTCGGCGCCAACCAGCTGATCGGCGACCTGACGCTGGCGCTCGGCTGCGGCACGGGGGCGAATTTCCGCGAGGCGGACCTTCGCTACGACAAGGTGATCATCATGACGGACGCCGACGTGGACGGCGCCCACATCGCCTCGCTGCTGATCACGTTCTTCTACCGGCAGATGCCCAAGCTCATCGACAAGGGGCACCTCTACCTCGCGATCCCGCCGCTTTACCGGCTCCAGCAGGGTTCGAAGGTCGCCTATGCCCGTGATGACGCCGACCGTGAGCGGATCGTCAAGAGCCTCTTCAAGGGCGGCAAGGTCGAGATCGGGCGCTTCAAGGGCCTCGGCGAGATGATGCCGGCGCAGTTGAAGGAGACCACAATGGATCCGAAGAAGCGCACGCTGCTGCGCGTCGCGATCCTGGACGAGGCACGGGAATCGACCGGCGATACGGTGGAGCGGCTGATGGGCAACAAGCCCGAGGCCCGCTTCACCTTCATCACCGAGCGGGCCGCCTTCGCGGAAGGCGCCGACCTCGACATCTGAGGGGTGGCCAGGGGCGCTGCCCCTGGACCCCGCCGAAGGACTCGTCCTTCGGGATCCCGGTTATTGCGCCGGAATCGCCTTGGCCGGATCGAAGGCTTGAGCGGCCGAGATCGTGTCCTTGCTCATCTGGAGGATCGCGGAGAAGCGGTCCCCGCCGGGACGCAGCACGAGCGCGTCCGGCTCCACGGCGATCCGCTTGCTGCCGATCCCGAGAAACCCGCCGACATCGATGATGACGGCCTTCAGCGCTCCGCCATCCAGGAGCAGGTCGTCGATCTTGCCGATGCTGTCGCCGGCCGGATTGCGCACCTCGACGCCGATCATGCGCGAGGACAGGAAGATCGCCGGCTTGAGGTTCTGGCGCTTGGCCGCCTCCTCGGCATTCGCGGCGCGCATCAGGCCGCCGCCACCCGCGCCGCCTGTGCTGGTGCCGGGGCCGGTGCCGGGCAGGATCGTGTCCTTCCCGATCACGGTGGCGTCTTGCGCAAGGGCCGGTGAGACGCCGAGGGCGCAGAGGAGGGGCAGCAGGATCAGGCGGGACGGGCGCGACATTCGGCGATCTTCCAGGCAGGATACCCGTCTGAGCGCGGGCGCCCGTCAATCGGCCGATCGGGAGCCGGGTTCCTGAACGTCACGTCGCACGGGCATGTCCCGAAACGAAAGAAGCCCGGCCTTTCGGCCGGGCTTCGAGGGGGCCGCAGCGGTGAGGCTGCGGCGGTGTTCGGCTTAGTACGAGCCGAACTTGTAGTTCACGCCGGCGCGGACGACGGCGAACTCGGTGGAGGCGCGGGTGTTGGCCGGGCCGGAGATCAGCGTCACGCCCGGGGAGGTCGTGGTGATGGTCTGACCGAAGTTGTTCGTGGCGAAGGCGCCGGCCGCGTTGCGGCTGCGGTCCAGGTTCACGTACAGGCCTTCGACCTTCAGCGTGACGGCCGAGGAGCGGAAGAAGTTCAGGAACGAGTCGGTCGGGAGAGCGTACTCGACACCGCCGCCGACAGCGTAGCCGGTCTGGAAGTCGTCGGAGCGCACGCCGGTGCCGAACTGACGGCCGCCGCCGGAGCCGTAGGCGAAGCCGCCGGTGCCGTACACGAGGGTGCGGTCGAAGGCGTAGCCGAGGCGACCGCGGACGGTGCCGAAGTAGTCGAGGCCCGAGAGGCCGTTCGGGTTGTAGACGAGGGTGCCCGGGATGATGGCCGAGCCGGCCGGAGCGGCGGCCGAGAAGCGGTTCCGCTGGGCGCCGAAGTCGGCGTACTGGGCGTCAGCTTCGATACCGACGACCACACCCGAACCCGGGGTGAACTGGTAGTTGTAGCCGATCTGGCCGCCGCCAACGAAGCCTTCGTTGTTGTTGCGGTTGGAGAAGGCGAGGACGCCGGTGGTCGGGACGTTGCCGGCGGCGAAGATCGCGTTGCCGGGGGAGACGCCGACGACGGTCGGGGCGCGGCTGGACGAGGCGTCGAAGCCGTAGCCGGCGTTGAAACCGGCGTAGAAGCCCGTCCAGGTGAAGACCGGAACCGGGGTGAAGACCGGCGGCGGAGCAGCGCGGCGCGGCAGATCGGCGGCCGAGGCAGTGGCGGTCAGGCCGGCAAGAACGGTCGATGCAAGGAGAAGCTTTTTCATCGGGGTACTGAATCCTGGGTTGGCTTAGGCCAGCGGCCTTCTAGGCGCTTGCGGCGATAGGGTCTGTCGCTTTCCTGCAACAAGCAGGGTCAGATTAGCCATGTCGGGTCAACGAAAGGTGAAGGTTATGCGCGCGTAACAGGGGCAGAGGAACGATGTGCTCTATCGCACAGTGGTAGCGCGGTAAGTGATGGCGCCTGAACTATCGTTCCGCGCCTGTCGAAAATGCGGCGAAAGCGCGGCGTGGCGTATTGAACATTTCATACGGGCGCGCCGCCGCGTCGCAGGGGCGGCGTTTTATTTTAGGACGCCCCGCGCCGGAGCCTCGCATGCGGCGCTTGCGCTTGATTAACCATGGTCCCGGCGTGTCGAACGGAGACGCCGCTCCCACCGTGCAAACGGGCGTGCGATCCCCCGTCATCCCGCCCTTCCGGCGGCACCAAGATTGACAAGTCGCCGCAAGGCTCTAGGTGATGCAGTAATCGCTCGGCGGGCGCGGATGCGTCCGCGCGTCCGCTGAATCCCGGATCGTTGCCGCGACGATGTCCTTCGCGCCGGCCGGGTGCGTGAATGTTGCCGACACGAAATGCCGTTCTCCGATCTGGGACTGAGTGAGAAAGTCCTACAGGCCGTCACCTCGGCCGGGTACACCGAGCCAACGCCGATCCAGGCGCAGGCCATCCCCCATGTGCTGGCGCGCCGCGACGTTCTGGGCATCGCCCAGACAGGCACCGGTAAGACGGCGGCGTTCACGCTGCCGATGCTGACCCTGCTGGAAACCGGCCGCGCCCGCGCCCGGATGCCGCGCACCCTCATCCTCGAACCGACCCGCGAACTCGCGGCCCAGGTTGAGGAGAGCTTCGAGCGCTACGGCACCAACCACAAGCTCAATGTGGCGTTGATCATCGGCGGCGTGTCCTTCGCCGACCAGGACGCGAAGCTGACGCGTGGCACCGATGTGCTCATCGCCACGCCCGGTCGGCTGCTCGACCATTTCGAGCGCGGCAAGCTTCTGCTCACGGGCGTCGAACTCCTCGTCATCGACGAGGCAGACCGGATGCTCGACATGGGCTTCATCCCGGATATCGAGCGCATCGTGAAGATGGTGCCGTTCACCCGGCAGACCCTGTTCTTCTCCGCGACCATGCCGCCGGAGATCGAGCGGTTGGCGGACATGTTCCTGCACAACCCGCAGCGGATCGAGGTGGCGCGCGCCTCCTCCACCGCGACCACCATCACCCAGCGCCTCGTCGCGACCTCCGGCGAAGACCACGCCAAGCGCGACCGGCTTCGCCGCCTGATCCGCGCCGAGGATGGGCTGACCAACGGCATCATCTTCTGCAACCGGAAGCGGGATGTCGCGATCCTGCAGAAATCCCTGGTCAGCCACGGCTTCGATGCCGCCGCCCTCCACGGCGACATGGACCAGCGATCCCGCACCGCCGCCCTCGACGCGTTCCGCAATGGCGAGACGGCCCTGCTCGTGGCCAGCGACGTGGCCGCGCGCGGCCTCGACATCCCGGCCGTGAGCCACGTCTTCAACTTCGACATTCCCCGGCACCCGGAGGATTACGTCCACCGCATCGGCCGCACCGGCCGGGCCGGGCGCGCCGGCGCCGCCTTCACCCTCGTGAGCCCCGAGGACGACCGCTCGCTCAGCGCCATCGAGGCGCTGATCGGGCAGCCGATCCCGTGGTTCGACGGCGACCTCACGACCGTTACCCCGTCCGATTCCGAGCCGCGCAGCCGTCATCGCGGCCGCTCGAGCGAGGGGCGCCGGAGCCGAGGCGGCGAGCGCGGCGGCCGGGAAGAACGGCCGCGCGAAGAGCGACCGCGCGAAGAACGTCCACGCCGGGAGGCGCGTGAGCCGCGCGAGCGGTCGGCGGAACCGCGCGAGCGTTCGGCCCCGCGTTCCGAGGCTGCGGCGCCGACACCGGAGCAGAGCCGCCGGGAAGCACCCCGCCGCGAGAGCCGGGAAGCGCCCCGGCGCGAGACTCGGCGCGGGCCCCGTGAGGATGTCGACCACGATACACCGGTCGGGCTGGGCTCGCATGTGCCCGCCTTCCTGCTCCGCGCGCCCAGCGGAAAGCGGGAACAGTGACACAGAGTCGGGGGCAGCGGAGATTGTTTTGAGCGCCGGTCAATTTTCGACGTTCAGCGCTCGGATCAGTCCAAGCCTCTAAAACGGGGGCCCTCGATTAAAGTCTGCGCGGCCGCGCGCCCTTAACTGCGCGTGTACAAAGTCTTGCTACAACCGCGCTCATGCGGCTGTGCCAGGACGGGCAAGCTCGCCCCGAAGCGGGTTGAGGATGAGCCAGGACTCTTTCCCCGATCGTGACCGATCTTTCGCCTTGGCGAAGCGGACGAACGAGCTGATGCGCGACTACGGGCCCTCGGCCACGCCGAGAGCCTATGCCGTGTGGTACACTTATGTTTCGGGAGAGGTGCCGCTCCTCAACGACGCGGTCAAACGCCTGACGGCCGAAAGGGGTCAGCTCTCCGAAGTCGACATCAGCCACCTTCACGAAGCTTATCTCGACGGGCAGCAGCCGTCGTCCGATGCGAGCCTCGTCAGCAAGCGGGTGTTGAGTGAACTGGCGGCGGTCAGCGAGGTGCTCGATCTCTCGCTCGGCTCGACGCAGCAATACGGTGAATCGCTTTCGACGCTGACGCACGACCTCGCGCAAGCGCAGTTGAGCCGGGCGCGCCTCGCCGAGATGGTCGCCTCCCTGGCCGCCGCGACCCGGGAGGTCGTGGCCGACAATCGCGTTCTTGAGGCCCGTATCCGCGAGAGCCGGAGCGAGGTCGAAAGCCTTCGCGAGAAGCTCGAGACCACCCGCACCGAGAGCCTGACGGATCCGCTGAGCGGCCTGTCGAACCGCAAGCATTTCGAAGAGATGATGCAGGCGGCGGTGGCTGAGGTCCGCGCCGGTGGCCGGCTCAGCGTGATCGTCGTCGATATCGATTACTTCAAGCGCTTCAACGACCAGTTCGGCCACCTCACCGGCGATCAGGTGCTTCGCCTGGTGGCCGTGGTGATGCGCGAAAGCGTTCAGGCCAATGCCCGCCTCGCCCGCTTCGGCGGCGAAGAATTCGGCATCATCCTGCCCGGCGCCAACCGGCACGATGCCGTGCAGATCGCCGAGACGATCCGCTCCAGCATGATCGGGCGTGAACTCGTGAAGCGCTCGACCGGTGAATCCCTGGGGAAGGTCACGGTGTCGCTCGGTGTCGCCGAGCATCGCTCCGGCGATACGCCGGCCTCGCTGTTGGAGCGCGCCGACCTGTGCATGTTCGCCGCCAAGCGCGGCGGCCGGAACAAGGTCGTGGACGACGCCTCGATCTCGGCGCCGTCCCAGGCCGCCTGACGACGAGGAGCCGCCCTCAGGCCGAAGCTGGCACCAGTTCCGGCGAGGCGGGGGTGATGGCGACGGACTCGCCGCAGCCGCAGGCCGAGGTCTGGTTCGGGTTGTTGAACACGAACTGCGAGGCGAGCTTGCTGGTGGTGAAATCCATCTCGGTGCCGAGCAGGAACAGCACGGCCTTCGGATCGATGAAGACCTGAACGCCGCGGTCTTCCACCACGTCCTCACCGGGCTTGCGCGCCTCGGCATATTCCATCGTGTAGGTCATCCCGGCGCAGCCGCCGTTCTTCACGCCGACGCGCAAGCCCGCCACCGGCTTATCGGCCTGCGCCATGATCGCCTTGATCCGATCGGCGGCGCGATCGGTCAGCGAAAGAACCTTGAAGCTCGCAGTCATCGTGTGTCTCCGGCCCGAACGGGTTCAAGGCCCGTGGGACGTGGGGTGTCCGCGTTCAAGATAAGCATGCCGGCCGTCCGGGTCCACACGGATCGGGGCGTCACGCGACGAGCCGCGCGAACGCGGCGATGTCGACATTGCCTCCGCTGATGACGACGCCGACGCGCTTGCCCGCGACGTCGAGCTTGCCGTGCAGCACCGCCGCCGCCGCGAGGCAACCGGTGGGTTCGACCACCATCTTCATGCGGGCCGCGAAGAACCGCATCGTCTCGACGAGCTCGTCGTCGCTGACGGTGACGATGTCGGTGACGCGCTCGCGGATGATCGGGAAGGTGAGGGCGCCGAGATAGGTCGTCTGAGCCCCATCCGCGATGGTGCGTGGAACGGGGATCGTCACCACCCTCCCCTCGTGGAACGAACGCCGTCCGTCATCGCCCGCCTCCGGCTCGACGCCGTAGATCGCGATTCCGGGCGAGAGCGCTGCCGCCGCCAGCGCGCAGCCCGCGAGTTGCCCGCCGCCGCCGAGGCAGGCGACCAGCATGTCGAGGGGGCCGGTTTCCTCGATCAGTTCCAGGGCGAGGGTGCCCTGCCCCGCGATGACGTCGGGATGGTCGTAGGGTGGGATCAGCGTCAGGCCGCGCGCCGAGGCGATCTCGCGGCCCAGCACCTCGCGATCCTGGCTGTAGCGATCGTAGGAGACGACCTCCGCGCCGTAGCCGCGCGTCGCCTCCACCTTCACCCGTGGCGCGTCCTCGGGCATCACGATCACGGCCGGTATGTCGAGCAGGCGGCTCGCCAGGGCGATGGCCTGGGCGTGGTTCCCCGAGGAGAAGGCGATGACGCCGCGTCGGCGCACCTCCTCCGGCAGGGCGCTGATCGCGTTGTAGGCGCCCCTGAACTTGAAGGCCCCACCCCGCTGCAGGTTCTCGGCCTTGAAGAAGAGGCGTGCCCCGCTCATCGCATCGGCGGTGCGGGAGGTGAGAACGGGGGTGCGGTGGGCGGTGCCCGCGATGCGGTCGGCGGCGCGTTTTACATCCGCGAAAGTCGGCAGGGCGAGCATTCCAGATCTCTCGTGAACCATCTTGCCGACTTCGGACCCCGAGCGGAGCCATTGGCGTCGCCGGGGATTATCCCTCGCAAGGGGGAACACACAATGGCACGTTTGCAGGCAACAGCGGCAGTTCCACGGATGGCGGTATGACGCGGGACGAGATCCGCCCGTCCGGTACTCCCGTCACTTTCCAGGGTCGTGGATTGGGCCTGCGCCTCGGCTCGCGGCTCCTCGTGATCGTCTGTCCGTTGTGCTCGCAGCGCAACGCGACCCGCGGCGCCGAGCGGGGGATCTGCGAATGGTGCGCCTATGTCCCCTCCGAAAAGGACGAGCATCCGGCGAGGAAATGAACAGCCTTGCGCCGTGGGCGTTGGTTTCGAGAGCCCTCCACCGAGGGTCCGGAATAAGTCTGAGGAGACGCAGCCATGAAGACGACCATGATCCTTGCCGCCGCCAGCCTGCTGACGTTCGGCACCGCCGCCTTCGCGGCCGAAAGCGGCCCGGCGACACAGAGCACGTCCGGCAACGCGGCGGCCCGGATGCAGGGCTCGCCGAACGCGGCGGGTTTCGGCAAGGGCGAGACCACCGGCAGCACCACCACCACGCCGGATTCCGGCATGAAGAGCGACGGCAAGATGCACGGCTCGCCGAACGCCGCCGGGTTCAAGGGCGGCGAAGGCACCTCCGGCACCACCGGCCGCTGATCGACTGACACCGAGAGCGACCGCCCGGATCGGGCGGTCGTTGTCGTGTGCGATGCTCAGGTGTGGATCACCTTGCCGTAAGCGTCGAGCACGCTCTCGTGCATCATCTCGCTGAGCGTCGGGTGCGGGAACACCGTGTGCATCAGCTCTTCCTCGGTGCTCTCGAGGTTCATGGCGACGACGTAGCCCTGGATCAGCTCCGTCACCTCGGCCCCGACCATGTGCGCGCCGAGGAGCTGGCCGGTCTTGGCGTCGAACACGGTCTTGATCATCCCGTCCGGTTCACCCAGCGCGATGGCCTTGCCGTTGCCCGCGAAGGGGAAGCGGCCGACCTTCACGGCAAAGCCCTGCTCCTTCGCCTTGGCCTCGGTCAGGCCGACGCTGGCGATCTGCGGCTGGCAATAGGTGCAGCCGGGGATCTTGCCCTTGTCCATCGGGTGTGTGTGCAGGCCCTTGATGGTCTCGATGCAGATGACGCCCTCGTGCTCGGCCTTGTGCGCCAGCATCGGCGGGCCGGCGACGTCGCCGATGGCGTAGAGGCCCGGCACGTTGGTCCGCCCGAGCCCGTCCGTGACGATGCAGCCCCGGTCGGTCTTCACCCCGAGCTTCTCCAGGCCGAGATTTTCGGTGTTGCCGACGACGCCCACCGCCGAGATCATCTTCTCGGCCTTGATCTGCTGGGTCTTGCCGTCCCCGCCCTCGATGGTGGCGGTGATCGAGTCGGACGCCTTCTCGACCTTCGTCACCTTGGCGCCGGTGAGGATCTTGATGCCCTGCTTCTCGAACCGCTTGCGCGCCATGGCGGCGATCTCGGCATCCTCCACCGGCAGGATCTGCGGCAGGACCTCGACCACCGTCACCTCGGCGCCCATCGTCCTGTAGAATGAGGCGAACTCGATGCCGATGGCGCCGGAGCCCATCACCAGCAGGCTCTTGGGCATCGTCTCGGGGACCATGGCCTCGTAATAGGTCCAGATCTGCTTCTTATCGGGCTCGATGCCCGGCAGGGCGCGGGGCCGGGCGCCGGTCGCGACGATGATGTGCTTGGCCTGATAGGAGCCCGCGCCCTTGGCGCCCTTCGGCGGCTCGGCGCGCTTGCTCTCCTTCACCGCGACCTGGCCGGGCTGGTTGCCCTTGGCGACGGACTCGACCGTGGCCTCGCCCCAGATCACGTCGACCTTGTTCTTTTTGAGCAGCATCCCGACGCCGCCGTTGAGGCGGGCCGAGACGCCGCGTGAGCGCTTCACGATGGCGGCGGTGTCGAACCCGACCTTCTCCGCCGTCAGGCCGTATTCGCCCGGATGCTGGAAGTAGTGGAAGATCTCGGCCGAGCGCAGCAGCGCCTTGGTGGGGATGCAGCCCCAATTCAGGCAGATGCCGCCCAGGTGCTCGCGATCCACTACGGCGGTCTTGAAGCCGAGCTGCGCGGCGCGGATGGCGGTGACGTAGCCGCCGGGTCCGGCCCCGATGATGAGGACGTCGTAGGTCTCAGACATGAAGGGCTCTCCTCAGACGAGCATTCCCATCGGGTTCTCGATCAGCCCCTTGAAGGCCGAGACCAGCTCCGCGCCGAGCGCCCCGTCGAGGACGCGATGGTCGCAGGAGAGGGTGCAGGTCATCACCTGCACGACGGCCGGCGCCCCGTCCTTCACGACGACGCGCTTCTCGCCCGCGCCCACCGCCAGGATGCTCGATTGCGGCGGGTTGATCACCGCCGTGAAGTGCTTGATGCCGAACATGCCGAGGTTCGACACCGAGGTGACGCCGCCCTGGTACTCCTCGGGCTTCAGCTTCTTGGCGCGCGCGCGGGCCGCGAAATCCTTCATCTCCTTCGAGATGGTGGAAAGCGTCTTCTCGTCGGCGCGGCGGATCACCGGCGTAAACAGGCCACCGTCGATGGCCACCGCGACACCGACTTCGGCGTGCTTGAAGCGCAGGATCCGGTCCTCGGCCCAGACCGCGTTGGCGGCCGGAACGCGGGTGAGGGCGAGGCCCATCGCCTTGATGACGAAGTCGTTCACCGAGAGCTTGAAGGCCGGCTTGCCGTCCTTGTCCTTGCCGGCCGAGCCGTTCAGCGTCTCGCGCAGCGTCATCAGTGCGTCGAGTTCGCAATCGACGGTCAGGTAGAAGTGCGGCGCCACCTGCATCGCCTCGGTGAGGCGCTTGGCGATGGTCTTGCGCATGCCGTCGAGGGGCACCTCCTCGTAGGCGTCCTTGGCGTAGAAGCCCTTGACCTGATCGGTCGTGAGCCCGGCGGGCGCGCCGCCTGCGGGAGCGGCCTTCGGCGCGGGGGCAGCCGCCTTCGGGGCCTCGGCAGCGGCGGCCTGGGGCGCGGGTGCCTTCAGCCCGCCGCCGGCCTTCGCCGCCTGCACGTCGCGGGCGATCACGCGGCCATGGGGACCGGTGCCCTGGATGGCGCCGATATCGATGCCGTCCATCTTGGCGAGGCGCCGGGCGAGCGGCGAGGAGAACACGCGGCTCCCCTCCCCGCCGGACGCCGGCGGCGCGGCGGGCTGCCCTGCGGCCGGGTTCACGGCCTTGGCGGCATCGGGCGCCTCGTTCGAGCGCGCGTAGGACATCTGCGCATCGCCCGACGTCTCGGCGTCGGCCTTCGGCGCCTCGGCGGAGGCCGCCTTCGGGGCTTCCGCCTTGCCGCCGCCGGCCGGCGCCTGGATGCTGCCGGGATCCTCGCCCTCGCTCGCGATCACCGCGATGAGATCGTTCACCGGCACATCGGCGGTGCCCTCCGGCACGACGATCTTGGCGAGGATGCCCTCGTCGATCGCCTCGACCTCCATGGTTGCCTTGTCGGTCTCGATCTCGGCCAGCACATCGCCGGACTTGATCGGATCGCCTTCCTTCTTGAGCCACTTGGCGAGGTTGCCCTTCTCCATCGTCGGGGACAGGGCGGGCATCAGGACGTTGATCGGCATGGTCAGGTCTCGGGCGTGGCCGGATCGGCGAAGGGGAAGAGATCGTCGAAGGGGAATGACACGGCGTCGAAGGGCGCCAGCGAGACGGGCTCGCCGCCGACCACCGTTCCGAGCAGGAGCCACCGGCCGCCGGTCAACGCGAACCCTTCGAGGGTGCGCTGGTCGGGGTCGAGCAGCCAGAGATGGCCGATGCCGGCCTCGGCATAGATCCGGCGCTTCGGCCCACGGTCGAGCCGGAACGTCGAGGGCGAGAGGATCTCGCAGGCCCAGTCCGGCGGGGTCGCGATGAAGGCGCCCTCCGGTTCGGTGGGCATCCGCTCCCGGCGCCACCCGGCGAGGTCCGGGACGACGACATGCGGACCGAGATGCAGTTCCGGCTCGGCCATGAAGACCCAGCCGCCCGGCCCGCCACGGCCACGGCCGAAGGGCATCTGCAACTCGGCGCCGAGACTCACGGACAGTGACGCGTGCCTCGGCCTCGGACGCGGATGCGTCTCCAGCGTTCCGTCCACGATCTCGGCGACGAGATGCGGCGGCACCGCTGCGAGATCGGCATAGGTGGCGAGGCGCGGAGCCGCCTGGGCCATGCGGGCCCCCGTCAGTTGAACTCGCCCGGAGCGAGGCATTCCGCCTCGATCGCGGCGCGGATCCGCTCGAACGCCTCATCCTCCGACATGTCGGTATCGACCGCGTAGGCGTGCGCCGCCTGCCGGGCGAGATCGACCAGCAGCCGGCCCCAGGTCGCCGGGTCGTCGAAGGAACGCCGCAGGGCGACGCTCACGGCGCCGTCCACCACCGCCGCGCGCAGGACCTCGACGCCGCCCTGTTCCAGGGCGTCGGGCGGTGCGGCGAGTTCGGCGAAGTTCGCGCTCATCGAACGGGACCGGGTTGCGTTGCCCCGCCGGAGCGACGGGAGGATAGGCCAGGGTGGGCTTAATGGACCCTACGACTTGTAGCAGACGGCCTTGGCCGCCTCGATCACCTCGGCCACGTTCGGCAGGGCGAGCTTTTCGAGGTTGGCGGCGTAGGGCATCGGCACGTCCTTGCCGGTCACCCGCAGGACGGGGGCGTCGAGGTAGTCGAAGGCATCGACCATGAGCCGCGCCGAGATCTCGGCGCCGACGCCGGATTGCGGGAAGCCTTCCTCGACGGTGATGCAGCGGCCGGTCTTCTTCACCGATTCGAGCACCGTCTCGGTGTCCATCGGGCGGATCGTGCGCAGGTCGATGACCTCCGCCTCGATGCCCTGCTCGGCCAGCGCCTGCGCCGCCTTCAGGGCGTAGGTCATGCCGATGGCGAAGGACACGATGGTGACGTCCGTGCCCTGGCGGTGGACCCGCGCCTTGCCGATCGGCAGCACGAAGTCGTCGAGCTTCGGCACCGGGAAGGTCTGCCCGTAGAGGATCTCGTTCTCGAGGAAGATCACCGGGTTCGGATCGCGGATCGCGGCCTTCAGCAGGCCCTTGGCATCGGCGGCCGTGTAGGGCGCGATGACCTTGAGGCCTGGCACGTTGGAGTACCACGCGGCATAGTCGTGGCTGTGCTGGGCGGCGACGCGGGCCGCCGCGCCGTTGGGGCCGCGGAACACGATAGGGCAGCCGAGCTGGCCGCCGGACATGTAAAGGGTCTTGGCCGCCGAGTTAATGATCTGGTCGATCGCCTGCATGGCGAAGTTGAAGGTCATGAACTCGACGATGGGCTTCAGCCCGGCCAGCGCCGCGCCGACGCCGATGCCGGCGAAGCCGTGCTCGGTGATCGGGGTATCGACCACGCGCTTGGCGCCGAATTCCTGCAGCAGGCCCTGCGTGACCTTGTAGGCGCCCTGGTACTCGGCGACCTCCTCGCCCATCACGAAGACGTCGCCGTCGCGGCGCATCTCCTCGGCCATGGCATCCCGCAGGGCCTCGCGGACGGTCATCGTGACCATCTCGGTGCCGGCCGGGAATTCCTCCATCACCGGGTCGTTCGCCTTGGCGGAGATCTTCGCCGGAGCGGCCGGAGCGCGGGGGGCGTCGTCGGCGGTCTTGGCGGTCGTGGCGGGCTTGTCGCCGCCGGCCTCGACGGTGGTGTCGTGGCCGTTCGCCTTCGGTGCCTCGGCCTTCGGCTTGCCGCCCGACGAGGCTGCGCTTTCGACGTCCTCGCCCTCGTCCGCGATGATCGCGATGGGGGTGTTGACGGCGACGCCCTCGGTGCCCTCGTCCACGAGGATCTTGGCGAGGACGCCCTCGTCCACCGCCTCGACCTCCATGGTCGCCTTGTCGGTCTCGATCTCGGCCAGCACGTCGCCGGACTTGATCGGATCGCCGACCTTCTTGAGCCATTTCGAGAGCTTGCCCTCCTCCATGGTCGGAGACAGGGCGGGCATGAGGATATCGGTCGCCATGGTGAGTTCTTCGCGTCGCTCTCGTACGGGGGCGGCCTAGGGGTTCGGCGGCGCGGTCAGGCGCCGACTTCGAGCAGGATGTCGGTCCACAGCTCGGACGGATCCGGCTCGGGATCGTTGGTGGCGAACTCGGCCGACGCGTTCACGGTCTCGCGGACCTTGGCATCCGTCGCCTTGATGTCGGCCTCCGGCACGCCGTGCAGTTCGAGCAGGCGCTTGCGCACCATCTCGATCGGGTCGTGCTCGTCCCGCATCTTCGAGACCTCGTCCTTCGTCCGGTACTTAGCCGGGTCGGACATGGAGTGGCCGCGATAGCGGTAGGTCTGCATCTCGAGGATGAAGGGACCCTGGCCCGAGCGGGCGTGCTCGATGGCGCGGCTGGCGGCCTCGTGCACCGTGCGGACATCCATGCCGTCCACGGACTCGCCGGGGATGCCGAAGGACAGGCCGCGCTTCGAGAAGTCGGTCTGCGCCGAGGCGCGGGCGACCGAGGTGCCCATCGCGTAGCGGTTGTTCTCGATCACGTAGACGACCGGCAGCTTCCAGAGCGCCGCCATGTTGAAGCTCTCGTAGACCTGGCCCTGGTTGGCGGCGCCGTCACCCATGTAGGTGAGGCTCACCTTGCCGTTGCCGCGGTAATGGTCCGCGAAGCCGAGGCCGGTGCCCAGCGAGACCTGCGCGCCGACGATGCCGTGGCCGCCGAAGAACTGCTTCTCGCGGCTGAACATGTGCATCGAGCCGCCCTTGCCGCGGCTGTAGCCGCCGCGCCGGCCGGTCAGCTCGGCCATCACGCCCTTCGGGTCCATGCCCGTGGCCAGCATGTGGCCGTGGTCGCGGTAGCCGGTGATGACCTGATCGCCGTCCTCGGACGCCATCTGCATCCCGACCACCACGGCCTCCTGGCCGATATAGAGGTGGCAGAAACCGCCGATCAGACCCATGCCGTAGAGCTGGCCCGCCTTCTCCTCGAAGCGGCGGATCAGCAGCATCTCGTGGTAGGCGTGGAGGTCTTGTTCGCGCGTGAACTGCGGCATGTTCGGAGCCGGCTTATGGGCCTCGGCCGCCGAGGCCGACGACGAGCCGGCAGCGGGCTCGGTCTCGGCCGTCTTGCCAGCTTCCATGTCGTCTCTCCCGCACTCTCGCTGTCGTGAGGCGGGTGTAGGCTAGGAACAGACCGAAAGCGAGGCCCGCCCCTCTGACAGGCAAGCGCCGATGTCAGAACGCGGCGCAGCAAATCCACAGGTCTGTAGCGGATTGCCGGCTACAGCCGCACGTGCGGCAAGAACTCTCAAGGATCGATGATGACCACGTCGTTGGCGTGGACGCGGCCCAGCACGATCCTGGCGCGCTCTTCGAGGAGATCGCGGTCGATCTGGTCGCTCTTCAGCAGCGCGACTCGGTGTTCCCACACGGCGCGCTCAGCCTTCACGGCCGCCAATTCCTGATTGAGGCCGAATGCCTTGATCTTCAGCGTCCGCTTGGCTTCGAGGCCGCGATTGCCGCTCTCGGCCTGGACGATGAAATAGCCGCACACCAGGGCCGACAGGGTCCAGAGACCCAGCGGCAGCACGATCATTCTGACGCGGCGGCGGACAACCATGCCGCGACCTTGACTATGGAGGGTTAACGGAGGGTTTAGAGAGCGGGCTGACGCGACGTGGATATCGCCCCTCTCCCCGGATGCGGGGAGAGGGGATTTACGCCTCAGGCCCGCGCGATCTGCTTGATCGCGCCGTGCCCGGCATAGAGCGCCTGCGGGCCGAGGCCCTCCTCGATGCGGATCAGCTGGTTGTACTTCGCCAGTCTGTCCGAGCGGGCGAGCGAGCCGGTCTTGATCTGCCCGCAATTCGTCGCGACCGCGAGGTCGGCGATGGTCGAATCCTCGGTCTCGCCCGAGCGGTGGGACATCACCGCCGTGTAACCGGCGCGCTGGGCCATATCGACGGCGGCCAGGGTCTCGGTGAGCGAGCCGATCTGGTTCACCTTGATGAGGATCGAGTTGGCGGTGCCCTCGGCGATGCCGCGCGACAGGCGCTCGACATTGGTCACGAACAGATCGTCACCCACCAGCTGGCAGCGGGAGCCGACCTTGTCGGTGAGCAGCTTCCAGCCCTCCCAATCGTCCTCGGACATGCCGTCCTCGATGGAGACGATCGGGTACTTGCCGACGAGCTCGGCGAGGTAATCGACCTGGGCGGCGATGTCCCGGGTCTTGCCCTCGCCCTCGTAATGGTAGGCGCCGTTCTTGAAGAACTCGGTGGCCGCGCAATCGAGCGCCAGGGCGATCTCGGAGCCCGGCTTGAAGCCGGCCGACTGGATCGCCTGCATGACGAAATCGAGGGCCGCCTCGGCGGAGGGGAGGTTCGGGGCGAAGCCGCCCTCGTCGCCGACATTGGTGTTGTGACCGGCCTTCTTCAGGGCGCTCTTGAGGGTGTGAAACACCTCGGAGCCCATCCTCACCGCCTCGGCGATCGAGTCGGCGCCGACCGGCATGATCATGAATTCCTGGAAGTCGATCGGGTTGTCCGCATGGGCGCCGCCGTTGATGATGTTCATCATCGGCACCGGCAGGACGCGGCCCTGGACGCCGCCGACATAGCGGTAGAGCGGCAGGCCGGAGGCCTCCGCCGCCGCCTTCGCCACGGCGAGCGACACGCCGAGGATAGCGTTGGCGCCGAGCCGGGCCTTGTTCGGGGTGCCGTCGAGTTCGATCATTGCCTCGTCGACGGCGACCTGATCCTCCGCATCCATGCCGCCGATGGCGTCGAGGATCTCGGTCTGCGCGGCCTCGACCGCCTTCAGGACGCCCTTGCCGAGGAAGCGGGACTTGTCGCCGTCGCGCAGCTCGACCGCCTCGTGGGCGCCGGTCGAGGCGCCGGAGGGAACCGCCGCGCGGCCGAAGGAGCCGTCCTCCAGCAGCACATCGACCTCGACGGTCGGATTGCCGCGGCTGTCGAGGATTTCACGGGCGCTGATATTGGTGATCGCGGTCATGGTTGTCTCCCCGAGGGCCGCGGGCCGTTCGTCGCGCCGGCCGCTCGGCCGTGCATCGCGGGCGGCTTATCCGCCATGCTCGGCCCCCCGGCAACCCGGCGCCGGCCGGCATCCCGGCGAAATCTTTGCGAATGCCGCTCAAGGCGTTCCTACGCCGGCCTCCGCTCGTGCGGACGCGCGCGGGCCGCGCTATAGGAGCGGCATGACCAGCACATCGCACCTTCAGCTGGGGCAGGCGACCCCCCTCCCCCAGAACCCCGAGGAAGCCCGGCTCGACCGGGTGCCGAATCCCCATGCGGACACGGATTACGTCGCCCGCTTCACGGCGCCGGAATTCACCTCGATCTGTCCTGTCACCGGCCAGCCCGATTTCGCGATCCTCGTGATCGACTACGTGCCGGGCGAATGGCTCGTCGAGTCGAAGTCGCTGAAGCTCTACCTCGGGTCGTTCCGCAACCACGGCGCCTTCCACGAGGATTGCACCGTCACCATCGGCAAGCGCCTCGTGGAGCTGCTCGCGCCGCGCTACCTGCGGATCGGCGGCTATTGGTATCCGCGCGGCGGCATCCCCATCGACGTGTTCTGGCAGACGGGGACGCCCCCGGCCAATATCTGGCTCCCCGAGACTGGCGTCGCGCCCTATCGCGGGCGTTGACGTCACGCACGAAAAAGGGCGGCCGGCTCGCGCCGACCGCCCCTTAAACTCAACTGCTAGGACTTAGTAGCCGTAGCCGTAGGCCGGCGCACCATAGCCGTAACCCGGGGCGCCATAGCCGTAGCCATAGGCCGGACGGCCATAGCCGTAGGCGTCACGGGCCGCACCGGCGGCGATCGCACCGGCCGCGAGGCCAGCGATGCCGAGGCCGACAGCGGCGCCGGTCCCGATGCCGCGACGGCCGCCGTAGTAGCCGTGATGACCGTAGCCACCACCGTGGAAGCCGTAGGGACGGGCTTCGGCGCCAGTCGTGGCAGCAACGCTACCCAGGGCCATCGTGGCGGCGGCGGTCAGAAGAGCGAACTTGCGCATGATATCCTTTCTCGATCACTGATCGATCATGTTCCAATAACGTGGGGCTACCGCCTGGGTTCCAAAGGATTCACATCGCGATTCTTGATGATCCAGGTTCGTGAACGCCTGTTCATCAGGCGATGGCTTTCGAAATCGTGGCCAGTTGCCTGCGCCGTGGCCACTGGAAGCTCTGCCGTTTCCCTCGGGAACTTGCCGGCGAGTTGGTGGCGCCGGCCATTGCTGAAACGCAATTTAATCGACGGATCCCTCCACACGGCCATTTGATCGAGGCCCGTCGTGCCACGATCCCGGCCATGCGATCCGTCCTGACCTGTCTGCTCCTGTTCTTCGCCGGATTGTCCGCCCCGGCTCAGGCCCTGAACGGCCCGTCCCCCACCGCGCATGTCCTCACCGATGCGGTCTATGTCCGGCCGCTCTACGGCGGGCCGTATCGCCATTGTGGCGGGGAGTGCCTGAAGAGCGGAACGCTGTCGTGGTTCTGCTCCGAACGGCAGCAATGCGTTCTGAACTGCGCCGTCGCCCCGCCGACGCGAAAGTGCGCGACGCCCTGAACCGGGATGCACCAGCGAGGGAACCGGCGCATACAGGGGAGACGCCGAAACGCGGCGCGCCGGAGCCCTGGTTCGATGGACGCCCTTACGCTCATCCGTGAAACCTTCGCGCCGCTTGCGGGGAAAGCGATGCTCGATATCGGGTGCGGGACGGGCACCCTCACCCGCGCGCTGACCGAGGACGGCGCCGTCGTGACAGGCATCGACCCTGGCCCCGAAGCCCTCGCCAAGGCGCGGAGCCTCGTCCCCGCCGCGCGGTTCGAGGCGGCATCCGCCGAGGCCCTGCCCTTCCCGGACGGTCAATTCGACGGGGCGGTGATGATGAACTCCCTGCACCACGTCCCCGACCCGGTGAAGGCCCTGGGCGAGGCCGCGCGGGTGCTGCGCCGGGAAGGCCGGCTCGTGGTGATAGAGCCGCTGGCCTCGGGCACGTTCTTCGATGCACTGAAGCCCATCGAGGACGAGACCGAGATCCGCGCGGCGGCGCAGGCGGCCATCGCGGGCGCTGTCGCGGAGGGGCGATTCGCCTGCGAGCGCGACGTCACCCTGGATCGGCGGGAGACCTTCTCAGATATCGCGGCGTTCTTCGTCCGCGTCGTGTCGGTCGATCCCGCTCGCGCCGAGTCGATCCGTGAGCGCCGCACGGAAGCCGAAGCTGCCTTCGGCGGAGCGGCCGAGCAGGTGGCGGACGGGCGCTTCGCCCTGGTCCAGCCCCTGCGGATCCACGTCCTGACGCCGAGGGCCTAGAGCCGCACCCGAACGAGTTGGTTCAGCCAGCCTTCTCCGGATCGTCTCCTCATCCTGAGGTGCCGTCGCGAAGCGGCGGCCTCGAAGGAGGGCTCCAGGGATCGCGCGGCAGGCTGGAGCCCTCCTTCGAGGCCCGCTGACGCGGGCACCTCAGGATGAGGTGAGCGGGTTGGGGCCGCCTCACCATGATCGGTCGCTGCGCTAGCTCAGAGGCCCTTCGCGAGCCGGTCGAAGGCGACGAGCTGTTCGAGCAGGGCCGGCATGTCCTTCAGGGCGACCATGTTGGGCCCGTCCGAGGGCGCGCGGTCCGGGTCGGGGTGGGTCTCGATGAAGACGCCCGCCACGCCGACCGCCACCGCCGCGCGGGCGAGCACGGCCACGAATTCCCGCTGCCCGCCGGAACTGCCGCCCTGGCCACCCGGCTGCTGCACGGAATGGGTCGCGTCGAACACCACGGGCGCGCCGCCGGTGACCTCGGCCATGATCGGCAGGCTGCGCATGTCCGAGACGAGGGTGTTGTAGCCGAAGGAGGCGCCGCGCTCGGTGACGATGACGTTCGGGTTGCCGGCCTGGGTGATCTTGGCGGCGACGTGCTTCATGTCCCAGGGGGCGAGGAACTGGCCCTTCTTCACGTTCACCACCCGCCCCGTGGCGGCGGCCGCGAGGAGAAGGTCGGTCTGGCGGCAGAGGAAGGCGGGGATCTGCAGGATGTCCACCGCCTCGGCCACGGGGGCGCATTGGGCGGCATCGTGCACGTCGGTGAGGACCGGGAGCCCCAGAGTCTCGCGGATCTCGGCGAAGACCGGCAGGGCGCCGTCCAGCCCCATCCCGCGCGCGGCGCCGCCGGAGGTGCGGTTCGCCTTGTCGAACGAGGCCTTGAACACGAGACCGATTCCGAGCCGCGCCGCCAGCTCCTTGAGGGCGGCGGCGATCTCCAGGCCGTGCTGGCGGCCTTCGAGCTGGCAGGGCCCCGCGATCAGCGACAGGGGCAGGTGATTGGCGAAGGCGGCGTCGCGGGCGCGGACGACGGTGCCGGGCTGAATGTTCGACATGGCGCGGGTCTAGCCGGCATGGCGCCGCCGGGAAAGAGCCGCGGGAGCGATCCGGCAGACGGTGAGGTCCCCGGCGAGCGCATCCTGGCGGGGGCCGGTCTCGCACAGCATCAGCGCCCGGCCGGTGGCGCCCCGGCGGGGGGCGTCGGCGAGCAGGCTATCCTGGTGGAGGTTGAGCGCCAGCACCTCGGCGCGCTCCGCGTCGGCGCCGGTCAGCGCCCGCGCGGCGAGGCCGACCAAGGCAAAATACGCCTTGTCCGGCTCGCGATCGAGGGAGGCGAGGGTGATCCGCGCCGGGGCCCGGCAATCGAGGCTCATCCGTTCGGCATCCTGTGCCCGGAACACCGCGTAGTCGCCGGTTCGTCCCGCGAGCGAGGCGCCGGTCACGCGGATGACCTTGGCCGTCAGGACATCGCAGGCATCGGCCGCCGCAGCCGGCGTGGCGGCGAAGACGCCGGCGATCATGAGAAAACGGAGCATCGGGTCTGTCCGGAGGGGGCTTTCCTCCCGCGATTATAGGGCGATGTCTGGGGCCGGTCCCATCCGGAGTGCTCATGCCCCGTTTCGCCCTCGCCCCGGCTCTCCTCGTGCTGAGCCTCGCCGCCCTGCCCTGCCGGGCCGAAACCGCTTATGGGCCGGAACTCGAAGGGTTCGATTACCCCTTCCCGGTCGAGCGCTTCGCCTTCACCTCGCAGCGCCAGCCCCTGCAGATGGCCTATCTCGACGTGAAGCCGGACAAGCCGAACGGGCGGACGGTGGTGCTGCTGCACGGCAAGAATTTCTGCGCCGCGACTTGGGAGGGGCAGATCCGTGCCCTGACGGCGGCCGGCTATCGGGTCGTCGCGCCGGACCAGATCGGATTCTGCAAGTCGAGCAAGCCGGGCGCCTATCAGTTCACCTTCCGGCAACTCGCCGAGAACACCCACGCCCTGCTCGAGAAGCTCGGTATCGAGCACCCGGTCATCGTCGGGCACTCGACCGGCGGGATGCTCGCCGCCCACTACGCCCTGCTCTACCCGAAGGAGGTCGCGCGGCTGGTCATGGTCAATCCGGTCGGCCTGGAGGATTGGAGCGCCAAGGGCCTCCCGCCCGTCTCCATCGCCCGCTGGTACGAGCGCGAACTGAAGACGAGCGCAGAGTCGATCCGCAAGTACGAGACCGCGACTTACTACTCAGGCCACTGGGAGGAGCGCTACGAGCCCTGGGTTCAGATGCTGGCCGGGCTCTACGCGGGTCCCGGCAAGGAGGCCGTCGCCTGGGACTCGGCACTGCTCTACGACATGATCGTCACGCAGCCGGTGGTCTATCGCTTCCCGCAGATCGCGGTGCCGACGCTGCTGATGATCGGCCAGAAGGACAACACCGCCATCGGCAAGGACCTCGCCCCGCCGGAGGTGCGGCCGACGCTCGGGCATTACCCCGAACTCGGCCGCGCGGCCGCCAAGGCCATCCCCGGCGCCCGCCTCGTCGAGTTTCCCGAGTCCGGCCACGCGCCTCAGATGACCGAGCCGGAGGCCTTCAACCGGGCGCTGATCCAGGGGATCGGCGACTAGAAGTACGATTGCAGCGTGCCCCGGCGGCGCACATCGAGCGTCGCGCAGTGGAACGAGCCGCCGAACGGACCGTAGCTCAGGAACGGCGCGGGGATCGGGTCGAAGCCCCAATCCTTCAGCGCCTTGATGAGCGTCGGCTGGCTCTGGTCCACGACGATCTTCTTCTCGGTGATCGCGAGCACGTTGATCGAGGTCCAGGGCGAGCACATCGAGATCTTGCTCATGAATCCCTCGACCGGGTCGGGGCGCGGGGCGACGAGCACGTCCCACTTCTTGAGCACGGCCGGCAGGCGCTCGATGTCCACGTAATCCGGGTTCACCAGCACCTTGCCCGGCGCCAGCGGCATGAAGGACGAGTCGATGTGCATCGGCTGCGGGCAGCGGCTCTCGATCTCGTGGATGCGGAAGCCGGAGCCGAGGTGGCGGCGCAGCCACTCGATGCCCATCAGGTTCGTCACGTTCGAGCGGGTGACGAACAGGTCGCGCCCGCAGCGCACGAAGTCGGCGGCGTCGAACACCGGCTCGAACTCGTTCACCGTGAACTGCATGGGCTCGCCGGCCTTCAGGTTCGGCACCCGGTAATCGTAGTTATAGAGGTCGTCGGTCAGTTGCGGACGCGGGGCGGAGGTCCAGCGGGCGCCGTTGCGGAAGTATTCCTTGAACAGCGAGCGGTAGGCGTCGCCCTCGAAGTAACGGGAGCGCCAGCACATCGGGCTCTCGATGATCTCATCGCCGATGACGAGGTACGGGTCGCGCGGGCAGGCCACGCAGAACCCGCGCGAGGACCAGCGCGGCGCCTTGAATTTGCGGGAGAAATCCACCGTGTCGGGCCGGCGCACCTTGACTCCCTCGCCCGCGAGGATGGTGATGAAGTTGTCGAGCTCGGCCTGGGCGAGCTTCTTCATGAACTTCGGATACTTCCAGCCCGAAGCGAGCCGGTAGAAGGGCTGGGCCGCCCGCGGCAGGTTGAAAATGACCGTCAGGTGGTGGGTCGGAATCGTCGCCCCGTCGAGGGAGCCGACGATGACCTCCTCCAGCGGATCCCACTCGTTCCACGCCATCACGGGCGAGTGCGGCGCAGGCGTGGAAGGCTCCCGTGAGGAGGTCGCGATGCCCTCGACTCGCGCGGATTCGTCCACGGCCTCGGCGGCCGTGATGGGTGATTCGCGGTCCATGACGTGTGCCCCTTCTGCGACGTTTCGCGGTCTCATGTCCGGGACGTCAGGCCCGTTCGCCGCTTTGCCCCTCGGTGTAGCAAACGGGTGATAGACAGGGCTCATCCATGCTGCAACGTGGCGGAATAGCTTGTCGGGGCCGCTCGGACCTATTTCCGCCGCGACCGTGACCGATTTCCCGCATCAAGCCACTTGCGAGCTTGAAAGACGAAGATGAAGCGTCTCACGACACTGGCCTCGATTGCCGGTCTCTGCACGGTCGTGGGCCTGTTCGCGTCCTCGGGACTTGAGGATGTGTCGGCCGCCGTTGCGAGCGCCGGATGGGGCGCCCTCCTCGTCGTGCTCGCCCGTTTCGTGGCGGTCGCATGGGCGGGGCTCGGCTGGTACGTCGTCTTCCCGAAGGCGGCCATGCCTCGCCTGCGCGATTGCATCTCCCTGCGCTTCGTGCGCGAGGGCATCAACACGCTGCTGCCGGTGGCGACGGTGGGGGGCGACTTCGTCGGTGCGCGCCTGCTCGCCAAGCGCGGCGTGACCGGCGCGCTGGCCGGCGCCAGCATGTTCGTCGACCTGATGACCCAGGCGGTGACGCAGCTCATCTTCACCATCCTGGGCCTCGGCCTGCTGATCTGGCTCGTGGGCGATGGGCCGGTGGCCCGCACCGTGTCGGGCGGCGTGGCGCTGGCCGTGCCGGCGCTGGGCGCCTTCTACCTGATCCAGCGCCGGGCCGGTCACCGGGTGATCCAGGCGCTCCTGAACCGCTTCGCCTCCGGGCGCGAGTGGCGGGCGCTCGGCGCCGTGGACCAGCTTTATGACGGCCTGCGCCGCCTCTACGGCGCGCCGAACCGGGTTCTCTCGGCCATCGTGGTGCATTTCGGCGGCTGGATCATCGGCACCTTCGAAGTCTACCTGTGCCTGCACTTCATGGGCTATCCCGTGGACTTCATGCAGGCGCTCGTCATCGAGAGCCTCGCTCAGGCGGTGCGCGGCGCGGCCTTCGCCGTGCCCGGCGCCCTCGGCGCCCAGGAAGGCGGCCTTATCGCCCTGTGCGGCCTGTTCAACATCCCCGCCGAAGCGGCGCTCGCCCTCTCCCTCGTCAAGCGCTTCGCCGATCTCGGCGTCGGCCTGCCGAGCCTGCTGCTCTGGCACCGGACCGAGGCGGCCCTCCGCGCCAAGGGCGATGAGGACGCGGACGCGGACGAGGCCGAAGCCGACGGGGCGATCAGCTTCGCCCGCCGGCCCAAGCCCGCGCCGCAGGCGGCGACGCTCGGCCCGTTCTACAGCTATGCCCCGCCGCGCATGGGTGCCCGGTTGGACGAGAAGGACCTGAAGAAGTGCGCCTAATCCGCCGCTTCGCCGTCGCCGCGATCCTGGCTCTGCCCCTCGCCGCCCCCGCCCTGGCGGGTGACGAGGCCGCGATCCAGAACGTGCGCGACCTCTACGCCGCCTTCTCCGGCGCGGTGAAGGACGGCGCGGGCCCCCTGCCCGCCCGTGTCGAGGCCGTGACCCCCGCCATCGACAAGGCGTTCGACTTCCCCGCCATGGCGCGCATCGCCGTGGGCTCGAAATGGTCGGGCTTCACGCCGGAGCAGCAGGATGCGCTGACGAAGGCCCTGAAGCGCAGCCTTACCGTGACCTACGCGAACCGCCTCAGCCAGGCGGCGGGCGGCCAATTCGAGGTGACGCCGAAGATCGAGATGCGCGGCGCGCAGCGCGTGGTGCCGACCAAGGTGACCACCGTGGGCGGCGACGATTCCGAGGTCGACTTCGTCGTCAATGCCGACGATAGGGTGCAGGATGTGCTCCTGAACGGCGACGTGAGCGAGTTGGCGGCGCAGCGCACGATGCTGTCGAAGCCGCTGGCGAGCGGCGGCGCGGACGGGGCCGTCAAGTTCCTCAACGAGCGGACCGAGGGCATGCTCGCGGCGAAGCCCGCGTCCAAGCCTGCGCCCGCCAAGCCTGCCCCCGCCAAGGCAGCTCAATAGACGCCGCCTGCAACGCCGCAGCCGGCGGCCGGACATTCACGGACCCTACGGATGGATCTCACCTCCCTGGCGTCGCAGGCGCTGCTCTGGCTTTCGCCGCTCTGCCTGCTCCTCGCCGGGGCGGGCTGTTTCTACGGGCTGGCGGCGGCGTTCTTCGTGGGCCGCTACGGTGCCCGCCGCATCCCCACCCTCCCAGGTGACGCGCGGCCGGCGGTGACGGTGCTGAAGCCCCTCTGCGGGCTGGAGCCGAACCTCTACGAGAATCTGGAGACCGTGCTGCGCCAGGATTATGCCGGCGCCGTGCAGGTCGTCTTCGGCGTGCAGAACGCGGGCGATCCGGCGATCGGCGTGGTCCGCGCGCTCCGCGAGGCTTATCCCGAGGCGCGGATCGATCTCGTGATCGACGCGCGCCAGCATGGCTCGAACCGCAAGGTGTCGAACCTCATCAACATGGCGGAGAAGATCGCCCATCCGGTGATCGTCCTGGCCGACAGCGACATGGTGGTCGCGCCGGATTACCTCGAACGCATCGTCGCCGAACTGTCCCAGCCGGGGGTGTCGGGCGTGACCTGCCTCTATCATGGCGTGCCGGCCTTCCCCGGCGCCATGGGGCAGCTTTCGGCGCTCGCCATCGACGTGCAGTTCCTGCCGAACGTGGTGATGGGCCTGAGCCTCGGCCTCGCCAAGCCGTGTTTCGGCTCCACCGTCGCCTTCACCCGTGAGAGCCTCGAGGCGGTCGGCGGCTTCCGCCGCTTCCGCAACGACCTTGCCGACGATTACGCCATCGGCGCCGCCCTGCGCGGGCTCGGCGGACGGGTGACGATCCCGAGCCTCACCATCGGCCATACCTGCGTCGATACCGAGCTTCACGGCATGTGGAAGCACGAGCTGCGCTGGAACCGCACGATCCGCACCGTCGATCCGGCGGGCTATGCCGGCTCGGTCGTGACCCACGCCTTCCCGCTGGCGCTGATCGGCGCCGTCATGCCGGGCGCCGGCACGGCGGCCCTGGCCGTGGCGGCGTGCGCCCTCGCCTGCCGCTTCGCCCTGTGCCGGCAGGTGGAGCGGGCCTTCCGGCTGCCCCCGCATGCCTACTGGCTGTTGCCGATTCGCGACATGCTCTCCTTCATGAACTTCTCCTGTGCCTTCCTATCGGGGTCGGTGACATGGAAAGGTCACGATTATCACGTGGTTGCGGACGGTACGCTGATCCCCGACACGGACCTCGGCCGAGATGCCGGGGCTCCCACCGCCTGATCCGCCCGAACCCGACCCCCTGCCCAGCATCGAGGCCTTGAACCCCATGCGCACGCTTTTCCTCCAGGCCCCCACCTTCGACGGGTTCGACGGGGGCGCGGGCTCCCGTTACCAGGCCAAGCGCGAGATCAAGTCGTTCTGGTACCCGACCTGGCTGGCCCAGCCGGCCGCCCTGGTGCCGAACTCGAAGCTGATCGACGCGCCGCCGCACAACATCAAGCTGTCCGAGATCGTGGCCCAGGCCAATGATTTCGACCTCGTGGTGCTCCACACCTCGGTCCCGTCGTTCAAGTCGGACGTGAAGACGATCGAGGCGCTGAAGGCCGCCAACCCGAAGCTGATCGCCGGCCTGATCGGCGCCAAGGTGGCCGTGGACGCCGCCGGCGCCATGGCCCAGGCGCCGGTGGTCGATTTCTGCGCCCGCAACGAGTTCGACTTCACGGTCAAGGAAGTCGCCGACGGCGTGCCGATGGCGCAGATCAAGGGTCTGTCCTATCGCGATGCCAACGGCACCGTGGTCCATAATGAGGACCGCGAGATCATGACCGACATGGACCAGCTGCCCTTCGTCACCAGCGTCTACAAGCGCGACCTGGAGATGGAGAAGTACTTCATCGGGTACCTGAAGCACCCCTACATCTCGTTCTACTCGGGCCGTGGCTGCAAGAGCCGCTGCACCTTCTGCCTGTGGCCGCAGACGGTCGGCGGGCACACCTACCGCACCCGCTCGGTCGCCCACGTGATCGAGGAGATCAAGTACTGCCTGAAGGAGTTCCCCCAGACCAAGGAGTTCTTCTTCGACGACGACACCTTCACCGACAACCTGCCGCGCGCCGAGGAGATCGCCCGCGAGCTTGGCAAGCTCGGCGTCACGTGGTCGTGCAACGCCAAGGCGAACGTGCCGCGTGAGACCCTGAAGGTCCTCAAGGAGAACGGCCTGCGCCTCCTCCTCGTCGGCTACGAGTCCGGCAACCAGCAGATCCTTCACAACATCAAGAAGGGCATGCGCGTCGAGGTGGCCGAGAAGTTCACCCAGGATTGCCACGACCTCGGCATCGCCATCCACGGCACCTTCATCCTCGGCCTGCCGGGCGAGACGAAGGAGACGATCCAGGAGACGATCGCCTTCGCCAAGCGGATCAACCCGCACACGATCCAGGTCTCCCTGGCGGCGCCCTACCCGGGTACCTTCCTGTACAAGCAGGCCGTGGAGAACGGCTGGCTCGACGTCGAGAACGCCGAACTGGTCGATGAGAACGGCGTGCAGGTCGCGCCGCTGCACTACCCGCACCTGTCGCACACCGAGATCTTCACCTCGGTGGAGGAGTTCTACAAGAAGTTCTACTTCCGGGCTCCGAAGATCGCCTCCATCGTCAGCGAGATGGTGCGCTCGCCCGACATGATGAAGCGCCGCCTGCGCGAGGGCGTGGAGTTCTACCGCTTCCTCAAGGAGCGCCAGGGCACCGCCAAGGCGGCGTAAAACCGGGGGTCCGGGGCCTCAGGCCCCGGCGGGGCGTGCGGGGCGGAGCCCCGCATATCCCAGGGCTCTGCCCTGGACCCGCGAGAGGGCTCGCCCTCTCGACACCCTTTACGAGGTGAGTGTGAAGCGTCTCGTCGTTACGGCTGATGATTTTGGGCTGAGCCTCGAGGTCAACGAGGCCGTCGAACAGGCGCACCTGGAGGGAATCCTCACGGCCGCCAGCCTCATGGTGTCCGCCCCCGCCGCCGCCGATGCCGTGGCGCGGGCCAAGCGCCTGCCCTCGCTAAGGGTCGGGCTGCATCTCGTGCTGGTCGAGGCGTGGCCGACGCTGCCGCCCGGCGATCTTCCCGATCTCACCGGGCCGGACGGGCTGCTTCGGGCCGACATGGCCAAGCTGGGGCTCGATTTCGCCCGCCGTCCCGCCGCGCGGCGCCAGCTCGCCGCCGAGATCGAGGCGCAGTTCGAGGCCTACCGGGCCACCGGCCTGCCCCTCGACCACGTCAACGCCCACAAGCATTTCCACGTCCACCCGCTGATTGCGGGCGCGGTGCTGCGCATCGGCCGCCGCTATGGGATGCGCGCCATCCGGGTGCCCCGCGAGCCGCGCGAGATCCTGCGCCGCGCCGAGCCGGGCGCCAAACCCCGCGCCGCCCTCGACAGCGCCCCCTGGGCCGCCCTGCTCGCCGTGCGCGCCCGTCAGGCGGGGCTGCTGATCCCCGACCGGACCCTCGGCCTCGCGTGGTCTGGCGCCATGACGCCGCCGCGCGTGGCCGGGCTTCTCGCCCATCTGCCGGATGGCCTGACGGAGCTTTACACGCACCCGGCCACCGGGGGCGGCTTTCCCTGCGAGGCGCCAGGCTACCTCTACGCGCAGGAGCGCGACGCGCTCATCGCCCCGGCCACCCTCGCCGCGGCGCAGGGCATCGCGAGGGGCGGGTTCTCGGACTTCTTGTAGTCTTTAGACGTCATTGCGAGCGTAGCGAAGCAATCCAGCTGCGCGACGTCGGGAAGCGTGCCGCGACTCTGGATTGCTTCGCTACGCTCGCAATGACGGGGGCGTTCTCCCTACTTTCTACTTCGCCGGCACCGGCTCCGCGCGGCGCTTGCCGAGGATCGGGCTCTTGCCGGCCGCGTCGCCTTCGGGGCGGTTGCGGTCGGGCTGGGCCGGCGGCTCGCCGAGCGTCGCCGGCACCACGAAGAACGCGGCGAGCAGCGTGAAGAACAGCGACAGGGCCAGCAACTCGCCCATGCTCGCCGTGCCCGGATGGCTCGACAGAACCAGCGAGCCGAAGGCGCTGCCGGTGGTCATCGCGGAGAAGAAGATCGCCCGCGTCAGGCTGGAGGCCAGCATGTCGGTCACGCCCGCTCGCCACGCGATCACGTAGTAGATGTGGAAGGCCACGCCTACCGCGAGCATCAAGGGCAGGGCGATGATGTTGGCGAAGTTCAGCGGCATGCCGATGATCCGCATCGCCATCAGCGTCCACAGGGTCGCGATCACCAGCGGGCCCAGCGTCATCGCCACGTCCCACGGCTTGCGCAGGGCGACCGACAGGATGACGAAGATCAGCACCAGCGCGGTGATGGCGGCCTGCACGAAGGCGCCGAGGATGGTGTAGCTCGACCGGGTGGTCGAGACCGGCGCGCCGGTCGCGTGCGGGGCGACCTTGAGCACTTCATTCGCGAAGTTGCGCAAGACCTTGTCGTTGTTCGAGTTCCCCTTCGGATGCACCTCGACGCGGGCGCGTCCGTCGGCCGCGACCCAATCCGCCTTCAACTGCGGCGGCATGTTCTCGAGGGTGATCTTCTCCGGGTGCAGCAGGTCGCGCAGGCGCGACAGCAACGGGCCGAGATCCTTGGTCAGCGCAACGGAGGCCGCCTCGCGCTTCTGCACGGGCCCGTCCGCCAGGGTGTCGAGGGTGCCCGCGAGGTGCTTGGCCGTGCCGGCGCCCGGCGCGTCGGACTTCGCCTCGTCCGAGACGCCCTTCAGGGCGGTCGCCGCGTCCTTCAGCGCCTTGACGTTGTCGGCGTCGGTCGGCGGCGGCGGCTTGCGGGCGGGGTTGAGCACGGGGTCGAGAAGCTGCGCCGTATCAGCCACTTGCGCGAGCTTCTTGTCCTGGTCCGGGGGGACGAAGGTGTTGATGCTCGTCACGAAGTCGGAGGCCGGCAGGGCCTCGAGCTTCTTGGTGACCTCGGGGATCGCCGCGACGTTCGGGGCCAGCACGTCGATGACGTTGGGGCTCGTCTCGGGGTTCTTGATGAGGTCGAGATAGGTGGCGATCGACTCGACCTTCGGGCTGCGCAGGTGCATCGGGTTCGAATCGAACGGCAGCGACCACAGCAGCGGCATGCCCGCCAGTGTCACCAGACCAACGGCGATCAGGATCGGCTTGCGGTTGCGGATGATCCACGGGTCGACGCCGACCAGCCACGTGGTCTCCACGGCGGCCTTCTCGCCTTTCGGCCGGAACACGGCGATGAGCGCCGGAAGCAGGGTGAGCGAGAAGAGATAGGCCACGATCATGCCGACGCCGGCGATCAGGCCGAGTTCGGACACGCCCCGGAAGGCCGTCGGCAGGAAGGCGAAGAAGCCGGCAAGCAGCGAGACCGCCGCGAGCGTCAGCGACCAGCCGACGCCCCTGGCGGCGGCGCGGATGGCGGCCTGAAGGGTCGGCTGCTCATAGCGGTCGGCGCGGTAGCGCACCGAGAACTGGATACCGAAATCGATGCCAAGCCCCACGAACAGGGCGGCGAAGGCCACCGAGATCGGGTTCAGCTCACCGACGAGCAGGAGCCCCAGGGCCGCCGTCACGATCAGCCCGGCGAAGGTGGTGATAATGACGCCGATGACCAGCGGCCCCGAGCGCAGGGCGAGCCACAGGAACAGCACGATGGCGCCGACGATGATGCTGTTGTTCAGCAGCGCATCCTCGGACAGCGTTGCGAATTCCTCGTCGGCCACCGCGACGGGGCCGGTCAGGCGCATCCGCAGGCCGTTGGCAGCGTC
The DNA here is from genome assembly GCF_056430985.1 of Methylobacterium sp. Gmos3. Classification (NCBI taxonomy): domain Bacteria; kingdom Pseudomonadati; phylum Pseudomonadota; class Alphaproteobacteria; order Hyphomicrobiales; family Methylobacteriaceae; genus Methylobacterium; species Methylobacterium sp. Gmos3. Next base: position 117,615 of record NZ_JBWJYL010000004.1, read on the forward strand.
GATCTTGAGGTCCCTCGCGACCTCGCGGATCATCTTGGTCGCCTCGTAGCCGGGCTCCAGCGCGTTGAAGTCCAGCACCGGCTGGATCATCACGAACTTCAGCTTGTCGGTGACGCGGGTCTCGCCGTTGGACAGCAGCGCCTGCCAGGAGAGGCGGGCCGGTTCGCCCTTCAGGACCTTCTGCAGCGTGGCGTCGATCTGCGCCATCGGCTTGTCGAGGTCTTGGAGCGTCGCGTCGCCCGATTTCACCCCTCGGGCGCCGAGGGTGAGCACGCGCATGATGCCGCGCAGCGACGGGTCGGCGGCCAGCGGCCCGAGCAGGCCCTGCTGCTGGGTCAGTTGGTCGAGGGTCTTGTCGAGTTCGGCCTGCGGCATCAGCAGGAGGCCGTTCTTGTCGAAGAACGGGCCGCCATCGGGCCGGTAGACGGTCTCGATCAGGTTCTTGCGCTCGGAGAGGGCGCGCGTCAGCGAGGCGGCGGCCTCTTCGGTCTCCTCCGGCGTCTGGCCGTCGATGACGGCCACGATGAGGTTCGAACGCTGCGGGAACGCCTTCTCGAAGGCGATCTCGTCCTGCCGCCACGGCTCCTTCGGGTCGATGAGCCGTTCCACATCGGTGTTGATGCGGAACAGGTGGGCGGCGACACCGACGCTCGCGAGCGTCATCACCGCAATGAGGGCGATCACGATCCAGCGGTAGCGGACGGAAGACGCGACGAGACCTTCGATCACGAGTATCCTGCCAGTTCGTCCGGCTCGAGAAGGGGATTCCCCGCTGTTCCGGAAACGCTTGCCGGGCCGAAGCGGTCGCAGGACCGTCGGACCCGTGGTCGTCGAGGGACCACGCGCGAGCCAAGCCGGCAACCGACACGAGGTTCCCCGCGCCGGCGCCGTCTTACGGCGCAGTCGCTTGGCTCAGTAAAGAGGCGGGCTCAGGATTGCAACGCGAGGGCGCCCCGCGTCACCATCCTGCCACAGGCGTGCGCTGTCGCACCGCACACGGGGTCGTGGCTACTCAAGCGGAATGAATGGCCGTAATGCCGTCGCATTGTGCGCGTGGAAGTCGTGCGCCGTCCGGGGTGACGCCGCCGGGTTCACGACGTTTGGCACCAGCCATGCGTCTGCCTGTGGCGCCGTTGCGTCAGCCTCGCACTAATGAGTTCACACAAGTCCTCTACACCGTAGTTTGAGAGCCGTTCCAAGCTACGTTGCTGGAAATCGAGAACTTTTCACGCTAAGCACCCCGCTTGTCCGGGGCCGACGCAACTAAGGAGCCGCATCTTGGGTATCCCCCTCCGGTACGTCGCGAAGATCGGCGGCTACATCCTCAAACAGCATTTGACGGGTCGCAAGCGCTACCCGCTCGTGATGATGATGGAGCCCCTGTTCCGCTGCAATCTTGCCTGCGCCGGTTGCGGCAAGATCGACTACCCCGAGGAAATCCTCAACAAGCGCCTGCCCGTGGACGAGGCGCTGGAGTCGGTGCGCGAGTGCGGCGCCCCCGTGGTGGTGATCGCCGGCGGTGAGCCGCTTCTCCACAAGGATCTTCCGCAGATCGTGGAAGGCATCATCGCGCAGAAGAAGTTCGCCATCGTCTGCACGAACGCGCTCCTCCTCGAGAAGAAGATCAAGGAGTACAAGCCGAGCCCGTACTTCACCTGGTCGATCCATCTCGATGGCGACAAGGAGATGCACGACCAGTCGGTGTGCCAGCGCGGCGTCTACGACAAGGCCGTGGCGGCGATCGCGAAGGCCAAGGAGATGGGCTTCCGCGTCACCATCAACTGCACCTTCTTCAATAACTCGAAGCCGGAGAAGATCGCCGACTTCTTCGACAGCGTGACCCGGATGGGCATCGACGGCATCACCGTCTCCCCCGGCTACGCCTACGAGCGCGCCCCCGACCAGCAGCACTTCCTGAACCGCAAGGCGACGAAGGACCTGTTCCGCGGCGTGTTCCGGCACGGCAAGGAGAAGGGCCGCGAGAAGTGGACCTTCCAGCAGTCAGGCCTGTTCCTCGACTTCCTGGCCGGCAACCAGACCTACCATTGCACCCCGTGGGGCAACCCGACCCGCACCGTGTTCGGGTGGCAGAAGCCCTGCTACCTCCTCGGCGAGGGCTACGCGGCCACCTTCAAGGAGCTGATGGAAGACACCGATTGGGATTCCTACGGCACCGGCAACTACGAGAAGTGCGCCGACTGCATGGTCCATTCGGGCTACGAGGCCTCCTCGGTGGTCGATTCGGTCCGCAAGCCGTGGAAGCCGGTGGTGCAGATGCTGCGCGGCATCAAGACCGAGGGCGACATGGCCCCCGATGTCAGCCTCGAGAACCAGCGCCCGGCCGAGTTCGTGTTCTCGCGCAACGTCGCGCAGAAGCTCTCCGAGATCAAAGCCTCGGGCGTGGATACCAAGCAGGAAGCCCGCAAGCGCACCGCCGCCTGAGGCTCCTTTCCGTTTCTCACGACACAGCCGCCGCAGGACACTGCGGCGGTTTTCTTTTGCCCTGTCAGCCGTCCTCCCTGGCGAAGACTGCGTAACCCGCGACGCCCCCCCCCCCCCCCCCCCCCCCCCCCCCCCC
>NZ_JBWJYL010000004.1:120202-493341 GCF_056430985.1 Methylobacterium sp. Gmos3
GCCGTCATTGCGAACGCAGTGAAGCAATCCAGGGAAGCGGGCCGTTTCCGAAGGTGGCGCTGCCCTGGATTGCTTCGCTCCGTTCGCAATGACGGAGCGGGGGAACGTTGGGATGGTGATGTCGGCCAGGGCGGCGGAATGGCTCAGGCCGCTTCCGGCGGCTCGTCGTCCCCCGGCGCGGCGGGCGAGTTGAGGAGATCCTCCAGCTCGTCGATCAGCCGGTCGATCTGATCCTCGGTGGCGAGCACTTTCAGCACTTCACCGGTCTCTGCCTCGACGGCCAGCTCGATATGCGGCCCGACGCGGACCGCCAGCATCCGCGCGAGTATCTTGATGGCGCTCATCGAGTCGGGTCCTCCGCGATAAGGCCGACCGCCACGGCCGGGCCACAGGTCGAAATCCAGATCGAGGCCGCCTCCCCTGCCATCGGGGCGAGGAGTTCGGCGAGGCCCCGGCGCGAGCGCCCGAGCCGAGCCGCCAGCCGGTCGCCCACGAAGGCGCCCGCGCCGCAGGTCACCAGGGGAGCGTCCGCCGGCATATCCGGCCGCGACAGCAGGGAGGCCGCCGCATCGTGCAGGAGGCGCAACTGCGCCTCGGCGAAATGGCCGGCGAGGGACGCCCAGGCATGGGCATCGCCCTCCCCCCGGTCGCGGCCGACGATGCGGGCGAGGCGCGTCTCGCTCTCCGCCACCGACTTGCCCTTGCGGTCCCCCGTACCCTGCTGGTCGGCCTCCGGCGGAAGATCGCCGAGGATGCGGTAGACATCCGCCGCGTGGGCGAAGGTCTCGGTCATCAGCCGGGTGCGACGACCTTTGAAGGGGGCGTGATCGGTCAGGCCGATGAGGGGCGTGCGCACCACGCCGGTATAGACGAGTTCGCCGGTCTCGAGCCGTTCGGCGTCGCTGTAGCCGGTGGCGGCCGGGCGCCCGCCGATGACGGGGATGAGGTCGGCGGTGGTGGAGCCGATATCCACGAGGAGCGCGTCTGGCACGAGGCGTCCGACCAGCGCGGCGGTGGCGTACCAATTGGCCGAGGCGATCTCGAAGGACGCGGCGGCCGCCTCCTCCGGCGCGACGAAGCCCGCGCGGCCGGCGAAGATCCGCACCGGGCCGGACAACCGCTCCGCAGCCCAGCCGGACAGGGCCGCCACGCCCGCCGTGCGGTCGGCGAAGCAATCGGTGAGTTCGCCCGTCATGGTGACGGCGTGGTGCGCTTCCTGCCGCGTCCAGTCGGGCAGCGTCGCCAGGGTCGCGTCGAGGGCCGTGATCCCTTGCCAGAGCGGACAAGGCGCCTGCACGGCGGCCTCGACCCGCCCGCCGCGAATCAGCGAGGCCTTGACGTGGACCCCGCCGAGGTCCCACCCGACGATGGTGCTGGCAATCGACATGCGCGGATGACGAGCTTCGACAGAGTGGGGGACGCGGCCGGGGCTTCCGGCTTCGCGGTGATTCCGGTGCTGGACCTGCGCGGGGGGCGCGTGGTCCGGGCGCGCCGGGGCGAGCGCGCCACCTATGCCCCGATCGAGACGCCCTTGGCAAAGGGATCCGACCCCGCCGCTGTGGCGTCCGGCCTGCTGCGGGCATGGCCGGCGCGGTGCCTCTACGTGGCCGATCTCGATGCGATCATCGACGGCACGGCGCCCGACCGCGCGGCCTTGCGCGCCATCGCGACCGCCTGCCCCGGCATCGGGCTCTGGGTCGATGCGGGCTTCGCGCGGGCCGACGCGGTGGAGGCGTTCCTGGCCGAAGGCCTCGGGCGGCCGGTGATCGGCACCGAGAGCCAGGAGGACGCCGCCCTCGTGACGGCCCTCGGCGACCGGGCGGTGCTGTCCCTCGACACGCGCGGCGGCGAGCGGATGGGCCCCGACAGCCTGCACGAGGACGCCGACCTCTGGCCCGCCGACGTCATCGCCATGACGCTGGCGCGCGTCGGCGCGGGGGCCGGTCCCGATCTCCCCGCGCTCGAGGCCATCCGTATACGGGCGCCCGGTCGCCGCGTCTACGCGGCAGGCGGGGTGCGGGGGCCTGAGGATCTGCGCGCCCTGGCGGCGGCGGGGATCGCGGGGGCCCTCGTCGCCTCGGCCCTCCACGACGGTACCCTTCGGCGGGAGCACGCGGCGGGGCTCGCTTGAACTTCCGGCCCGGCCAGGAGACTGCTACACCGGAGCGATTCCAGAAACCCGGCCGACTTCAAAAGAGACGATGGACAAGTTCACGACCCTGGAGGGCGTCGCGGCGCCCATGCGGACGATCAACGTCGATACCGACCGGATCATCCCGGCCAAGTATCTGAAGACGATCAAGCGCACCGGCCTCGGCAAGAGCCTGTTCGCGGAGATGCGCTACCGCGAGGACGGATCCGAGAACCCGGATTTCATCCTGAACCAGCCGGCCTACCGCCAGTCCAAGATCCTCGTGGTCGGCGACAATTTCGGCTGCGGATCCTCGCGCGAGCACGCCCCCTGGGCGCTGGCCGATTTCGGGATCCGCTGCGTGATCTCCACGAGCTTCGCCGACATCTTCTTCAACAACTGCGCGAAGAACGGCATCCTGGCGATCCGCGTCGCGCCGGAGGACCTGGAAAAGCTGTTCGAGGATGCCGAGCGCGGCGCCAACGCCACGCTGACCGTCGACCTCGAAAGCCAGACGATCCGTGGCCCCGATGGCGGCACCCTGCATTTCGACATCGAACCCGGCCGCAAGCACAACCTCCTGAACGGGCTCGACGAGATCGGCACCACCCTGGAGCGCGGCGCTGCCATCGATGCCTACGAGCGGAAGCTGGCCGAGCGCGAGTGGGCCTGAGGCCTCGGGTGACAGGGGGTGACGGGCGTTTCGTCACCCTTCGTTAACCCACATGTCGCCTGAATCCGCGCCCAGATTGCGCCCGCCGACATGAGGACTCCCGCCATGCCGAAGCCGACCAACGCACAGGGGCTCGCCGTGGCGTTGAGCCTGCTCGCCGGCTTCTCGGCGATGCCGGCCCGCGCGGATTTCGACGGGTGTCTCGCGGGTTTGCGCTCGCAGGCCGCCGCCGCCGGCATTTCCGGCCGCGCCTTCGAGGCCGCCACCGCCGGCATCGCCTACGACGACAAGGTGATCGAGCTCTCGCAGGCGCAGCCCGAGTTCAAGACGCCGATCTGGGACTACATGGCCGCCCTCGTGGACGACGAGCGTGTCGAGGACGGACGCGCCGCCATGCGACAGCACGCCGATGCACTCGCCCGGGCCGAGGCCCGCTACGGTGTCGACCGCTACACCATCGCCGCCGTGTGGGGAGTGGAATCGAATTTCGGCAAGAACCTCGGCAAGATGCCGCTGGTGCAGTCGCTCGCCACCCTCGCCTGCTCGGGCAACCGCCGCCGGGACTTCTTCCGGGGCGAGCTGATGGCCACCCTGAAGATCATCGACCGGGGCGACATCGCGCCGGAGCGGCTCACCGGTTCCTGGGCCGGCGCCTTCGGCCAGACCCAGTTCATGCCCACCACCTACCAGCGCCTCGCGGTCGACGGCGATGGCGACGGGCGCCGCGACGTGGTCGATTCGGTGGCGGATGCCGTCGCCTCCACGGCCAACTTCCTGCACGTCGCCAAGTGGCAGAACGGCCAGGCCTGGGGTTACGAGGTGCGCCTGCCCTCCGGCTTCAACGTCGCCGCCGCCGGCCGCAAGAACAAGAAGCCGATCTCGCACTGGGCGTCGCTCGGCGTCACCCGCGTCGACGGGCGTCCCCTGTCGGGTGAGGGCGCGGCGGGCATCATCGCCCCGGCCGGCGCGGACGGCCCGGCCTTCCTCGTGACGCGGAACTTCGACGCGATCTATTCCTACAACGCGGCCGAGTCCTACGGCCTCGCCATCGCCGTCCTGTCCGACCGCCTGCGCGGGCGGCCGGGGGTGCAGGTGGCATGGCCGACCGACGACCCGCCCCTGTCGCGGGCCGAGCGGCGCGACCTGCAGGTGCGTCTCACCAGCATGGGCTACGATGTCGGCGAGCCGGATGGGAAGGTCGGCCAGAAGACCCGCGACGCCATCAAGGACATCGAGCGCAAGCTCGGGATGCCGGCCACCGGCCGCCCCGGAGGCAAGGTGCTCGAAGCCCTGCGGCGCTGAGCCTTCGAGCCGCGACGGCGATGGGCTAGGGTTGGCGGACCGATTCGCCGGGTTCCGATGTCGCTCTCCGTCTACCTCACCTTCGTTGGCGCCTCGGTCGGGCTGATCCTCCTGCCCGGCCCCAACGTGGCGCTCATCCTCGCGACGAGCCTCAGCCAGGGCCTGCGCGCGGGGCTTGCGACCGTGCTCGGCGCCGCCCTCGCCATGGTTCTGCAATTGACGGTCGTCGTCCTTGGCGCCGGCATCCTGCTGGAGATGTCGGCGGCGTGGTCGCGGTGCTGCGCTGGATCGGCGTCGCCTATCTCGTCCTGCTGGCGGTCCATGCCTGGAACGCACGGCCGAAGCCCACGGCGGCGCAGCCGGCCGGGACGGGACGCAGCGTGGCCAAGGGGTTCTTCGTCTCGCTCACGAACCCGAAGACGCTCCTGTTCTTCGGATCCTTCCTGCCGCAATTCGTCGAGCCCGGCCCCGATGCCTTCGGGCAGCTCGTGCTGCTGGCCGCGACGTTCGTCGCCCTGTCCCTGATGCTCGATTCGGTTTGGGCCCTCGCGGCGGGGCGGCTGAGGGCCATCGCGGCCATGCCCGAGCGGCGACGCAACCGCCTCGGCGCGGGCTTCTTCCTCGGCGCCGGCATCGGTCTCGCCCTGGCGCGGCATCCCTGACAGCCGATCCGGCGCGGGTATGAAAAAGCCCGCCGCGGCGAAGCCGGGCGGGCTCGGATGGCGCGGCCGAAGGGCCGGAGGATCACTCGGCGGCGGCGGGAGCCGTGGTGGCCGAGCCCTTGGCGGGCTTGGCGGTCCGGTCGACGCGCTCGACGATACGGGCCGACTTCCCGCGACGGTCGCGCAGGTAGTACAGCTTGGCGCGACGCACCTTGCCGCGACGAACCACCTTGATCGAATCGATCATCGGGGAATGCACCGGGAAGACGCGCTCGACGCCCTCGCCGTAGGAAATCTTGCGGACGGTGAAGCTCTCGTTGAGGCCACCGCCGGACCGGGCGATGCACACGCCCTCGTAGGCCTGGACGCGGGTCCGCTCGCCTTCCTTGACGCGCACGTTGACGATGACCGTGTCGCCCGGCTCGAAATCGGGAATGGTCTTGGCGAGGCGCGCGACTTCCTCGCGCTCCAGCTGCTCGATGATGTTCATGACAATGCTCCAGCCGTTGCGCCCAACCGCCCCGAGGGTGGCGAGCACCAGGATTTCGGCGATCCTGTTGTGAGTTGGCCGGGCTCCTACACCAGCGCGCGTCGCTTGTCGACCGTCTGGTGTTCGACGCGTTACGGTCGCCAGAGCGGCTTCAGGATCTCGTCGCGGATGACGAACGGATCGAGACCCGCCTCCCGGATCTGATCCGGGTCGAGGCTGGCGAGGGCGCGCCGGTGCCGGAGGCGGCGCAGCCAGAGGCTCGGCCATGCGATGCCGTCCTTCGGCGGCGTCAGGGAGACCGGGCGGGCGGAGATCACGAAGTGCGCGGACATGATGACTGATCCGGTGGTGAGGAAGCAGTCCGGCCGGGATTGCGTGCTCCGATGTGCCCCGCTAATTGCATCGGATCAATCGGAACATTGTGCTCGGAGCAATTATGCCGTCGACGGACTTCCGGGGCGTTGCCGATGAGGTCGCCGCCGACATGGCGGCGGGCCGGCTCCGGCCGGGCGACCGGCTGCCTCCCCAGCGGGAGTTCGCCTACGCCCGGGGAATCGCGGTCTCGACCGCGAGCCGCGTCTATGCCGAGCTGGCGCGCCGGGGACTGGTGATCGGAGAGGTCGGGCGCGGGACTTATGTCCGCTCGGACCTCGGCACGTCGCGGGCGGTCCCCCCCGAGCCGCCGCCCAGCGCGGTCGACCTGCAGCGAACCATGACGTACCTGCCCGAGCAGGAGGCGGTTCTCGCCGAGACGCTGGCCAAGCTCGGACGCAGCGGCGCGGTCGAGGCGGCGCTTCAGCAGCATGGCCCGACCGGTACGCCGCATGCGCGGGCGGTGGCGGCGTCGTTCCTCGCGGCGGAGGGCTACGCGCCGGCGCCGGCCGACATCCGCTTCGCGGGCAATGGCCGGCAGGGCATCGCCGCCGCCCTGGCGGCCCTCGCCTCACCGGGCGAGCGGATCGGCTGCGAGCCGCTCACCTACCCGGTGGTGAAGGGGATCGCATCGCGCCTCGGGATCGCCCTCATCCCCCTCGCCATGGATGACGAAGGCCTCTGCCCGGACGCCGTCGCACAGACGCACCGTGTCACGCCGTTGAGCGGCCTCTACCTTCAGCCGAGCTTGCAGAACCCCCTCGGCACGACGATGGGCGCGCAGCGCCGGGCGGATCTCGCCGCCGTCCTGCGGAGAACCGGCATCGTCGCCATCGAGGACGCCGTCTATGGCTTCCTCGCGGATACGAAGCCACTGGCGGCTCTGGCGCCGGAGAACGTGATCCTGATCGACAGCCTGTCGAAGCGGGTGGCGCCGGGGCTGACGATCGGAATGCTCGTGGCCCCGCCGGGATTGGGCGAGCGGCTCGGCGCGTCCCTGCGTCAGGGGGGCTGGTCGGCGACCGGCTTCTCCCTCGCGGCGGGCGTCCACTGGATGAGCAGCGGCGACGCCGAACGTCTCGCCGCCATCAAGCGCAAGGACGCGGCAGAGCGGCAGGCCATCGCGCGACGGGTGCTGGCGGATCTCGAGATCGTCGGGGATCCCCGCGCCTATCACCTGTGGTTTCGGCTGCCCGACCAGTGGCGCGCGGAGGCCTACACGAACGCCGCCTTCCGGCGCGGCATGGCGATCATTTCCGCCTCGGCCTTCGCGGTGACGCCGGGCCACGCGCAGAACGCGGTTCGGATCGCCCTCGCCTCGCCGGGCCGCGACGACCTCGCCAGGGCGCTCGGGCAGCTTCGCACCCTCGCCTTGGCGGGCGACGAGCAGATCATCGAGTAGGGTGATCGGACCCGCGCCGGTCAGACCTCGCCGGCCGACGCCTCGATGCGCTCCATGTCGTCGTCGGAGAGGCCGAAATGGTGGCCGATCTCGTGGACGAGCACATGGGTGACGAGGTCGCCCAGCGTCTCGTCGTGCTCGGCCCAGTAATCGAGGATCGGCCGGCGGTAGAGCCACACCGCGTTCGGCATCCGGCCGGTCTCGACATCGCCGGACTGGGCGAGGCCGATCCCCCTGAACAGGCCGAGCAGGTCGAACTCGCTCTCGCACTCCATCTCGTCGAGGGTCTGCTCGTCGGGAAAGTCCTCGACATGGATCGCCACGCCCTCGCAACGGGCGCGGAAGGCCGCTGGAAGGGCAGCGAAGGCATCGTGGGCCAGAGCCTCGATGGCCGCGATGTCCGGCGCGCGCAGGCCCGCGAGGCCGTTCATGCCGCGCCGACCGCCGGTTGAACGCAGGTGACGAGAAAGCCCGCGAGGTCGTCGGTGATGTGGTCGATATGCGGCTCGCGCACTGCCTCCTGCTCGAAGGCCTCGCGATAGGGGTCGATGATCCGGGGCACCACGAGCACCGTCGCCATGCCGAGGTCGTGCGGGACGGCGAGGTTGCGGGCGATGTCCTCGAACAGGGCCGCCCGCTTCGGCTCGACGCCGTGCGCCTTCAGGAAGCGCTCATAGGTGACGCGCTCGGGCTTGGGCACGAAATTGGCCGCCGCGATGTCGAACACGTCCTCGAAATGATCGAGGATGCCGAGCTTGGCGGCGACGTTCTCCGCGTGGCGCCGTGAGCCGTTGGTGAGGATGAGCTTTCGGCCGGGCAGCTTCTCGATGGCCGCGCCAAGCGGGGCGTCGAGCTTGATGGTCGAGTGGTCGATGTCGTGGGCGAAGTCGAGGAAGTCGTGCGGATCCACGTCATCCTCGATCATCAGCGCCTTCAGGGTCGTCCCGTAGCGATGATAGAAGTGCTTCTGCAGGGCGCGCGCCGAGATGGCATCGAGCCCGTAGAGGCGCATCACGTAGAGGGTGATGCGCTCGTCCACCTGCGGCCAGACGAGCGCGTCGCTCGGGTAGAGCGTGTTGTCGAGATCGAACACCCAGGTGTCGACATCGCCGAATCCGCGGGCGCCCGGGGCGGTGAAGTGGTCTTGCGTCGGCTGATACAAGGAATCCGTCGCAGGATAGAGGAGCGGCCCGAGGCCGGGCGATGACAATGCGCGCCGACGGCCGAGGTTGCTAGCCCCGGCGAATCAGCGTGCCCGCGCCGTAATTCGTGAACAGCTCCAGCAGGACGGCGTGGTTCACCTTGCCATCGAGGATGACCACCGCCTCCACGCCCCGGTCGAGGGCGTACATGCAGGTCTCGATCTTCGGGATCATGCCGCCGGTGATGGTGCCGTCCGCGATGAGGCGGCGGCAATCCTCGACCGTGAGTTCCGGGATGAGCTTCTTGTTCTTGTCGAGCACGCCCGGCACGTCGGTGAGGAGGAGAAGGCGCTTGGCCCGCAGCGCCCCGGCGATGGCGCCTGCGAAAGTGTCGGCGTTGACGTTGTAGGTCTGCCCGTCGGCGCCGTAGGCCACCGGGGCCAGCACCGGGATCAGTTCCGCCTTCAGCACCGCGTCGAGCACGCCGCGCTCGACATGGTCCGGCTCGCCGACGAGGCCGAGGTCGAGCACCTGCTCCTCGTTGCTCTCGGGGTCGCGCATCGTCTTCAGGGCGCGCTTGGCGCGCACCATGTTGCCGTCCTTGCCGCACAGGCCGATGGCCCGGCCGCCCTGGCCCGAGATCCAGCCGACGAGTTGCTTATTGATGGAGCCGGCCAGCACCATTTCCACCACCTCGACGGTGGCGGCGTCGGTGACGCGCAGGCCGCCCCGGAACTCGGACTGGATGCCGAGCCGGTCGAGCATCTTGCCGATCTGCGGGCCGCCGCCATGGACCACGAGGGGCTTCAGGCCCGACTGCTCCAGCAGCACGACGTCCTGCGCGAAGGTCTGGGCCGCCTCGGGGTCGCCCATCGCGTGGCCGCCGTACTTGATCAGCACGATCTCTTGATCGTAGCGCTGCATGTGCGGCAGCGCCTGGGCGAGGATCTCGGCGCGCACGTGCACGTTCGGCAGTTCGGTCATCGCGGTCCTTTGCCAGCTTTCCCGCCGCAGGTCGGCGGGGGGCTCGGGTCTCAGGGCGAGGTGCTTCTACAGGACTTGTCCGGGCCGTTGAAGCCCGCGACATCGACGACCCGCGCATTCGTCGGGCGTCAAAAAACCGTCGTGATTTCGCGGTGTTGCTGCGCGGCTACAGATCGGACCGCACGCCAGCGGTCCGGTTGCGCCGATGCCGTGCGCGGATCATGCTGCATCGCGGCAAGCCGCTCGGCCGGCTGCCGGGAGATGGGCATGCGTATCGCGATGATCGGGGCGGGTTATGTCGGGCTGGTGTCCGGCGCCTGTCTCGCGGATTTCGGCCACGACGTCGTCTGCATCGACCGCGACCCGGACAAGATCGCCGCCCTCGAAGCCGGCCGGATGCCGATCTACGAGCCGGGGCTGGAATCCCTGGTTCTCGACAATGTCCGCCAGGGCCGGCTCGCCTTCCGCACCGAGCTGCGCGAGGCGGTGGCGGGGGCCGATGCGGTGTTCATCGCGGTGGGCACGCCCTCGCGCCGGGGCGATGGCTTCGCCGACCTGTCCTTCGTCCACGACGCGGCCCGCGAGATCGCCGGGGCGCTCTCGGGCTACACGGTGGTCGTCACCAAGTCGACGGTGCCGGTGGGCACGGGCGACGAGGTCGAGCGCATCATCCGCGAGACCGCGCCGCAGGCCGATTTCGCCGTGGTGTCGAACCCCGAATTCCTGCGTGAGGGCGCCGCCATCGGCGACTTCAAGCGTCCCGACCGGATCGTCGTGGGTACCGAGGATCCCCGCGCCGAGGCCGTGATGCGGGAGGTCTATCGCCCGCTCTACCTCAACGCCTCGCCGATCCTCGTGACCGGACGTCGCACGGCCGAATTGACGAAATACGCCGCCAACGCGTTCCTGGCCGTCAAGATCACCTTCATCAACGAGATGGCCGACCTGTGCGAGGCGGTGGGGGCCGACGTGCAGCAGGTGGCGCGCGGCATCGGCCTTGATGGCCGAATCGGCACGAAGTTCCTCCATGCCGGGCCGGGCTACGGCGGCTCGTGCTTCCCGAAGGACACGCTGGCGCTGGCCAAGACGGCGCAGGACCACGGGATGCCCCTGCGGATCGTGGAGACGGTGGTCGCGGTGAACGACCAGCGCAAGCGTGCCATGGCGCGCAAGGTGATCCGCGCCTGCGGCGGCTCGGTGCGCGGCAAGACGATCGCCCTCCTCGGCCTCACCTTCAAGCCGGACACGGACGACATGCGCGAGGCGCCCTCCCTCTCCATCGCCGCCGGCCTGCAGGATGTCGGCGCCAAGGTCCGCGCCTACGATCCCGAGGGAATCGAGCAGGCCCGGCCGCTCCTTCCGGCCGTGACCTTCGCGGAGGATGCCTATTCCTGTGCAGAAGATGCCGATGCCGTCGTCATCGTCACCGAATGGAATGCCTTCCGCGCCCTGGATCTGAACCGTCTTCGCGCGGTGATGCGCACGCCCGTCCTGGTCGATCTGCGCAACATCTACGACCCCGTTACCGCAGCGCAACATGGATTTGCCTATCAGGGCGTCGGGCGTGGCGTCGGCAACCCGCCGGCATCGGCTGTCTGAGCCGGTCGAACATCCGAAAGTCGGGTAAATACTATCGGCGGGCCGTAGTCGGCCCGCCCGGGATTGGCCGCGTGCGATAGGCTAGACTGTCGCAGCACAATGCTTCCAAGCAGTGCACGGCGGCCTTCGGATGATCAATCAATCATCACGAGGCTCATGCCCTGGATTCGAAATTGGCTTTTATGGGGCAGCCATTGTGGATAGCGCTGATGAATACATGTCACATCACGGCGCAAATTCCCTCTAGGTCGAAGTCCTAGGCAGGGCCAAGGTTGGACACCGCATTGACGCCATACTAAGGGACCAGATGGTCCTCACTCGTCGAGAGCCGAGCCACCTTACCTTCACGAGCGCCCGCGAACCGAACGTGACACAACGCACAGACATCGCGATCGTCGGACGCGCCTGCCGACTTCCCGGGGCGCCTAGCGTCGAGGGCCTGTGGCAGCTGCTTTCAGAGGGCCGCTGCGCGGTCGGCACACTCCCTTCCGATCGTTTCTCGCTCGAACGGTTCCTGCATCCCCGCGCCCACGAGCGCGGCAAGAGCTACACCTTCGCGGCAGGCGCGCTCGATGACGTGTGGTCGTTCGACCCCACCGTGTTCGGCATTTCGCCGCGCGAAGCCGAGCAGATGGATCCGCAGCAGCGCATGCTGCTGGAGCTGACCTGGGAAGCCCTGGAGGATGCCGGCCTGCGGCCATCCGACGTCGCGGGAAGCCATATCGGCGTCTTCGTCGGCGCCTCGTCGCTCGATCACGGTAATTTGCGCATCATGGATGCGCCGTCGGGCGACGCCTATACGGCGACTGGCAACACGCTCTCGATCCTCTCGAACCGCATTTCCTACATCTACGACCTGAAGGGTCCGAGCTTCACGGTCGACACCGCCTGCTCGTCCTCCCTGGTCGCCTTCGACAACGCCGTGCAGGCGATCCGCTCCGGCCGGATCGACACGGCGGTGGTGGCGGGCGTGAATGTGCTCGCGAGCCCGTTCAACTTCATCTGCTTCTCCGCCGCGCAGATGCTTTCGCGCACCGGCCTGTGCCAGGCCTTCTCGAAGAACGCCGACGGCTACGTGCGCTCCGAGGGCGGCGTGGTGATGGTGCTGCGCTCGGCCGAGGCGGCGCGGCGCGCGGGCTCCACCGTGCGTGCGGTCGTGGCGGCCTCCGGCGTGAACTCGGACGGGCGCACCACCGGCATCTCCCTCCCCTCGGGCTATGCCCAGGCTGCGCTGCTGGAGCAGGTCTATCGCGACGCCGAGATCGCCGTCGACGACCTCGCCTTCATGGAGGCGCACGGCACCGGCACGCCGGTCGGCGACCCGATCGAGGCGTCGGCCATCGGCACCAAGCTCGGCAAGGGTCGCAGTGCGCCGCTGCCGATCGGTTCGATCAAGACCAATATCGGCCACACCGAGCCGGTCTCGGGCCTCGCGGGCCTGATGAAGGCGACGCTCGCCCTCGAGCACAACCTCGTGCCGCCCTCGCTGCACGCGGCCGAGTTGAACCCCGATATCCCCTTCGGCGACCTGAACCTCCAGGTGGTGCGCCAGGGCCTGCCGATCACCCGTGGCAGCCGCCAGCGCTTCGCGGGCGTGAACTCCTTCGGCTTCGGCGGCACCAACGCCCACGTCGTCATCACCGACGCCGACCCGGTTCCGGCCGCCTCCGCCGACGCGGCCCGCGCGCCGCAGGTGCTGATGATCTCGGCGCAGAGCCGCGCCGCCCTCAACGAACTGGCCCTCGACTACGCCGAGCGGTTCGAGGCCGAGCCGGAGGTGGTGGCCGACGTCGCCGCCGCCATCGCCCATCGCCGTGAGCGGATGCCCGCGCGCCTCGCCGTCTCGCTCGACGACACGACCGACGTGGCGGCGGCGCTGCGCGCTGTCGGCGAGGGCGAGGATTCCGAGGTGGCCCTCACCGGCACCGCCGTGGACCGCGCCGCCGAGGTGGCCTTCGTCTATTCCGGCAACGGCAGCCAGTGGGCCGGCATGGGCCGCGAGGCCTACGAGCGGAACGCGGCCTTCCGGGAGACCTTCGACAGGATCGACCGCCTGTTCCAGACCTACGCCGACTGGTCGCTGAAGGACGCCCTCTACGCCGACGACCTCGACGAGCGTCTCGTCCTCACCAGCGTCTCGCAGCCGCTGATCTTCGCCATCGAAAGCGCTTCGACCGCCTCCCTGCGGGCCAAGGGCCTGATGCCGAGCTACGTGCTCGGCCACAGCGTCGGCGAGATCGCGGCGGCGGAAGCGGCGGGCATCCTGACGCTGGAAGACGCGGTCAAGGTCATCTTCTACCGCAGCCACCATCAGGAGACGACGCACGGCCAGGGCACCATGGCGGTGCTGCTGATGCCGGTGGAGGAGGTTCCGGCCTTCCTCAAGGATTTCCCGAGCCTCGACCTCGCGGCGACCAACAGCCCCAAGGCCGTAACGGTCGCCGGCCCCGTGGCCGACATCGACGCCGCGCTCAAGGCGCTGTCGCGCAAGCGCCGCCGGGGCCGCAAGCTCGACCTCGCCTACGCCTTCCACGGAAGGCTGATGGACCCCACCGAGAAGCCGCTGCTGCGCGACCTCGCGGGCCTGCGCCCGCAGGCGGGCGGCACGACGATGATGTCCACCGTGACCGGCACCGCCCTCGACGGCTCGACCGTCGGGCCGACCTATTGGTGGCGCAACATCCGCGAGCCGGTGCGCTTCAGCGACGCCGTGCAGGAGGCGACCCGCCGGGGCGCCCGCGTGTTCGTGGAAGTCGGCCCGCGCGCGACCCTCATGTCGCATGTCGGCGACGCGGTGGAGCCGCTGGGCATCGAGATCGCCACGGTCGGCGTCATGCACCGCAAGGCCGCCGGCAGCGATCCCATCGCCAAGGCGGTGAACGCGGCGCTGGTGCTGGGCGCCGCCGTCGACGAGGACAAGCTGTTCGGCTCCGCGCCGCGCGGCGACGTGCGCCTGCCGACCTATCCCTGGCAGCGCCGCCCCTTCCGCCTGCACGACACGACCGAAAGCGTCGGCGCCCTGAGCCCCCGGCCCTACCACCCGCTGATCGGCTCCCGCACGGAGACGGACGGGCTGGAATGGCACGGCTACGTCGATCCCGACACGGTGCCCGAGCTGGGCGATCACCGCGTCGAGGGGCAGGTGATCATGCCCGGCGCGGGCTTCGTGGAGATGGCCCTTTCGGCCGCTCAGACCGCCCTGCGCGACGACTCCGTGGTGCTCTCCGAGTTCGAGATCGTCGCGCCGATGATCTTCGCGGAGGATGCCCTGCGCGAGGTGATGGTGCGCCTCTCGGGATCCGGCAACGGCATTCAGGTGCTGAGCCGTCCGCGCCTGACCCAGACGCCCTGGCAGCTGCACGCCCAGGCTAAGATCGTCGAGGGCGAGTTCTCGGCCCCGCGCAAGCCGGACCTCGACGGGTTCGATTTCGACAGCGCGGGCGAGCATGTCCTCTCCGGCGAGGCACTCTACGGCCGCGCCGAGGCGGCGGGGCTCGGCTTCGGCCCGAGCTTCCGGCAGGTCGCCATGGCGGCGCGCCTCGATGAGGCGACCATCGTCGCCGACCTCAAGCCGGCCGAGGCGGATCCGCGCTTCGCGCTGGTGCCCTCGCGCCTCGATGCCTGCTTCCACGGCCTGATCCTGCTCTTCGCCGACCTCCTCGGCGACGGGGCGGGCAAGGCCTACATCCCGGTGCGGTTCGGCGAGATCCGCCTCGTGCGGCCGGGCGCCGTCATCGCCCGGTCGGTGATCCGCACCCGGCGCGCCAACGAGCGCTCCATCCTCGCCGACTTCACCCTGCTCGATGCCGAGGGCGAAGTCATCGCCACGATCCGCGAAGGCCGCTTCCAGGCCCTTCGGACCAAGGGCGGCGACGAACTCGCGGCCTACGCGATCTCGCAGGTGGCCGAACTCGCCACCGAGCCGACGGCGATCCCGATGGAGCGCCGCCCGAGCGTGGCCGCGCGCGTGCGCCCGCTGACTGAGAAGGTGAAGGGCCCGGCCGACGCCACCCTGTCGCCGGGGCACCTTCTTCTGGAAGGCTGGGCGACGTCCCTGGCCTTCCGCCTAGCCAAGGGCCTCTCGCCGTCGGGCACGGTCTCGCTCACCGATCGTCGCCTGCCGGCGGCGATGCGCCCGTGGCTGGTCAACGCCCTTTATGCACTCGAGAGCAGCGGCCTCGCCGAGCACGAGAACGACGTGTGGCGCCTCGGCGACGGTTCGGCCCTGCCCGCCCCCGACGAGATCATGCGCTGGATCGCGGCGGACCATCCCGACCTCTCGGCCGAATTGGTGCTGATTGCCGATGTCGGCGCCACAGTGGACCGCATTCTCGCGGGCGATATCGGCGACGTGCCGCACCTGCCGCAGAGCGCGGTGGATGCCTTCGTCCTGCGCTCGGCCACGTCCCGCCATTCGGCCAACGCCCTGGCCTCACTCCTCGACGGCGCCCTCGGGCAACTGCCGAAGGAGCGCGCGCTGCGGGTGCTGCAGGTGGGCTACGGCCCCCTCTCGGCCCAGGCCGCCGCCTTCGCCACCACGGCCGAGGCCCGCTTCACCATCTTCGAGACCGACCGGCGGCTCGCCGAGCGGGCGCGTCTCTCCTTCGGCCGCGCCGCGACCCTGGTCGAGACCGCCGAGGAGCTTCCGGCCGGCGGGTTCGACCTCATCGTCGGGGCGGGCAGCCTGCACCGGGGCGAGCGTGGCCTCGTCGCCGACCTGTCGGCCGCATTGGCGACCGGCGGCCTGATGGTCGCCGTGGAGCCGGGCATCTCCCTGTTCCGCGACCTCGTGTTCGGCCTCACGCCCGATTGGTTCGAGGACGGCATGGGCGGCCTGCCCGTGGGCCGGCTCGACGATGTCGGCGGCTGGCAGCGCACCTTGAGTGCGGCGGGCCTCGTCTCGGTCTCCGTTGATCGGGCGGTTTCCGGCAACGGCGACGATCTGCTCCTCGTGGCCGAGGCTCCGGCCCGGCCGGTTCCGGCCGCCGCGCAGAGCTTCGCCTTCATCATCGGCTCGGACGACGATTTCGCCGCCGAAACCGCCTCCTCCCTCGCGACGCTGCTCGTCGCGGGCGGCGTCCACGTCTCGATCATCCTCGATTCCGAGACGTCTCTGATGGAGCTGGAGAAGGAGACGCCGGACACGGTGGTCTTCCTCGCCGGCGCCTTCACCCGGGGCGGCGAGGCGGCCGAGCGCCTGCGCGACCGCTGCATGAGCCTGAAGCGGTGCGTCGAACATCTCGGCGCCCGCCAGACCTGCCTCTGGGTCGTGGCCCCCGGCGCCACCCGCGATCGCGGCGGCCAGACCACGAACGTCGAATCCGGCGTGTGGGCCTTCACCCGCACCCTGGCGAACGAGGTGCCGAACCTCGACATCCGCCGCATCGACCTCTCGCCCGAGATGTCCTCGAAGCGCGCCTCGGAGCGCCTGCGCGACCTCATCCTCTCCGGCACGCCGGAAACCGAGATCGTGCTGGACGACGAGAGCACGCAGGTCGTTCGCTTCCATGCCGGCCGGCCGCGCCATCGCGACCCGGCCGACAACGTGCCTGCCCCGGCGGCGCGGCTGGAGCGCAGCAACACGGGCGGCCTCAACGAGATGGTGTGGGGGCCCGCCGAGCGGGTCGCGCCCGGTCGCGGCGAGCTCGAGATCGCCGTCGAGGCGACCGGCCTCAACTTCCGCGACGTTCTCTGGGCGCTCTCGATGCTCCCGGAAGAGATCCTGGAGGACGGCTTCGCCGGCCCGCGCCTGGGCCTCGAATGCGCCGGCCGCGTCACGGCGGTCGGGCCGGGCGTGAAGGGCTTCAAGGTCGGCGACGCCGTCGTCGCCTTCGCCCAGTCCGGCTTCTCCACGCACATCGTGGTGCCCGACCTCGTCGTCGCGCCGATGCCGCAGGGCGTCGATCCGATGGCGGCGGCCACGGTGCCGGTGGCCTTCCTCACCGCCTATTACGCCCTCGTCTCCTGCGCCCGGATGCGGCGCGGCGAGTGGGTGCTGGTCCATGGCGGCGCGGGCGGCGTCGGCCTCGCCGCGCTTCAGATCGCCAAGCTCAAGGGTGCGCGCGTCATCGCGACGGCGGGCTCCCGCGAGAAGCGCGCCCTGGTGAAGGCGCTCGGCGCCGAGCATGTCCTCGATTCCCGCTCGCTCGCCTTCGTGGACGACGTGCGGGCGATCACCGGTGAGGGCGTCGACATCGTGCTGAACAGCCTGTTCGGCGAGGCGATGGAGCGCTCGCTGAACGCGCTCCGGCCCTTCGGGCGCTTCGTGGAACTGGGCAAGCGCGATTATGTCGCCAACACCCATATCGGCCTGCGGCCGTTCCGGCGGAACCTCAGCTATTTCGGCGTCGATCTCGATCAGGTGATCCAGCACCAGGGCGACGACGGCGCGCGGATGTTCCGCGAGGTGATGGCCCTGTTCAACGACGGCGGCCTGAAGCCCCTGCCCTACCAGCCCTTCACGGCGGCCGAGACCTCGGACGCGTTCCGGCTGATGCAGCAATCGGGGCATATCGGGAAGATCGTGATCAGCCCGCCCAAGGCCGGCACGGTCCTCAAGGATGTCGCCAAGCCCTTCACCGTCTCGGGCGAGGGCGTGCATCTCGTCACCGGCGGTCTCGGCGGCTTCGGCCTGGAGGCGGCGCGCTGGCTCGCGGATCGCGGCGCCCGGCACATCGTCCTCTCCGGCCGCAAGGGCGCAACGACGGACGAGGCCAAGGCGCTCCTCGCCGAGCTGACGGAGCGCGGCGTCAAGGTCGAGGCCAAGGCGGTCGACATCACCAGCCGCTCGGCGGTGGACCGGATGCTCGCGGAGATCGAGCGCGGCGGCGCCAAGCTCGCCGGCGTGATCCATGCGGCGGCGGTGCTGCAGGACGGCCTGATCGCCAACCTGGATGTCGCGGCCCTCGACGCGGTGATCGGCCCGAAGGTGATCGGCGCCCAGCACCTCGACGCGGCCACCCGCGACCGGGCGCTCGACTACTTCGTGATGTTCTCTTCGGCCACGACCTTCATCGGCAATCCGGGCCAGGGCTCCTATGTGGCCGCCAACGGCTTCATGGAAGGCCTCGCGCGCCAGCGCCGCCGCCGGGGCCTTCCGGCTCTGGCTGTGGCCTGGGGTGCCATCGGCGATGTGGGCATGCTCGCCCGCAACAAGGCCGTGATGGAGACCCTGGCCGGTCGCGTCGGCGTGACGCCGATGGAGGCCCGCCGCTGCCTCGACCTGATGGCCGAGTCGCTGTCGAGCCAGGGCGGCGCGTCGGACGAGGCGGTGATCGCCATCGCGGCGATGCATTGGGGCAAGGCGCGCGAGCGGCTCGCCACGATGCGCTCCCCGAGCTACGCCGAACTCGGATCCGACCAGCAGGCGGAGGCCGGCGCGGTCCAGACGATCAATATCGCGGCCCTGCTCAAGGGCTCCGACATCGACACGGTGCGCAAGACCGTGTCCGACGCGATCGTGGACGACATCGCCCGCATCCTGCGCCTGCCGAAGGACGACATCAGCCGCGTGCGTCAACTCTCGGAGATCGGCCTCGACTCGCTGATGGGCGTCGAGCTCGGCGCGAGCCTTCAGGAGCGCTTCGGCCTCGAATCGCCGCCTGCGGGTCTTTCGGCGGGAATGACAGTCAACGAACTGTCGGAGTCCTTAATTCAGGCGGTTTCCGCGCCCATGGACGACACGGCAGGCGTCGCGATGAGCCTCATGGCCAAGCATATCGGCGGTGAGGTGAGCGCGAGTGTCATGGCACCGCTGCGCGACCTGATCGAGGCGCGCGAGAACGAGAGCAAAGAGACTCAGCGATGACGCAATCTGCGCGGCCCGATGGCGGGCGTGCGGCCCTGGCCGGCTTCGTGACGAACCGCCTCGGGCGCGCGACACCCCGGCCCGCCCAGGCCAAGGCGCCTGAAGCGTCGCGCACGAGCGCGGCGCAGAACTTCGAGAACCTGCCGGGCTACCGCGAGCTGAAGTTGCAGCGCTCGGCCGCCGAATTGATCGGCCTCGGCAACCCGTTCTTCCGCGTTCACGACGCCAAGGCCGGCGCCACGACGCGGATCGACCAGAAGACCTTCACCAACTTCTCGTCCTACGATTATCTCGGGCTGAACGGACACCCGAAGGTCAGCGGCGCCGCCCGTGAGGCCATCGAAGCCTACGGCACCTCGGCCTCCGCGAGCCGCGTGGTGGCGGGGGAGCGTCCGGGCCACATCAGCCTCGAACAGGCGCTCGCCGCCCATTACCGCACCGAGGGTTGCGTGGTGATGGTGAGCGGGCACGCCACCAACGTCACGACCATCGGCGCCCTGCTCGAAGCCGGCGACGTGGTGTTCCACGATGCGCTCTCGCACAACAGCATCGTCACGGGCGTGCAGCTCTCCGGGGCGCAGCGCCGCTCCTTTGCCCATAACGATCTCGAAGCCCTGGAGAATGTGCTCCAGGCGACGCGCCACGAGCACCGCCGGGCGCTGATCGTGATCGAGGGCCTCTACAGCATGGATGGCGACGCGCCGGATCTCGCCGGCTTCGTCGCCCTTAAGAAGCGCTACGATGCGTGGCTGATGGTGGACGAGGCTCACGGCCTCGGCGTCACCGGCCGCACGGGCGCGGGCCTGTTCGAGCATTGCGGTGTCGACCCGAAGGAGGTCGACATCTGGATGGGCACCCTGTCGAAGACCCTCTCGGGCTGCGGCGGCTACATCTGCGGCCCGATCGCGCTGATCGAATACCTGAAGCACTCGGCCGGCGGCTTCGTCTACAGCGTGGGCATGTCGCCGCCGATCGCGGCGGCCGCCGAGGCCGCGCTGGAGGTGATGCAGGCTGAGCCGGAGCGCGTCGAGCGCCTGCGCCGCAACGGCAACCTGTTCCTCGCGACCGCGCGCAAGCTCGGCCTCGATACGGGGACCAGCCTCGGCCTCGCGGTGATCCCGGTGATCGTCGGTGACTCGCTCAAGGCCGTCACTTTGTCGGACCGGCTGTTCAAGCGCGGCATCAACGTGCAGCCGATCATCCACCCGGCCGTGCCGGAGCGGGGCTCGCGCCTGCGCTTCTTCCTGACCTCCGAGCACACGCCGGAGCAGATCACCGACACGGTGAATGCCGTGGCCGAGGAGATCGCCGCCATCGACAAGGGCGGCTCGCTCATCGAGCAGCTTCTCGCCAAGCGCTGACTGGCATTCGACCGGACATGACAAAGGCCGCGGACCGTGAGGTCCGCGGCCTTTTGCGTTCGGGCTCGCCTTATCGCGAGTAGCTGTACACGGCTGCGGCGGAGGCCACAGGCCCCGTGACGGTGGACAGGACGCCCAGCACCTTCTGGACCTCGGTGAACGGCGCGTTCGACACGTAGACCAGATCGCGGTTGCGCATCCGGAACGCCTGCGCGGTGAACAGGCTGTTGGGGTCGCGCATGTCGATCCGGTACACCACCGGCACCAGCGGCGTGCCCGTCAGCTTCGAGCCCGGAGCCAGGCGCCGCACGATCGCCGCCGGCTCGAACCGGAAGATGAACGTCCCCGCCGGGTCGGCCTGGAAGTCCGACAGGCCCCGCGCCTTGGCGAGCGCCTGCGCCAGGGTGATCCCGTCCGCCTGGAACGGCAGTTCGGTGGAGTTGCCCAGCGCGCCCACCGCCAGGAAGGTCTGCGGGTCGCGCACCAGCGTCAGCACGTCGTTGGGCCGCAGGTAGATGTTCTCTCTGGGGTTCGACACCACCGTCGTCAGCGGCACCGTCGCCGTCACGGGGCCGCGCGACAGCCGCACGAAGGTCTCCGACACCGGCGAGCGCACGCCGCCGGCGGCGGCCAGCACGTCGAGCAGGCGGTCGCCGTGGCCGGTGAGCGGCAGGCGGGCGCCGGCCACGGCCTCGCCGGTCACGGTGACGGTCTGCGAGATCGGCTTGGTGACCGAGACGAGCACCTGCGGCTGGATGGCCTTGCCGGCGAGTTCGTTCTCGATGAGCGCCTGCACGTCCTGCGGGCGGCGGCCGGCGACGGAGATGCGCCCGGCATAGGGGACGGAGATGGCGCCGTCGCGCCCGACCGGCTGCTCGGGGATGAGGGCGGATTTGGAGCCGGCGGAGAAGCGATCGGCGACGAGGGGGCCGGAGAACAGGCCGCCGGAGCCGGCTTCCCAGATCGAGACGGCAACCATGTCGCCGATGCCGATGACGGGCTCGGCGGAGGGGCGGTGATCGCCGAAGGAGGCGAGCAGGCTGTCGAGCGGGCGTCCGCGCAGGGCCTCGATGACGGCGGGGGTGACGTCGATGATCTCGTAGCGGGCGAGCAGGCCGCCGCCGGCATCCGGCACCTCGGCCCCCGCCTGGATCGCGTTGGCCGTCGGACCCGCCGCGGGCAGGAGCGTGCAGCCCGACATCGCCAGCGTGGCGATGCAGGCCGACGAGACGGCAAGGTTGCCCAAACGCATCATTCAGAAATCCGCTGTGCCGGGCCCGTCGACGCGGCCCGCCGCCCCATAAGGGGGCTGAAGGACTGCCATCAGCTTAACGGTGAATTGAGGCCGGTTCGAGGATCGCATCTTTCGGTGCGCGATGGCGTGCCATCTGCGCAACATCGGCCCCTTACACACCGTCACGCTCGCCTGCGACCATGATGCTGCCGCCTTTTCATCGGCAGGAGGGGATCAGAGAATGCGGCGGCGTTCGGCGCGACGGAGCGCCGGCCCTGCTCCGACGGTGCACGATCGGAAAGTGTGGCTTTCATGGCATTGATCCCCGCCCCCGGCCCTGTAGCCTTCCGGACGCATGACGATGCCGGCAACGGCATGCGCGGCACGGGTCGCAGCGGCGGTGACATGAGCAACGAACGCGGCTCCCCGGCCAAGGCCGCCCCCCGGCAGGGCGGGCGCCAGGTGTTCCTGTTCCTGCAGGGGCCGGTCACTCCCTATTTCGCGGATACGGCGGACGAGCTCGAGGCGCGCGGCCACCGCTGCCTGCGGGTGAACCTCTGCTTCGGCGACTGGCTGTTCTGGCGCCGTCCGGGCGCCGTGAACTACCGGGGCCGCCGGGAGAACTGGCCCGCCTTCATCGCCGACCTGATCGACCGCGAGGGCGTGACCGACCTGATGCTCCTCGGCGAGCAGCGTTTCTACCACAAGGTGGCGATCGCGGCGGCCAAGGCCCGCAACCTGAACGTCACCGTGACGGATTTCGGCTACCTCAGGCCGGACTGGATCACGCTCGAGCGCGACGGCATGTCGGGCGACAGCTGCTTCCCGCGCGATCCCGAGGCGGTGATGACGCTGGCCGAGGGCCTGCCCGAGCCGGATCTCGAGACGCGCTACACCGACAGCTTCAAGACCCAGGTGCTGTGGGACATCGCCTACCACATGCTCACCAACTGGCTGTGGTTCCTCTACCCGTTCTACCGGTCGCACCAGCTCTACCACCCGGCGCTCGTCTATCTCGGCACCGGATTGCACATCCTGCGCGCCAAGTTCACCTCCCCGAAGGTCGACCGCTTCGTCGCGAAGCTGAAGGCGGAGAAGGCCCCCTATTACGTGCTGCCCTTGCAGATGGAGAACGATTTCCAGCTGCGGGCCTATTCGCCGTTCTTCGACTTCAAGGCGCCGATCCACACGGTGGTCGCCTCCTTCGCCAAGAACGCGCCGGCCGACACGCGCCTCGTCATCAAGGCCCACCCGCTCGATCCGGGCCTTCGCAACTGGGCGCGGATCGTCCGCCGCTCGGCGGCCAAGCACGGCGTCTCGGGCCGGGTGGACTTCGTGGATGGCGGCAACCTCGCCGTGATGCTCGAAGCCTCGAAGGGCTGCATCACGGTCAACAGCACGGTCGGCCTCTGGGCGATGCGCGTCGCGGTGCCGACGATCACTCTCGGCACGGCGGTCTACGATATCGAGGGACTGACCTTCCAAGGTCCGCTCGACCGGTTCTGGACCGAGGCCAAGCCGCCGCGCCAGGAGCTCTGGCACGCCTTCGTCCGGGCCATCGTTGGGCATATCCAGATCCGCGGCGTGTACTACGCCAAGGAAGGTCTCGCCGCCGCCGTGCAGGCGACGGCCTCGCGCCTCGACCTCACCGAGGGCGCGTGGCTCGAAATGCGCTCCCGCGCCCGGCGCAACGCCGCCGCGCCGGAGAAGCAGCCCGTGCCGGAGCACGGCTTCGGCTTCCAGAACGTCTGAAGCCGCCTCGTCTACCGCCGCCGCAGCAGGTGGCGGGAGGCCAGGGACCAGACCTGCTTCATGGCCGCCTCGACGGTCGGCTCGCGCCGCGTCAGGCCGACATCGCCCTCGGACAGGCGCTGGATGATCACCTCCGGCGGACAGGGCAGGCCCGTGCGCGGATCGACGTAATGCGGGTAGACGATGAGCGCCCCCGCGACCAGCTCGTCGAGGGTGATGCGCCGGGTCCGCCGCGGGCAGGCCGGGCTCTCGGTGAGGCCCCAGCCGGCATAGAAGGGCAGGCCGTGGGTCGTGACGGTGCGGCCGCGCAGCAGCGCCTCGAACCCGATCAGCGATGAGATCGTCTCGACATGGTCGGCGGCGTCGATGGCATCGGCCGCCGACACGTCGCGCAGGACGATGTCCGCGTGGGCCGACACCTCCTCCGGCGGCACCCAGCCGGGCCTCAGGCCCGCTTCCACGTCCGGGTGCGGCTTGAAGGCGATCACCGCGTCGGGATGGCGTCGCCGGGCGAGCTTCAACAGCTCGGCATTGCGGTTGACCGTGGCGCCGCAGAGCCTGATCGAGGCGTCGTTCTCGACCTGGCCGGCCACGAGCACGACCCGGCCGGGCTTCGGCATGGCCGGCATCGGCGCGGTGCCGACATTGTACTTGCTGAGCTTGGCCTCCACGATCTCGGCGCGCAGGCGCTTGGCGCGCTCCAGCACGTCGGCGGGGAAGCCCCCCTCCTCCAGCATCCGCTCCAGGTCGCTCGGGCCGGTGGCGTCGTAATAGATGCCCGTGGCGTCGATCACGTGCGAGGCGCCAGGGCGCAGGGCCACGCCGAGGCCGATGGAGCGGATGAACCCATCCTCCATCCGAAGGAGCGGCACGCCGGCCTCGCGGCAGGCGGCGCCGAGGCTGTCCGGTACCCGGCTCGCCCAGGCGACGACGCGCTCATAGCGGGCGATCTCGGCGGGCTTCGGCTCGTGACGGGGGGCGGCGATGGCGGGGATCCGCCCCGGCGAGGCCAGGGCCCGCGACAGCCAGCGCCGCTTCCACGCGGCGAAACCGATGCAGAGGGTGCGGGCGGCGTTGGCGCGCTGCTCCTCGACGATGAGACGCAGGATCGCCGCCGCCTCCTCGAACCGGCAGGTCTCGCCGCCATAGGGCTCGAAGTAGCGCGAGCAGATCAGGTAGACCGCCGCGAAGACTTCCGCCGGGGTGCGGTTGCGGCTGCGGCGGGTCGGATCCAGGCGGTCGTCGGTGAAGCCCCAGCCGGCGTAGAACGGCACGCCGAAGCAGGTCACGGGACGCCCGGCCAGCGCCGCTTCGAAGCCGACATGGCTCGTGACCACGTAGAGCCGCGCGGCGGCCGCGATCACCGACCACGCCTCCACCGGCTCGTAGATGGCCCGCGCGCCGGAGGCCTCGATAGCCGCCCGGTCGAGATGCCCCATCGTGCCCGGCCGCGCGGCGGGGTCCATCACGACGACGCGGTCGGCCTCCGGGTGCTCGGCGGCGGCCGCCGCGAGCATGGTGGAGAAGCCCGTCTCGCTGGCGAGCCCGAAGCCGATCGTCGGGTCCTTCTGGACCTGATCCACGATCACCACGAGGGGCCGCGTCGTATCCCGCCCTTCGAGCAAGGTGGACAGGTCCGCGCGGCGGGGATCGTTGTCGAGGCTCAGCCGCGCCTTGCGCAAGAGGTCGATGCCGGCCTCGGCGCGGGCGAGGATCTCGTCGCTCTCCCAGCCGCCCTCTTGGAGGATGATCTCCAGTTCGCTGCGGGCCGTGGCGTCGTAGTAGATGCCGAGCCCGTCGACGATGGAGCTCAGGGGGCGCTGCGTGCGCGCGCCGGGCAGGCGCAGGAAGCCTTCGTCCCAGCGGTCGGCATGGCCGACCCGGCGGGAGACCGGTTCGCTACCGAGGCGCCGCACCGAGCGGCCCCCGGGCATCTCGATCTCCGAGAGCGTCCGGGGCCACAGGCGCTTGAGCTTGCCACCTTCCATCCGAGAATCATCCATCTCCGGAACCGTTGAGCCGCACCCGCCGACGTGGATAACGGCCCGGAAGGCGAGGGTTTGGGCATAGCACCGCAAAGGTCCAGCCCGAAATGGCTTCCCCTTCGGCGGGGAGCACTCTACGAGGCCCGCGACGGCGCGCGGCCTTCCACATCGTCTCGACAGCGTCAAGCGAGACGGGACGGGGCCGCGCACCGGAGAGGCAAGGCGGGGATCATGGCGGGCAGGATCATCACGGGAACGACCAGCGGCAGGCCGGGCGGCGCCCGGTGAGGACGATACTGATCACGGGGGCCTCGAGCGGCATCGGCGCCGCCCTCGCCCGCCATTACGCCGCCCCTGGAATCCGGCTGATCCTGGTCGCCCGCAACGAGCCGCGCCTCGAAGCCGTGGCGCGGGATTGCCGCGCCAAGGGCGCCGAGGCCGAGGTGGCGCGCGGCGATACCCGTGATCGGGCGGCGATCCGCCGGCTCCTCACCGAGGTCGATGCCCGCTCGCCCCTCGATCTCGTGGTGGTCAACGCGGCCATCAACGGCGGCGGCAAGGAAGGCCGGGTCGAGACCGAGGAGATGGCCTTCGAGACCGCCGACATCAATTACACCGGCTCGCTCAACGTGATGCTGCCGACGCTGACCCTGATGCTCGCCCGGGGCCGGGGCCAGATCGCGCTGATGTCGTCGCTCGCGGCCTATGCGCCGCTCGCCGACGCGCCGACCTACAGCGGTGCCAAGGCGGCGCTGATCGCCCACGGCCTCGCCCTGCGCCAGAAGGTCTGGCCGCTCGGCGTGCGCATCAGCGTGGTGACGCCGGGCTACGTGAAGACGCCCATGGGCAGCGACCTGAAGGGCTGGCGCCCCCTGGAGATGAGCGCCGAGCAGGCCGCCGCGATCATCGCCAAGGGCCTCGCGAAGGACCGGGACGTGGTGTCCTTCCCCCTGCCGCTGGCGGTTCTGGCCCGCTGCGTGCTGCTGCTGCCCGAATGGGTGCGGCGGGTCAGCTTGTCCGCGTTCAAGTTCAACCAGCGGTGACGGCTTTGCGGATCGCGCTCCTCGTCCTCGAAGCCCTGCCCAATGCCCGGACCGTGCGGCGCCTCGTGGCGGATCGCGGGCATGAGATCGTCCTCGTCGGGCTGTCCAACGCGGAGCGGCCGTCGGGCGGCGGCCTGACGGGGCAGCTGCGCCGCCATCTCGGCCGCTCGGGCGCCGGGATCCTGCCCTATCTCGCGGTGAATTTCGGCCTGCCCGACCTGCTGCGCCCGCTCGCCCCCCTCACCCAGGCCGCCGCCGGCAGTACCGAGATGCCGGAGACGACGCCGCTCGCGACACTCTGCCGCCGGATGGGCATCCGCAGCGTGAAGGTCGATGACGTGAATGGGGCGGAAATGCACCGCGCCCTCCGCGAGGCCGCGCCGGACCTGATCCTCACCTACCATTTCGATCAGATCCTGAAGCCCGAGACCATCGCCCTGGCGCGGCTCGGCGGGATCAACGGCCATCCCGGCCTGCTGCCCCGCCATCGCGGCCCGGTGCCGACCATCCACGCCCTCGCGGAGGGGCCGGATGCGTTCGGCATGACCCTGCACCGGCTCGCCGCCGCCATTGATGCCGGGGCGATCCTCGAACAGGAGGCGGTGCGGATGCCCGCCGACGTCACGGCGACCCGCGCCGCGATCCTGCTCCACCAGCACGGCCGCGCCATGCTCGACCGGCTGCTCGACACGGTGACGGCGACCGGCGCCCTGCCCGAGGGGCGGATGGCGGACGTCCTGCCCTATTGCCCCTTCCCCGACCGGGCGATGCTGGCGAGCCTCAAGCGCAGGGGACTGAGGCTCACCGATGCGGCCGATCTCGCGGCGGCGGCGAAGCTGTCGCTGCGGTAGGGCGTGCCTCAGCAGGCCACCGCCCCCTGCACGCCGACATAGAGGGCGTAGACGGAGTGGGTGGAGGTCATCAGCAGCCGGTTCCGGC
This sequence comes from Methylobacterium sp. Gmos3, assembly GCF_056430985.1. Lineage (NCBI taxonomy): Bacteria > Pseudomonadati > Pseudomonadota > Alphaproteobacteria > Hyphomicrobiales > Methylobacteriaceae > Methylobacterium > Methylobacterium sp. Gmos3. Next base: position 147,081 of record NZ_JBWJYL010000004.1, read on the forward strand.
CCCGCCCGCCGAAGCAGAGGTTGGCGCAGCGTTCGGGGAGGCGGATGCGGCCGATCATCTTGCCCTGCGGTGAGATGATCACGACGCCGTCCTCGGCCTCGCCCATCCCCCAGCCGCACCAGAGGTTGCCGTCGGCATCGACGCGGAACCCGTCGGCCGTTCCCTTTCCGCAATCGAAGAAGACGCGGCCGTTCGCCGTCGCCCGGCCGCCGTCGACCACGTCGTAGACGCGGATCAGCCGGTTCGGCTCGGCGCGGGCCTCGATGACGTAGAGCTTCGACTCGTCGGGGGAGAAGGCGAGCCCGTTCGGGCCGTTGATGCCGGCCACCGCCACCGTGGCGCGTCCCGTCGCGGGATCGATCCGGTAGACGTTCCCCGGCAGCTCCGGGGCCGCCATCCGCTCGTAGGGGTTCGGCCCGAAGGCCGGATCGGTGAACCATACCGATCCGTCCGACTTGCAGACGATGTCGTTGGGCGAGTTCAGCGGCTTGCCGTCGAAGCGGTCGAGCAGGGTGGTCAGGCTGCCGTCGTGCTCGGTGCGCGTGACGCTGCGGGTCTGGTGCTGGCACGTCAGCAGACGGCCCTCGCGGTCGCGGGTGTTGCCGTTGGCGAAGGACGAGGATTGGCGGAAGACCGACAGGCGGCCGGTGCCGGCCTCCCAGCGCATGATCCGGTCGTTGGTCACGTCGCTGAACAGCAGCATGTCCATGTCGCCGAACCAGACGGGTCCCTCGGCCCAGCGCAGGCCGGTGGCGATCCGCTCGATCGCAGCCAGCCCCAGCCGGTACTTCGCGAAGCTGGGATCGAGGACTTCCACCGCCGGGTCGGGCAGGCGCTGCGACGGCTCCCAGGCCGCCCTTGCACTCCGCGCCGTGGCCAGGACGGCCCCCGCCGCAGCGGCCCCCGTCAGCACGAGCCTGCGATTCACGATCTCCGACATGACGTTCCTCCGATGACGCGGCCCGTCTCGTGGCTCGTTCGCGAGCGCGGCGGGTCGTCGTTGCGCCTCATCGGTGGGACGGCTGCGCGGGGCTGTCCAACGTCAAATTTGGATCAATCGATGCGTCGCCCGCAACAATCGCTTCAGGCGCCACCAGCGGAGCGTGCGCGCCTGCGCCCGTACCCGTAGAAGATCGCAAGGCCCAGGCCGGTCCAGGCGGCGAGGCGCAGCCACGTCTCGGCCGGCAGGGAGACCATCAAGGCCGCGCAGGCGAGGAGCCCGAGGGCCGCGACGAGGTCGGCGGCCGGGACGCGGAAGGGCCGGTGGCGGTCCGGCTGGAGGCGGCGCAGGATCGGCACGCTGGCGCAGACGAGGCCGAAGGCCAGCAGCGTGCCGATGCTCACGAGTTCGCCCAGCACGTCGATGGGCACCAGCCCCGCCACGGCGGCGGTGCAGAGGCCGATGGTCATCTGGCCGTTGGCGGGGGCGCGGGTCTCCGTGTGGATGCGGGCGAAGATTCCGGGCAGCAGGCGATCGCGGGCCATCGCGTAGAAGATCCGGCCCTGCCCGTAGAGGGCGGTGAGCGTAGAGGTGGTCAGTCCGACGAGGGCGCCGAGCTTCACGAACAGCGCGAAGCCGGGATGGCCGATGGAATCGACCGCCTTCGCAATCGGGTCCGGCACGCCGAGTTCGCGATACGGCACGAGCCCGGTGAGCACGGCGGCCACCGCGACGTAGAGCAGCGTGCTCACGACGAGCGAGCCGATCAGCCCCTTCGGCGCATCGGATTGGGGGTCGCGGCACTCGCCCGCCGCCGTCGAGACGGTCTCGAAGCCGATGAAGGCGAAGAACACCACCGCCGCGCCTCGGAAGATCCCGCTCGTCCCGAACTCGCCGAACGCGCCGGCATTCGCGGGCACGAACGGGTGCCAGAGTTCGGGCCTGAGATGGGCGGCGCCGATGCCGACGAAGGCCAGGATGATCGCCACCTTCAGGGCCACCAAAGCGGCGTTGACGCCGGAGGCCCCGCGCACCCCCCGCGTCAGCAGGACGGTCAACGCCAGGACGACGATCACGGCGGGCAGGTCGATAGTGCCGCCCGCCCCAGGCGCGGCGGCGAGCGCGGCCGGCAGGCGCAGGCCGAAATCCGCGAGCAGCGATTGCGCGTAGCCCGACCAGCCGGAGGCGACGGTCGCCGCCGCGAAGGCGAATTCGAGCACGAGGTCCCAGCCGACGATCCAGGCCGGCAGCAGGCCGAGGCTCACGCGGGTATAGGCGTAGGTGGAGCCGGCCTCCGGGATCATCGCCGCGAGTTCGGCGTAGCACAGTCCCACCAGCCCGCTGACGAGCCCGCCGATCAGGAAGGACAGGATCAGCGCCGGCCCGGCATAGTGCGCGGCCGCCGTGCCGGTGAGGACGAAGATGCCCGCGCCGATGGTCCCGCCGAGGCCGATGCAGACGAGCCCCGGCGCGGTGAGGGCGCGGGCGAGGGTGGGATGGGAATTCGCGGGAGAGTCCACTGGGGGCATCGTGCTTCAACTTGCGCGCGCAGCCGTTTGCGCAAGTTTCGAGCCGCTCCGCGTTCGGACAGTTTCGCGGCGTCCGTAAATACGGCGGGGGAACGGACCACGTACCGGGCGCGAACCCGCCGGGGGTGGCATCCGCGCCGGTTTCGTGTATGGATCCCATAGCCTCGACCCGGTTGACCGGGCGGGGCTTGAACCGCTTGCGGCAGACCGTGCTGGACGACATCCCGGCTCAGGCCGGTCCGCAGGCTCAAGGCGCCCCGCAGGGCGCTCCACCGTTAAGAAACACCCGAAAGGTACGCGATGTCGATCACGGCAGAGCGCAAGACCGCGCTCATCAAGCAGCACCGCACGGATGCGAAGGATACCGGCTCCCCCGAGGTGCAGGTGGCCATCCTCTCCGAGCGGATTTCCAACCTGACCCAGCACTTCAAGACCCACGGCAAGGACAACCATTCCCGCCGGGGCCTCCTGAAGCTGGTGTCCCAGCGCCGTTCGCTTCTCGACTACCTGAAGCGCAAGGATGAGCCGCGCTACCGCTCGCTCATCGAGAAGCTCGGCATCCGCCGCTAATCTCAACCGACGCGGCTTCCGGGTTCCGGGGCCGCGTTCGACTTTGGCAGGTCCGGGCATGGGGCTCGGGCAGGCCGCACGGGCCGCCCCATCGCACGAGAGCGGGGCAGGATCGCCGGGGGCTTCGTGAAGCCCCCCGTCGTCTTGCCCCCGCCGTGCCGGGCGAAGCCCGCCGCATGAAGGCAAGGACAGACAGACCATGTTCGACGTACAACGCGAAGAGCTGATGTGGGGCGACCGCAAGCTCGTCCTCGAGACGGGCAAGGTGGCCCGTCAGGCGGACGGCGCCGTCGTCGCCACCTACGGCGAGACATCGGTGCTCGCCTGCGTCGTCGGCGCGAAGGAGCCGAAGGCCGGCATCGACTTCCTCCCCCTCACCGTGAACTACCAGGAGCGCGCCTACGCCGCCGGCCGTATCCCGGGCGGCTACTTCAAGCGCGAAGGCCGTCCCTCCGAGAAGGAGACGCTGGTCTCCCGCCTCATCGACCGTCCGATCCGCCCCCTCTTCGTCGAGGGCTGGCGCAACGACACGCAGGTCACGGTCACGGTGCTGACCCACGACCTGGAGAACGATCCCGACATCGTCGCCATGGTGGCGGCCTCGGCGGCGCTGACCCTCTCGGGCGTGCCGTTCATGGGCCCGATCGGCGCGGCCCGCGTGGGATACGTCAACGGCGGCTACAAGCTGAACCCGCTCGTCACCGAGACCAAGGAGGAATCCTCCCTCGATCTCGTCGTCGCCGGCACCCAGGATGCCGTGCTGATGGTCGAGTCCGAGGCCAAGGAGCTCTCGGAAGACGTGATGCTCGGCGCCGTGATGTTCGGCCACAAGCACTTCCAGCCGGTCATCGAGGCGATCATCCGCCTCGCCGAGAAGGCCGCCAAGGAGCCGCGCGACTTCCACGCCCCCGAGAACGCCGATGTCGAGCAGGCCGTCCTCGAGGTCTGCGAGGCCGAACTGCGCGCCGCCTACACCAAGACGGTTAAGCAGGAGCGCTACGCCGCCGTCGATGAGGTGAAGGCCAAGGTCATGGCCGCCCTCTGCGCCGAAGGCGCGGAGAAGTTCCCGGCCGAGAAGGTCAAGGCCGCCTTCAAGGAGGCCCAGTCGAAGGTGGTCCGCTGGAACATCCTCGACACCGGCTCGCGCATCGACGGTCGTGACGTGAAGACCGTGCGCCCGATCCTCTCCGAGGTCGGCGTGCTGCCCCGCGCCCACGGTTCGTCCCTGTTCACCCGTGGCGAGACGCAGGCCCTCGTGGTCGCGACGCTGGGCACCGGCGAGGACGAGCAGTTCATCGACGCGCTGGAAGGCACCTACAAGGAGCGCTTCCTGCTCCACTACAACTTCCCTCCCTATTCGGTGGGTGAGACGGGCCGCATGGGCTCGCCGGGCCGTCGCGAGATCGGCCACGGCAAGCTGGCGTGGCGCGCCATCCGTCCGGTTCTGCCGCCGGCTCACGAGTTCCCGTACACGATCCGCGTCGTGTCCGAGATCACCGAGTCGAACGGCTCGTCCTCGATGGCCTCGGTCTGCGGCGGCTCGCTGTCGCTGATGGATGCGGGCGTGCCGCTGCGCCGTCCGGTGGCCGGCATCGCCATGGGCCTCATCCTCGAGGGTGAGCGCTTCGCGGTCCTGTCGGACATCCTGGGCGACGAGGATCACCTCGGCGACATGGACTTCAAGGTGGCCGGCACGGACGAGGGCGTGACCTCGCTCCAGATGGACATCAAGATCGCCGGCATCACCGAGGAGATCATGCGGGTCGCCCTCGACCAGGCGCGGGACGGACGTGCCCACATCCTCGCCGAGATGGCGAAGGCCCTGACCGCCGCCCGCCCCGAGCTCGGCGAGTACGCGCCGCGCATCGAGACGATGCAGATCCCGACGGACAAGATCCGCGACGTGATCGGCACCGGCGGCAAGGTGATCCGCGAGATCGTCGAGAAGACCGGCGCCAAGATCAACATCGAGGATACCGGCATCGTGAAGATCGCCTCTGCCGACGGCAAGGCGATCAAGGCGGCCTATAACTGGATCCGCTCCATCGTCGCGGAGCCCGAGGCCGGCACGATCTACGACGGCACGATCGTGAAGTGCATGGAGTTCGGCGCCTTCGTGAACTTCTTCGGCGCCAAGGACGGCTTGGTCCACATCTCGGAACTTGCCGCCCAGCGGGTCGCCAAGGTGACGGATGTCGTCAAGGAAGGCGACAAGGTGAAGGTAAAGTTCCTCGGTCAGGACGACCGCGGCAAGATCCGCCTGTCGATGAAGGTCGTGGATCAGGAGACCGGCGAGGACATCACCGACAAGATCAAGGCGCAGCGCGATTCCGAGCGTGGCGACGAGCCGCGTGAGCCCCGCGAGGGCCGCGAGGGCGGTCGCGAGGGTGGCCGCAGCCACCGTGGCGAGCGCCGCCGCGAGGCGGGCGAGTAATCGCCCCTCCTCTCACGATCTGACGTGACGACGAAGCGCGGTCCCCTCGGGGGCCGCGCTTCTTTTTTGCCTGCTCCCGTCATCCGCCACGCTCGCGATGACGGGGGGATGCCTGATGGCGGGAACGCCCTCCGGCGCCCGGCGTTCGCCCCGCGATTGGAAGCGGAGGAGCCTGATGGCCAACGACATGATCCACGACATCTTCAGCGGCGAGCCGAACCTGAGCACCACGGAACGGGCGGTGTCCGTGGCCCTCGGCCTCGGCATCGCGGCGGCGGCGGCCCAGCCGCGCCCCAACAAGTGGTTGAGCCTCGCGGCCCTCGTGGTCGGTGTCGGCCTCGCCATGCGTGGTGCCACCGGGCATTGTGCCCTGAAGTCGATGGCGAACGAGTTCTAAACGAGAAAGGGGCGCCCGAGGGCGCCCCTTTCCCTTGGCCCGCTGCGGCGGGGTTTCAGTAAGTGGTGGTGCGACGGCTGGCGACGAAGCCGTAGATCGCCAGCACGATCACCGCGCCGACGATGGCGCCGATGAAGCCCGCGCCCTGGTTCGGGCCGTACCAGCCGACCGCCTGACCGATGAAGGTCGCGACGAAGGCACCGACGATGCCGAGAATCGTGGTCAGAATGAAACCGGCAGGCTCGTTCGGCCCCGGCATGATGAACTTGGCGACGACTCCCGCCAGGAAACCGATGATGATGGTCCAGAGAATGCCCATGTCTCTCCCCGCTTTGGGCCACTGACGCCCTCTGAACGTTTGGATTTTCCAACCGGTTGCCCCGACTCGTCCTCCCGGCGCGGATTTTTTTCGCGGTTCCCGTCTGCGACACTGGTGACCGCGCGCGCCCTTTACGCCAAGCCATCCTCGGCGGCAGATACGCCGCCGCCGGACGGGCGTCCGGCGTGTCGATCAGGATCACGGAGAGAGCGGATGGCAATCAGGCGGATCGAGCCCGGGGCGCGCATGTCCCAGGGCGTTGTGTATGGCGATACCGTCTACCTCGCCGGGCAGGTGGCCGACGAGCCGGTCGGCCGGGGCGTCACCGCGCAGACCCAGAACATCCTGGAGCAGATCGACCGCCTGTTGGCCGCCGCCGGCACCGACAAGGAAAAGCTCCTGACGGCCACGATCTACCTCGCCGACATCTCGCACTTCGCCGAGATGAACGCCGCCTGGGATGCGTGGGTGTCCAAGGAAAACCCGCCGACCCGCGCCACCGTCGAGGCGAAGCTCGCCGCGCCGGAATACCTCGTCGAGATCGTCATCGTCGCCGCGCGGGCTCCTTGAGCGTGGCGCTCCGTCTTCCGAGGCGGGGGCGGCTCGCCGCCCTCGGCGCCTGCCTCGCGGCGGCGCTCGGCACCGCCCTGTTCGCCGGCGCCGCGCGCCCGGCGAACGAGAAGGTCGTGAACATCTACAACTGGTCCGACTATATCGACCCGCAGGTGCTCGATGCCTTCACCCGGGAGACGGGCATCAAGGTCGTCTACGACACCTACGACAACAACGAGATCCTGGAGACGCGGCTGCTCGCCGGCCGCTCGGGCTACGACATTGTCGTGCCGTCGGGGCCGTATCTCCAGCGTCTGATCCGCGCGGGCGCCTTCCGGCCCCTCGACAAGGCGAAGCTGAAGAACCTCGGCAACCTGTGGCCGGACATCATGAGCCGGCTCGCGGGCTACGACCCCGGCAACGTCTACGCCATCGACTACATGTGGGGCACCACCGGCATCGGCTACAACGTCGCCCTGGTCCGGGAGAAGCTCGGGCCGAACGTGCCGGTCAATTCGTGGGGCGTCGTGCTCAACCCGTCCTCGGCCGCCAAGCTGAAGGAATGCGGGCTGATGATGCTCGACAGCCCCGAGGACCTGATCCCGAGCATGCTGCCCTTCTTCGGCGCCAAGGCCGACAGTAAGCGCTGGGATGACATGACCCTCGTCACCGACGCCCTGTACAAGGTGCGCGGCAGCGTGCGGAAATTCCACTCGTCGGAATACATCCAGGCGCTGGCCAACGGCGACATCTGCATGGCGGTCGGCTATTCGGGCGATGTGCTGCAGGCCAAGAAGCGGGCGGACGAGGCCAATAACGGCGTCGACGTCGCCTACGTGGTCCCCAAGGAGGGATCGCTGATGTGGTTCGATTCCTTCGCCATCCCGAAGGACGCGCCGCACCCGGACGAGGCCCTGGCTTTCCTCGATTACATGATGCGGCCGGAGGTGGCGGCGGCCAACACGAACTTCGTGTCCTACGCGAGCGGCAACCTCGCGGCGAAGGCGCATGTGAAGCCGGAGATCCTCAACAACCCGGGCATCTACCCGGACGAGGCCACGATGCAGCGCCTCTCGGTCAACACCGCCTGGGACGAACGCACCCAGCGCTTCATCACCCGCCTCTGGACGCGGGTCCGCACGGGGCGGTGAGCGAAGGCGCCCTCCCGTGATCCTTGGATCACGGGAGGGGTCCGAGCCGACTAGTGCTTCAGGTCGTCCGGCACCTTGCCGCCGTTCTCGGCGAGCTTCTGCATCACCTGCTTGTGCAGCCAGATGTTCATGGAGGCCGAATCCTCCTTGTCGCCGGTGTAGTGCAGCTCGTCGGCGAGCTGCTTGCGCGACGCGAGGCCCGAATCGAGGTTCAGAAGCTTCATCAGGTCCACGATCGAGTGGCGCCAGTCGAGCTTCTGCGGGTTCTTCTCCGCCATGCCGGTGAGCACGGCCTCGACATCCACCGGCTCGCCACCGCCGCCGCCGCCCGCGCTGCCGGTGGGAGCTGGCGTGCTGGTCTGGCCGGAACTCGACGTCGTGGCCGAGGGGGCCGCCTCCGCTTCACCACCGCCGAACGGGTGGAGGATCTTGCTGACGATGTTGCCGAGAAGGCTCATGGGTCTACTCCGTCCTGCGCTGCACCCTCCGCGGCACAGCGCATCGACAACATGTCGCATCGCTGTGACGTTCCGCCGATGACCGCATCAGCGCGAAATACGTAGGCTCATCCCCAGCAGGCAGAGCCCGACGATCAGGCAGATTCCACTCCACCGCTCGAGAAAGTCGGCCCGCGCGGGATCCTTCACGGACAAGGCGGCCAAAACCACGCCGCTCAGAAGGCTTCCGAGGCAGATCACGATCAGGAGAGCTTCTATTACCGGAGCTGACAACACACCGCATCCATAAGTGCGGACTCACATCGTGCGAAGACACATTTGGGCAAGTCGCGCACTTATACGCAATATTCATGCGATGAAATAATTTCAATCACGATCTGCATGCGCCAATACTATCGTTGCCTGTATTGGGCCTGTCGTCACATCTCATGATCGTTTTTGCGAGGAGATGCGGTCGAATTCGGCGGGATGGCAGTAAAACACTGCGTTCCGCCCGGCGGAGACAGGCGTATCATCCGAACTCCATGCACTGACATCAAAGCCGTGCTGGGAACGGCCAGGGCGTGCCGGTGCGATCCTTGCGCACCACATGCCTGCTCCCCCGTTTGTATTACGAATGCGGGATTCGGCTAGCCTCGCAGGCGGCCGGGGTTAACTGCGCAGGTCGGGCGAGGGAAGCGTTGACAGGCGGCCACCCCCCCACCATAAGGGCGGCGCGGGACGGCCCCAGGCGGGCGTCACCGACCTTGGGGGAATGTCCCGAGCGGCAAAGGGGGCGGACTGTAAATCCGCTGCGTAAGCTTCGTAGGTTCGAGTCCTACTTCCCCCACCAAGATCCTCACCCACCATCAGCGCGATTTCGCCAGGGCAGCCTCGATGCGGGCTGCTGCGGCGGCGGAATAGCCCTTCCCTTCCAACGTCTGGCCCGCCTGAGCGACACCCGACAGGGTGCGCGGCGCCCGGCCGGTGAGGTGGCGGGCCCTCAGCGCATGGGCGTCCCGGTGGCTCGCATGGGTCACGGCGATGGCCAGCGCATCCGCCGCATCGGCGACGCGGAATTCCGCCTTGGGCAGGAGGAAGCGCACCATCGCCTGGATCTGCGCCTTGTCCGCATGGCCGGAGCCCGCCACCGTCTTCTTGATGAGGTTGGCGGCGTATTCGAACACCGGCTTTCCGGCGAGGGCCGGCACCAGCAGCGCCACGGCACGGGCATGGCCGAGCTTCAGGGTCGCTTGAGCGTCCTTGTTGACGAAGGTCTCCTCCACGGCGACCTCATCGGGTTGGAGCGCCTCGCAGATGCGGCCCAGACCCTCGAACAATTCGCGCAGGCGCAGCGCCAGCGGCAACTCGCCATCCGAGGTGACGACGCCGCAATCGTGGTAGGTCAGGCTGGTCCCTCGGGCGGTGATCAGGCCCCAGCCGGTGCGGCGCAGGCCCGGATCGATCCCGAGGATACGGACCGGGGCATTCGTGCCGGTCTTCATGGCGGTGCTCATGGTGCTCGCTTGCGGGCTCAACGAGCCCGATTTCAGGACGAAGGCCGGCTGCCGACCGTATCGCGAAGCCGGGTTCCAAGCCAGACGAGGACGAGGATGCGCCAGGAGAGTCCGATCAGCCGCTTCCCGGCGCCGCATTTGTCCGAGATGCCCGACGACCTTCGGGCGCGGATCGAGCAGGTGCAGGAGAAGGCGGGCTTCGTGCCCAACATCTTCCTCGCGCTGGCCCACAGGCCGGAGGAATTCCGGGCCTTCTTCGCCTACCACGATGCGCTGATGGACCAGGCGGGTGGCCTGACCAAGGCGGAGCGGGAGATGATCGTGGTGGCGACGAGCGCCGCCAATCGCTGCCTCTATTGTGTGGTCGCCCATGGCGCGATCCTGCGGATACGGGCGAAGGACCCGCTGCTCGCCGACGAGGTCGCGGTCAACTACGCCAAGGCCGCCATCACCCCGCGCCAGAAGGCGATGCTGGATTTCGCCGTGAAACTCGCCCTCGATCCGGGTGCGGTCGGCTCGGAGGACCATGCCGTCCTCGCGGAGCATGGGTTCTCGGAGGACGACGTCTGGGATATCGCGTCGATCACCGGCCTGTTCGCCCTGTCGAACCGCCTCGCCAGTGCCTCGGACCTTCGGCCTAACGCCGAATTCTTCGGAATGGGACGGGGCTGACGGCTCCTACCGGCCGCGCCCGAACAGGATGAGGCCCGCGCCGAGCAAACAGATCGCCGCGCCGAGCCCGTCGCGCAGGTCCGGGCGCTCTCCCTCCACGAGCCACATCCAGGCCAGCGACGCGCCGATATAGACGCCACCATAGGCCGCGAAGGCGCGCCCGGCCGCCTCGCTCTGCACCAGGGTCAGCAACGCCGCGAAGGCCGCGAGGGAGCCGAGGCCGGGCAGAGCCCACCATGCCGAGCGGCCCAGTCGCAGCCAAAGCCAGAAGGCGTAACAGCCTCCGATTTCAGCCACGGCAGCAAAAATGTAGACGATGTAATTCATTGTACAATATTTCTGAAAATGGGAGCTGGATATAGCCAAATCGGGCTGGAGTTGAGCGCCATTAAGTCCATCTTTGAAAAGGTCTCCGGCCGAGCCGGGACGACTTTCTTATAGGGGGATGGATCTCGTGGAGATCAGGCGACTTGGGACGCGGGCCTGCAAGGACGGCCCGAAGGAATGGTTCACCGGCAGCGTGACGATCGACCCTCTGTTCGGCCCGACGGACGATTCTCGGGCGGGCGGCGCCTGGGTCACCTTCCAGCCGGGCGCCCGGACCGCCTGGCACACCCACCCCCTCGGTCAGGCGCTCATTGTGACGGACGGTATCGGCTGGGTGCAAACCGACGGAGGACCGGTCGAGGAAATCCGGCTGGGGGACGTGGTGTGGTTCTCGCCCGATGAGAAGCACTGGCATGGGGCCAGCGCCACCTCGTCCATGAGCCACATCGCCGTGCAGGAATCCTTCTACGGCTCCCCGGTCGTCTGGCTCGAACAGGTCTCGGACACGGATTACACCCGTTGAAGCGGAGCGTTAACGTCGCCGCGCTCTGATGGGGCCATGCGCCCCAGATCCGACACCGACGCCCTCGCCGCCTCCCTGCTCCCGCCGGGGGACGGCCCTTTGCGCGCGGCGATCGCGAGCTGGACCGACGGCCTCGCTCGCGAGCGGCGGATGTCCGCCAACACGGTGGAGGCCTATGCGCGCGATCTGCGGCAATTCCTGATCCACCTCGCGGGGCGGCGGGGCGAGCCTAATATCGCGATGCTGGTCGACCTGAAGGTGCGGGACATCCGGGCCTTCATGGCGGCCCGCAGGGCGGACGATATTTCCGGGCGCTCGCTCATGCGGATGCTCGCCGGCCTGCGCTCCTTCGGGCGGCATCTCGAGCGAGAGGGCCACGGCACCATCTCGGCGCTGTCGGCCGTGCGCTCGCCCAAGGTGCCCCGCCGCCTGCCGCGCCCTCTGCCCGTGACGGCGGCCGTGGCGCTGACCGATGTCGGTCTCCGTGCCGGCGAGGATCGCGAGCCCTGGATCCTCGCCCGCGATGCGGCCGTCCTCGCCCTGCTCTACGGGGCGGGCCTGCGCATCTCCGAGGCACTCGGCCTGCGTCGGATCGATGCCCCCGTGCCGGGGGTCGATCAGGTCACGGTGCTCGGCAAGGGCGGCAAGGAGCGGATGGTGCCGATTCTGCCGGTCGTGGCGGAGGCGGTCTCCGCCTATCTCGCCGCCTGCCCCCTCCCCCTCCCGCCGGAGGGGCCACTCTTCGTCGGCGCTCGGGGTGGCCCGCTCTCGCCCCGGATCATCCAATATGCCGTGGCCAGCCTGCGCGGCGCCCTCGGCCTGCCCGACGAGGCGACGCCTCATGCCCTGCGCCATTCCTTCGCCACGCATCTCCTCGCCCGGCAGGGCGAATTGCGGGCGATCCAGGAACTGCTCGGCCACGCCTCGCTCTCGACGACCCAGCTCTACACGCAGGTCGATGCCGCCCGGCTGATGAGCGCCTACGAGGCGGCCCATCCCCGGGCGCGGATGCGCGCCTGACCCCTCAGACGTGGATGGCGCGCTTGTTCACCGCGAGCGCGGCTTCCTTCACCGCCTCGGTGAGGGTCGGGTGGGCGTGGCAGGTGCGGGCGATGTCCTCGGACGAGGCGCCGAACTCCATGGCCACCGCCACCTCGGCGATGAGGTTGCCCGCATCCGCGCCGACGATGTGCACGCCGAGCACGCGGTCCGACTGCGCGTCGGCCAGCACCTTCACGAACCCGTCCGTGGTGCCGTTGGCCTTGGCGCGGCCGTTGGCGGTGAAGGGGAACTTGCCTGCATTGTAGGCGATGCCGTCCTTCTTCAGCTCCTCCTCCGTGCGGCCGACCGAGGCCACCTCGGGGAAGGTGTAGACGACGTTCGGGATCACCGCGTAATTCACGTGGCCCGACTGGCCCGCCAGAATCTCGGCCACGGCGACGCCCTCGTCCTCCGCCTTGTGGGCGAGCATCGGCCCGGCGATCACGTCGCCGATGGCGTAGATGCCGGTCACGTTCGTCGCGAAATGCGAGTCGACGTGGATGCGGCCCTTGTCGTCCTTCTGGACGCCGGCATTCTCCAGCCCCAGGCCCTCGGTGTAGGGCACGCGGCCGATGCAGACGAGCACCACGTCCACCTGCAGCGTCTCGGCCTCGCCGCCGGCGGCGGGTTGCACCGTGACGGTCGCGCCCTTCTTGCCGACCTCGACGCCCGTGACTTTCGTGGAGAGCTTGAACTCCATGCCCTGCTTGCCGAGGATGCGCTGGAACTGCTTGCCGACCTCGCCGTCCATGCCCGGCAGGATCCGGTCGAGGTATTCGACCACCGTCACCTCGGCGCCGAGACGCCGCCAGACCGAGCCGAGCTCCAGGCCGATGACGCCCGCGCCGATCACGAGGAGCTTCTTCGGCACGCGGTCGAGCTCCAGGGCGCCGGTCGAGGAGACGACGACCTTTTCGTCCACGGTGATGCCGGGCAGGTTCGCCACGTCCGAGCCTGTGGCGATGACGATGTTCTTCGTCTCCAGCATCTGGTTGCCGCCGTCCTCGGACAGCACCTCGACGCGGCCCGCCCCGGCGATGCGGCCGGTGCCGTGGAAGGTCTCGACCTTGTTCTTCTTCAGCAGGAACTCGACGCCCTTGGTGTTGCCCGCGACGCCTTCGGCCTTGAAGCTCATCATCTTCTTCAGGTCGAGCTTCGGCGTGCCGACATCGATGCCGAGGTCGCCGAAGTGCTTGTTCGCCTCCTCGAAGGCCTCGGAGGCGTGGAGCAGCGCCTTCGACGGGATGCAGCCGATGTTGAGGCAGGTACCGCCATGGGTCGCGCGTTTCTCGACGACGGCCGTCCGCAGACCGAGCTGCGCCGCGCGGATCGCGCAGACGTAACCGCCGGGGCCGGTGCCGATGACGACGAGATCGTAGGACATGATCGTTCGTTTCCTTCTCCGGCTTGAGGGGCCGGACGGGTTGTTCCGTAAGGCGATGGGACGTCAGCGGCCGCCGGAGACGAGGATGTTGGCGCCGGTTGTGTAGGCGGCGTCCTCGGACAGGAGCCACACGATGGGGGCCGCCACCTCTTCCGCCGTGCCGGCCCGGCCCATCGGCTGGTCCGGCCCCAGCCGCGCGACCCTGTCGGGCTGCCCGCCGCTGGCGTGGATCTCCGTATCGATGATGCCCGGTGACACCGCGTTGACACGGATGCCCTCCGCCGCGACCTCGCGGGCGAGGCCGGTGGTGAAGGTGTCGATGGCGCCCTTCGAGGCGGCGTAGTCCACGTACTGGCCGGGGCCGCCGAGGCGGGCCGCGACCGAGGACAGGTTGACGATGCCGCCGCCCTGCCCGCCGTGTTTCGTGGACATGCGCCGCACTGCCTCGCGGGCGCAGAGGAAGCTGCCGACGATGTTCGTCGTCATCATCCGCTGAAGCCGCGCGGCGCTCATCTCATCGACGCGGCCGGCGACATCGACCACGCCCGCGTTGTTGACGAGCGCCTTCAGCGTCCCGAGCCGGTCGGCCGCCTCGAACAGGGCGAGCACGTCGGCTTCGACGCCGACATCGCTGCGGACGGCCACGGCCTTCCCGCCCTTGGCGGTGATCGCATCGACCGCCGCCTGGGCCGCCCCCGCATCGGAGACGTAGCTCAGGCAGACCGCGTAGCCGCGATCCGCCAGCATCAGCGCCACGGCGCGGCCGATGCCGCGGCTGCCGCCCGTGACGACGGCGACGGGGGTGGTTTGTCCGCTCACGTCTCCGCTCCTCAGCCGACCATCAGTTTGTGAATCTCGGCTTGCCGCTCACAATCGCGCCGAAGGGAGTCGGCGCCGAGATCGATCAGATATCCGGTGTCGTCGGTCCAGCTGATCGCGTGCCCGTATTCGTCGACCCGGACCGACCGAAAGTTCTCGGGCGTTTGCAGCCAAGCAAAGACCTTGCCCTTCGCGAGAAGGGGGCGGAGATCGACCACGCCCTCGTACCCATCGACGAAGACGAGCTTGAGGACACCGTGGATCACTGGTTCGGCCGACGAGACGCGCGGCAGACGCTTCATGGTATCCGCTCCACCCTCTCATGCGACGTGGTTCGGAGGAAAGCTTCGAGGAGGGCGTCTTGTCTGGTCGCCGCCCAGCGCATGACTTTCCTTCGTTTCGCGACAGGTAGGAAGCCCTCGATCACGCTCAACGTCGCGATGTCGAAACACGCGACATGTTCCGCGCAATAGGCGTGGAAGTGCGGCGGCGGATGCTCGTTCGCGTAGAACATGATCCGAACGCCATCGAATTCCGCCACGATCGGCATCGTTGATCGCTCCGGTCGTGGCGGGTTCGATGGCCTCCGATCAGAGATCCAGCACGAGCCGGGCCGGATCCTCCAGGGCTTCCTTCACGCGCACGAGGAAGGTGACCGCCTCCTTCCCGTCCACGATGCGGTGATCGTAGGACAGGGCGAGGTACATCATCGGCCGCGCCTCGATCTTGCCGGCGCGGACCACCGGGCGCTCCTCGATCCGGTGCATCCCGAGGATGCCCGATTGCGGCGCGTTGAGGATCGGCGTCGACATCAGCGAGCCGTAGATGCCGCCGTTGGTGATGGTGAAGGTGCCGCCCTGCATGTCCTCGATGGAGAGCTTGCCCTCGCGCGCCTTCTTGCCGAAGCCGGAGATCTTCTTTTCGATGCCGGCGATGGACAGGTCGTCCGCATCGCGCACCACCGGCACGACGAGGCCCTTATCGGTCCCGACCGCGATGCCGATGTGGTAGTAGTTCTTGTAGACGAGGTCCTGCCCGTCGATCTCGGCGTTCACCGCCGGTACGTCCTTGAGGGCGCCGATCACCGCCTTGGTGAAGAAGCCCATGAAGCCGAGCTTCGTGCCGTGCTTCTTCTCGAAGATGTCCTTGTACTGGCTGCGCATCGCCATCACGGCCGACATGTCGACGTCGTTGAACGTCGTCAGCATCGCCGCCGTGTCCTGCGCGTCCTTCAGGCGGCGCGCGATGGTCTGGCGGAGCTTCGTCATGCGCACCCGCTCCTCGCGGGAGGCGTCGTCCGGGGCGGACGGGGCGCGCGGCATGCTCGGGCGGGCTTCCTTGGCCGGGGCCGCAGCCGGCCCCTTGGCGATGGCGCCGAGCATGTCCCCCTTGGTCACGCGGCCGTCCTTGCCGGAGCCGTTGACGCCGGACGGATCGACGCCGGACTCACGGGCGAGCTTGGCGACGGCCGGGCCGTTGTCGCCCACCGGGCGCTGCTGGGCCGTGGCGCCCGCGTCGTGGTTGCCGTAGCCGGCGCCACCTTCGGAGGACTTCGCCTCGGCGGGCTTCGGCGCCTCGCTGCGGCTCTCGGCCTTCGTCTCGGCGGTCTGCTTCGGGGCCTCCTTGGAGGCGGCCTTCGGCTCTGGCTTCTTGGGCGCGCCCGAGCCCTCGACGATGGAGCCGAGGACCGCGCCCGGCTCGACGCTCTCGCCGTCCTTCACGAGGATCTCGCCGAGTTCGCCCGCCGCCGGGGCGTTGACCTCGAGGGTGACCTTGTCGGTCTCGAGTTCCACCAAGGGCTCGTCGGCCGCCACCGCATCGCCGGGCTTCTTGAACCAGCGGCCGATCGTGGCCTCGCTCACGGATTCCCCAAGGGTCGGGACGAGGATGTCGGTTGCCATGGTCTCGCTCTGTCAGGTCGGCGGGTCGGCCAAGCGACCCAGGATCGGTCCGGCGGTCGCGGGGCGCGACCGCCGACATCTCAGGAAATCAGACGGCCAGCGCCTCGTTGAGGAACGCCTGCAACTGGGCCTGGTGCTTCGACATCAGGCCCACCGCCGTAGAGGCCGAGGCCGGGCGGCCGACATAGCGGGCGCGCGACACCGGGGAGTTGGCCTGGCCCAGCACCCATTCGAGATAGGGCTCGACGAAGGACCACGCGCCCATGTTCTTGGGCTCTTCCTGGCACCACACCACGTCCGCGTTGCGGAAGCGGGCCATCTCGTTGGCCAGCGCCTTCAGCGGGAACGGGTAGAGCTGCTCCACGCGCATCAGGTAGATGTCGGTGATGCCGCGCTTCTCGCGCTCTTCCAGCAGGTCGTAATAGACCTTGCCCGAGCACAGCACGACGCGGCGGATCTTGTCGTCGCGGACCAGCTTGTACTCGCTGCCCTCGCTCTCCGCCTCGTCCCAGAGGACGCGGTGGAAGGTCGAGCCCTCGGCGATGTCGCTGAGCGTCGAGACGGCGCGCTTGTGGCGCAGCAGCGACTTCGGCGTCATCAGGATCAGCGGCTTGCGGAAGTCACGCTTCAACTGCCGGCGCAGGATGTGGAAGTAGTTCGCGGGCGTCGTGCAGTTGGCGACCTGGATGTTGTCCTCGGCGCAGGCCTGGAGATACCGCTCCAGGCGGGCCGAGGAGTGCTCCGGCCCCTGCCCCTCGTAGCCGTGCGGCAGCAGCAGCACGAGGCCGGACATGCGCAGCCACTTGCGCTCGCCGGACGCGATGAACTGGTCGAAGACCACCTGCGCGCCGTTGGCGAAGTCGCCGAACTGCGCTTCCCACAGGACGAGGGCGTTCGGCTCGGCCAGCGAATAACCGTACTCGAAGCCCAGCACCGCCTCTTCCGAGAGCATCGAGTTGATGATCTCGATCTGCGCTTGCCCGTCGCGGATGTTGTTGAGCGGCGTGAAGCGCTGCTCGTTCTCCTGGTCGATCACCACCGCGTGGCGCTGCGAGAAGGTGCCGCGCTCGACATCCTGGCCGGACAGCCGGACCCGGTTGCCGTCGAGGAGCGTCGCGCCGAAGGCCAACGCCTCGGCCGTCGCCCAATCGATGCCGGCGCCGGTTTCCACCGCCTTGGCGCGGTTGTCCATGAAGCGCTGGATCGTGCGGTGCAGGTGGAAGCCGGGGGGCGCCTGCGTGATCTTGCGGGCGATCTCCTGGATCGTCTCGGCCGGCACGGCGGTGCGGCCCCGGCGCGGATCGTCCACGTCCTCGTGGACGGCCTTCATGTTCGACCAGCGCCCGTCGAGCCAATCGGCCTTGTTGGCCTTGTAGTTCGTGGCGATCTCGAACTCGCTGTCGAGCATCCCGCGGAACTCGGCCTTGCGGGCGTCGAGCATGTCCTGCGAGAGGGTGCCGTTCTCCACGAGCTTGCGACCGTAGGTCTCCAGAACGGTCGGATGCTTGCGGATCCGCTGGTACATCTTCGGCTGGGTGAAGGCCGGCTCGTCGCCCTCGTTGTGGCCGAAGCGGCGGTAGCACAGCATGTCGATGACGACCGGCTTGCCGAACTTCTGACGGTACTCGACCGCGATCTTCGCCGCGAAGGTCACGGCCTCCGGGTCGTCGCCGTTGCAGTGGAAGATCGGCGCCTCGACCATCTTCGCCACGTCCGACGGATAGGGCGAGGAACGCGAGAAGCGCGGATCGGTGGTGAAGCCGATCTGGTTGTTGATGATGAAGTGCACCGAGCCGCCCGTCCGATGGCCCTTCAGGCCCGACAGCCCGAAGCACTCCGCCACGACGCCCTGGCCCGCGAAGGCGGCGTCGCCGTGGATCAGCAGCGGCAGCACGGTGCGGCGCTCGACGTTGGGCTTCGCCCACTGGTCCTGTTTGGCGCGGACCTTCCCCAGCACCACCGGATCGACGATCTCGAGGTGGGATGGGTTGGCGGTGAGCGAGAGGTGGACGTTGTTGCCGTCGAACGCCCGGTCGGACGAGGCGCCGAGGTGGTACTTCACGTCGCCCGAGCCCTCGACTTCCGCCGGGGAGGCCGAGCCGCCCTTGAACTCGTGGAACACCGCCCGAAAGGGCTTGGCCATCACGGTGGTGAGGGTGTTCAGGCGGCCGCGATGGGCCATGCCGAACACGATCTCGCGCACGCCCAGCGCGCCGCCGCGCTTGATGATCTGCTCAAGCGCCGGGATCATCGCCTCGCTGCCGTCGAGGCCGAAGCGCTTGGTGCCGGTGTACTTGAGGTCGAGGAACTTCTCGAAGCCCTCGGCCTCGATCAGCTTGTTGAGGATCGCGCGCCGACCCTCGGGGGTGAAGGAGATTTCCTTGTCCTTGCCCTCGATGCGCTCCTGGATCCACGCCTTCTCGGCGGGATCGGAGATGTGCATGAACTCGACGCCGAGCGTCTGGCAGTAGGTCCGCTCCAGGATGTCCACGATCTCACGGATCGTCCCGAATTGCAGCCCGAGCACGTTGTCGAGGAAGATCGGGCGGTCGTAATCGGCTTCGGTGAAGCCGTAATGCTGCGGGTGCAGCTCCTCGTGGTCACCGCGCGGGGCCAACCCCAGCGGGTCGAGCTTGGCGTGGAGGTGGCCGCGCATACGGTAGGAGCGGATCAGCATGATCGCCCGCACCGAATCCTTGGTCGCCTGCTCGACGGAGACGCCGGTGGTGGCCAGGACGCCGCCCGCCGCGGCATCGACCGGCTTGCCCGGCAGGGCCTCGCCCTTCTTCTCCTTGGCGACGATCTTGTCGCCGATGGCCTTTTCCAGGGCGGCCCAATTGCCGTCCATGGCCGAGACCAGCTCGCCGTTCAGCGGCACGGGCCAGTTCGGCTTCTCCCAGGAGGCGCCGGCGGCATTCTTCTCGACGAGGGTCTCGTCTTCACCGAGGGCCTTGAAGAAGTTCTGCCACTCGGGATCGACGGAATGCGGGTTGCGCGCGTAAGCCGCCTGCAATTCCTCGATGTAGGCAGCGTTCGCGCCGTAGAGGAACGAGGTTTCGAGGAGCGCTTCGTTCACGTCCTGGCGTGCCATGGTCCGTCCATCCTGTCGCTCGGGCGGGCGGCGGAGCCACCCGCATCGCGGTGCCGGAACGTCGCCGGCTCTAGAAAGCGGTGAAGGGCGCCGCGCGCCCCTCACCCGATTGCCTTGTGCCGGGCGGCCGCGAGGGGCCGCCGGAAAGGTCCTCAGCCCTTCAGGACTTCGACCAGGGTCGAGCCGAGGCGGGCCGGCGACGGCGAGACGCGGATGCCCGCCGCCTCCATCGCCGCGATCTTGTCCTCGGCGCCGCCCTTGCCGCCCGAGATGATCGCGCCGGCATGGCCCATGCGACGGCCGGGGGGCGCCGTGCGGCCGGCGATGAAGCCGACCATCGGCTTGCTGCGGCCGCGCTTGGCCTCGTCGCGCAGGAACTGCGCCGCCTCTTCCTCGGCCGAGCCACCGATTTCGCCGATCATCACGATCGACTCGGTCTTGTCGTCGGCCAGGAACAGTTCGAGCACGTCGATGAACTCGGTGCCCTTCACCGGGTCGCCGCCGATGCCGACCGCCGTGGTCTGGCCGAGGCCCGCCGTCGTGGTCTGGAACACGGCCTCGTAGGTCAACGTGCCGGAGCGCGAGACGATGCCGACCGAGCCCTGACGGAAGATGTTGGCCGGCATGATGCCGATCTTCGACTGGCCCGCCGTGACGATGCCGGGGCAGTTCGGGCCGACGAGGCGGGACTTGGAGCCCACCAGGGCGCGCTTCACGCGCACCATGTCGAGCACCGGAATGCCCTCCGTGATGCACACGATCAGCGGGATCTCGGCCGCGATGGCCTCGCAGATCGCGTCCGCCGCGCCGGGCGGCGGCACGTAAACGACGGAGGCGTCGGCGCCCGTGGCCTCGCGGGCCTCGGCGACCGTGTCGAACACCGGCAGGCCGAGATGGGTCGAGCCGCCCTTCCCGGGGGAGGTGCCGCCGACCATCTTGGTGCCGTAGCTCAGCGCCTGCTCGGAGTGGAAGGTCCCGTTCTTGCCGGTGAAGCCCTGGCAGATGACCTTGGTATTGGCGTCGATCATCACCGACATGATCAGGCTCCCTTCACGGCGGCGACGATCTTCTGGGCGGCGTCATCCAGGTCGTCGGCCGGGATCACGTTGAGGCCGGAGGCGCGGATGATCTCCTTGCCCTGCTCGACGTTGGTGCCTTCCAGGCGCACCACCAGCGGGACCTGCAGCCCCACCGCCTTCACCGCCGCGATCACGCCGTTGGCGATCACGTCGCACTTCATGATCCCGCCGAAGATGTTGACGAGGATGCCCTTCACGTTCGGGTCGGCGGTGATGATCTTGAACGCCGCCGTCACCTTCTCCTCGGAGGCGCCGCCGCCCACGTCGAGGAAGTTCGCCGGGCTCTCGCCGTAGAGCTTGATGATGTCGAGGGTGGCCATGGCCAGACCCGCGCCGTTCACCATGCAGCCGATCGTGCCGTCCAGCGCGATGTAGGCGAGGTCGTATTTCGACGCCTCGATCTCCTTGGCGTCCTCCTCGGTCTCGTCGCGGAGCGCCACGATGTCCGGGTGGCGGTAGAGGGCGTTCGAATCGAAGGCCATCTTGGCGTCCAGGCACTTCAGGTGCCCGTCGCCGGTCAGGACCAGCGGGTTGATCTCCAGGAGGCTCATGTCCTTCGCAACGAAGGCCTTGTAGAGCTTGTCGGTGACGTCCGCGGCTTCCTTGGCCTGCGCGCCCGTGAGCCCCAATGCCTTGGCGACCGCGCGGCCGTGGTGGGGCATCACGCCCGTGGCCGGATCGACCGGGATGGTGTGGATCTTCTCAGGGGTATCGTGGGCGACCGCCTCGATATCCATGCCGCCCTCGGTGGAGACCACGAAGGCGACGCCGCCGGTCTCGCGGTCCACCAGCATCGACAGGTAGAACTCGGCGGCGATCTGCGCGCCTTCCTCGATGTAGAGGCGGTTCACCTGCTTGCCGGCCGGGCCGGTCTGGATCGTCACGAGTGTCTGGCCGAGCATCTCGCCGGCATATTGCTTCACCTCGTCGATGGACTTGGTGACGCGCACGCCGCCCTTGGCGCCGGCCGGGGCGCCGACGAACGTGCCCTTGCCGCGACCGCCGGCATGGATCTGGCTCTTCACGACCCAGACCGGACCGCCGAGTTCCTTGGCAGCCGCCTCGGCCTCGGACGAGTTGAAGATCGCCACGCCGCGGGAGACCGGCAGGCCGAATTCCCGCAGGACCGCCTTGGCCTGGTATTCATGGATGTTCATCGGTGCCTCTTTCAGAGGAGCGAAGAGGGAATAAAAAGCGAATAGGGAGTAGCGAATAGCGAATAGTTGAGGCAGTGCGGTGGGGCCGGGGCGCCCACTATTCGCTACTCCCTATTCGCTATTCGCTTTTCCCTCCCTGTCCGTTATTCGCTGGCAGCTTACGCGAGCGTGGCGTCCACACCCTTACATGCCTCGATGAGGCCCTTCACCGAGGCGACCGACTTCTCGAACATCGCCTTCTCGTCGCCGTTAAACTCGACTTCGAGGACCTTCTCGACGCCGCCCGCGCCGATCACCACTGGCACGCCGATGAACAGGCCGTCGATGCCGTACTGGCCGTCGAGATGGGCGGCGCAGGGCAGCACGCGGCGCTTGTCGCGCAGGTAGCTCTCGGCCATCGCGATGGCCGAGGAGGCCGGGGCGTAGAAGGCCGAGCCGGTCTTAAGCAGGTTGACGATCTCGCCGCCGCCCTTGCGGGTCCGCTCGACCATGGCGTCGAGCTTCTCCTGGGTCGACCAGCCGAGCTTGATCATGTCGGGGAGCGGCACGCCCGCGATGGTCGAGTAGCGGACCAGCGGCACCATGTCGTCGCCGTGGCCGCCGAGCACGAAGGCGGTGACGTCCTCGACCGAGACCTTGAACTCCTCGGCCAGGAAGTGGCGGAAGCGGGCCGAGTCGAGCACGCCGGCCATGCCGACGATCTTGTTCTTCGGCAGGCCCGAGAACTTCTGGAGCGCCCACACCATCGCGTCGAGCGGGTTGGTGATGCAGATCACGAAGGCGTCCGGCGCGTGCGCCTTGATGCCCTCGCCCACCGCCTGCATGACCTTGAGGTTGATGCCGATCAGGTCGTCGCGGCTCATGCCGGGCTTGCGCGGCACGCCGGCGGTGACGATCACCACGTCGGCCCCGGCGATCGCCGAATAGTCGCTGGCGCCCGCGAGCTTCGCATCGAAGCCCTCCACCGGGGCGGCCTCGGCGATGTCGAGCGCCTTACCCTGGGGCACGCCGTCGACGATGTCGAACAGCACGATGTCGCCCAGTTCCTTGAGGCCGGCGAGAAGGGCCAGGGTTCCGCCGATCTGGCCGGCACCGATGAGGGCGATCTTGCTGCGTGCCATGTCGGGTCTGCCTCCTGTGAAACCGCGTGTCCGATCGCGCGAGAGCCGGCACACGCGGCGTTGCGCCGGTTTCGCCTACGTCGGAAAATCTGCGCGGCTGTGTGGCCGAAAAGCACCGTGGCTTCAACCCGATGCAGCTTGACCGAAACGCCGGATCGCGGGGGGCAGCGGCGGCGATGCGTGATCCGCCGTCGCTAAAATCGCTGTGCTGCGAAGGTTTTAGGTGCGGTGCAGCGAGCGCGGAGGCCGCAATGACAGAAAGTCGAACCTGTCAGTTGCACTTTTTCGAGGGGGATGCCGCGCGGCGAATCCCGGCTCGGAAATGAGAAGGGCGGGGCCGCGTCTGCCGCGAACCCCGCCCTGAGTCTCAGAGGACCCCAGCGCGTAAGACTCGCTGGATCGCGTGGATCACGGCGCCGAACCGCGCCTCGATCAGGTCTTTCGGCACGTCCGCGTCGTGCTGGATCGCGAGGGGATGGGTGAAGCGGTAGCTCGCATCGAAGATGTAGGCGATGGCCCGCTCCCGGTCCCGCGCCGAGAAGATGCCGGAGGTGATTCCCTCCTCGACGACCCGCTCCACGAGGCTGCGCAGGCGCACCCGATGGCGCCGGGCGATCGGTCGGGCGGCGACGGTGGCGTCGAGATGGACCGCGAACAGGTTCGGCTCGCTGGTGAGGGCGTCTCGCTGGAGGGCGGCGAGCGCCACGAGAAGCCGTTCGATCTTGTCGTCGGCCGGATCGGGGGCGTCGGCGATACCGGCGAGCCGCGTCTCCACGTCCCGCAGCCAGCGCCCCGCCACGGCGTCGAGCAGCGCATCCTTGGAGGGGAAATAACGGTAGACGTTGGCGTGCGTCATGCCCGCCTCGGCGGCCACGGCGACCACCGTCACGCGTTTCGGCCCGAGCCGGGCGAGATGCTCCGTGGCGATGCCCAACAGCCGGATATCGGCCGAGACCGGCGCCCGAGCCTTGGTCGCGCCCCCAGCCTCGGCGCCATCACGCGACGCGGCAGGCGGAACACCGTCGATTCCCGGAAGGGTCACCTTAAGGCCGGGTTCGTCGTCCTTCGAGGATTCGACATCCGGCTTGAGGAACGGAAGCGGTAGGCGGGAAGAGGACAGGTGGTAGGGCGAGGCGGACCCCCATCGTTCCGAAAGAAGCGGATCAACGCTTCCGGTTGACTGTGCGGTGTCCCCCCGGGAGCCCGCGTGCTCATGCAGCTTCGTGGCCGCTTATGTGTCGTATGTTCAAAATGATTTGAGAACGCAACAAATTTTTCCCGTCTCAACACGGTCAGAAACGATCCTTCCACGACCTTAGAGTGACGAAGACCTTCTCGGGGCTGGTACCTGCTGGCAAATCGACGCCGCGCGCCAGTTCTGGGCTTCCGCTCCTCAAAAAGGGATTGGTACGGCGCTCGTTAGCGAGGCTCGAGGGAATGAGGAAACGTCCCTCCCGACGAGCCGCCTCCGCTTCCGCGACACGGGCGCGCAGGGCGGCGTTGTCGGGATCGGCGGCCAACGCGAACTTGCCGTTCGACAATACGTAGTCGTGCCCACTGAAGACTTTCGTGTCATCCGGCAGGTCCGCAAACCGTTGTAGCGAGCGCCACAAGACCTCCGGCGGCCCCTCGAGGACACGGCCGCAGCCCAGGGTGAACAATGTATCTCCAGCGCAGACGATGCCGGCCTGCTCGAACCAGTAGGTAATGTGGTCGTTGCAATGGCCGGGCGTCTCCCAGACCTGCGCCTCGAGCGAACCGACCGACACCGTGTCGCCCTCGCCGACCGCGACATCGACGCCGGGGATATCGCCGCCCGCCTTGCGCGGAGCGGTGACGCGGGCGCCCGTCCTCTCCTTCACCTCCGGGATTCCGGCGATGTGGTCGCCGTGGCGGTGGGTGACGAGGATGTCGGTGAGGCGCCAGCCGGTCTCGTCGAGGGCCTTCAGGACGGGGCCGGCGTCCGGCACGTCGATGGCGGCGCAGGCGCCGGTCTCGGGGTCTCGGATCAGGACGCCGATATTGTCCGTGCGGCAGAGAAACGTTTTGACCTGCGCTTCCACGTCGACGCCTCTCCCCGCATGCCTCGCACGTCATAGCGCGTCAGGCTGCGGTTGGAAAAACAGGCTTTCCCGAAGCGAGGTTCCGGCATGTCTTGCCGAGGACGCCTCTCGCCACCATTGATGGCCCTGAGCGCGGGGCGATTGCCCCGCCGGGCCCATCGTGAGACCACAGCGCGTAGAGCGGCCATGCGCCTCGACGTCAACGGCCTGAGGGCCTTCTATGCCACGCCGCTCGGCGCCACGACCCGACGGGTCGTCGGCCGCTCGGTGCACGCCTTTCTCGGGTCGGTCTCCGGGTTGCGCGTCCTGGGCATCGGCTACGCGACACCCTACCTGGCGCCGGTCCATTGCATCGCCGAGCGGACGCTGGCCTTCATGCCGGCGTCCCAGGGCGTGGTGAATTGGCCGGGCAGCGGACGCTCGTGCACCGCCCTCACCGACCCGACCATGATGCCTCTGCCGGAGGCGGCCATCGACCGGGTGATTCTCGTCCACGCACTCGAATCGGTGGAGAGCCCGACCGAGTTGCTGCAGGAGGTTTGGCGCACCCTGACGCCGGGCGGGCGGATGGTGCTTGTGGTGCCGAACCGGCGCGGGATCTGGGCGCGGCGCGAGGCGACGCCCTTCGGCCATGGCCAGCCCTACAGCCGCTCCCAGCTTGGGCGGCTGATGCGAGACACCCTGTTCTCGCCGGAGGGCTGGGCCGAAACCCTGTACATGCCCCCGGTGCGCTCGCGCGTGCTCCTGCGAACCGGGCCGATCTGGGAGGCCTGCGGCACGACCTTGGCCATGCCCTTCGCGGGACTGCACGTCATCGACGCGACGAAGCAGCTCTACCGGCCGATTCCCGTGGCACAGGTGCGCCGCTCCCGTCGCCTCGCGCCGGCCCGCGTACTCGTCCCGGCGCCCGCACCCGGCTAGACCGTCCTCCGACACGGAGGATGGGCAGGGTGAACGTCGATTCCACGATCCAGCATTTCCTGCTGGCCTTTTCGGGCCTGATCGCCATCGTCAATCCGATCGGCGGCTCGCTCATCTTCGCGCAGGTGGCGGGCGGCTTCAGCCATGCCGAGCGGGTCCTGCTGTCGCGCCGGATCGGCGTCTACGCGGCGATGATCATGCTCGGCGCCCTCTGGGCGGGCACGCCGATCCTCAATTTCTTCGGCGTCAGCCTCGCCGCCCTGCGCATCGCCGGGGGGCTGGTGGTGATGTCGTCGGCTTGGACGCAGTTGAACCGGCCGGAGGCGCGGGAGGCCCGCAAGCAGGCCGAGGCGTCGGGTTCGCGGGAGAAGCGGGCGCAGGATCTGCCGGTGGAGGCGCCCTCCGGCTCGCTCGCCGAGATCGCCTTCTTCCCCCTCACCCTGCCCTTCACCACCGGCCCCGGCACCATCGCCGTGGCGATCACCCTGGGGGCGAGCCGTCCCGAAGCCTTGGCCGACAGGATCGGCTTCTACACCGGGGTGACGCTGGCGGCGCTCGGCGTCGCCCTGATCGTCGCCCTGGTCTACGGCTCGGCGGACCGGGTGGTGGCCCTGATCGGTCCGGCGCGGGCGCGGGTGCTCGGGCGCCTCTTCGCCTTCCTGCTGCTCTGCGTCGGGACGCAGATCCTGCTGACCGGCCTGAACGATGCCTTCCCGTCGTTCGGCCGGTCGCGCTGAGGGATCAGATCACCGGCAGTTCCGAGAACCCGCCATACATCGCGGCGTGGCCGAGATAGTAGAGCAGCAGGAAGCCCGCGAGGGAGGCGGCGTACCAGGCCGGGGCGAGCACCGTGTCGCGGACCCGGACCTTGGCCCGCACATCGTCGGCGGCGATGCCGAGCAGGACCACGATGATGCCCGAATGGCCGATGGCGTCGATCTTGCCGAACTCGAAGACGGCCGAGATGAACACGCCGGCGAGGATCAGGGCAGCGGTGCGACGGACCAGCGGGGTCCAGACCAGGGCGAAGGCGAGGGTGAACTCGATGACGCCGGCCGCCTGCATGAAGAGCTCGGGGCTCGCGCCCATCGTCATGGAGGGCTTGGCCGCGATCAGCGGGTCGGTCCATTGCGGGTAGGCCCACTTCTCGACCGAGGCCCACATCAGGGTGATCGCGGCGGTCCAGCGGACGATGTCGAGGGGGCGGATGCCGTAGGGCGAGACGTCGAGACCGCGCAGGATCAGGTAGGTGGCGACGCCCAGGAACACCGGGTAGTCCGCGAGGTGGAACAGCCCGTATTGCGCAGTGGCGTAGGAGAACAGGAACACGATCCCGAGGCCGGTGAGCGGCATCGTCCTGCGCCAGATCAGGCATCCGGCGAGGGCGAGCTGGAACCATGGGATCCAGGCGACGTCGGTCTTCAATTCCGGCGTCAGGATGATGCCGCCGAGGCCCCAGAGCGAGACGAAGAAGAACCCGACCGTGGCGCGCACCAGAAGCTCGGTGTCGGTGCGGATGCGGCTCGTCACCCGGTCGAGGGCGTTGAGCAGGGCGGTGCCCAGCGGCGTGCCCTCGGCGAGGCACCCGAACATCAGGCAGGCCAGGGCCAAGGCCACCAGCCATTCGAAGTTGAGGCACAGAACGTTCTCAAGTCCGCGCGGCTGGCCCGAGACATCGTAGGCGCAGAACCACTTCACGTGCGCGCTGGCCTCGCCCGCGAGGGCTAGGCTCAAAGGGACCGCCAGGGCAATGGGCGGAAGATGACCAGAAACCAACTTCCATCGGGACTGCATTAGACCCTCGCCCAAATCGGCCGTGCTCTATGAAATGAATTTAAATCGATTCACCTCAGGTACGCTAAGCGTTTGTTAACAAGTCTGACTGAAAGGTTAACGCTGTGGATTCCGTGCTCCAGGAGCCCGCCCCCTTTCATCCCCAGCCTGTGAGGAACGGCCGTCGGAAGCTTGCGGTTAAGGCTTCGCGCTTAGCGTGGCCGTCACGGTCGCGCCGGGGCAACCGGAGCGCCTTGCGGAGAATTCGTTCATGGTCGGACTGGCGAGTGCCTTCAGCCTCTGCCTTGGCGTGGTCCTCGCGGCTCACGCGCCGTCCGCCGGCCTGCGCGCCGATGCCTTCGAGACCTCAAGCGGCGTGTTCCTGGTGTCGGGGCTGGTTCTGCTCGGCTCGGGGCTGACGGTCTTCCACTGAGGAAGCCGCAACCGCCCCTTCGCCATCGGACCGGAGCGGCCCTATACGCGATCCGTCATCGCGAACTCAGAGCGTTTTCGGGGAAACTCGGCTCATTCCGCGTCTCACCCGGACAATGACGGGCGAGCCCTGTCAGGGCGTCGGCGCCACCGGCGGGAAGACCGCCGAGGTCTCGTCCCGATCACTGTCGGCGGTGAGCGTGCCGAGGAAGGCGAGAAGGTCGGCCTTCTCGTCGGCCGTGAGGTTCAGGGGCTTGATCTGCCGGGAGCGGCTCGGCCGCTCGATCCCGCCCTTGTCGT
The DNA here is from genome assembly GCF_056430985.1 of Methylobacterium sp. Gmos3. NCBI lineage: Bacteria > Pseudomonadati > Pseudomonadota > Alphaproteobacteria > Hyphomicrobiales > Methylobacteriaceae > Methylobacterium > Methylobacterium sp. Gmos3. Next base: position 175,531 of record NZ_JBWJYL010000004.1, read on the forward strand.
AGAGGTCGATGACCGCTTCGAGCGTCGCCACCGAGCCGTCATGCATATAGGGCGCCCGCTTGCCGATCTCGCGCAGGGTCGGCGTCTTGAAGGCGTAGCGCAGGGCGACCGAACTCGGCATCAGCCGGCCTCGGCCGATATCGCCCCCGGTGGCGGAGCCGATGTCGTGGAACGAGTTGTCGGTGAAGGACCAGCCGGAATGGCAGCCGGAGCATCCCGCGCGGCTGTTGAACAGGTCGAAGCCGCGCTTGGCGGCCTCGGGGATCGCCGCCTCGTCGCCGCCGATCCAACGGTCGAACGGCGCCTTGCCGGCGACGATCAGGCGCTGGAAGGTCGCGAGCGCCGCATCCAGACGCTCGGCGCTGACGGCCGGATCGCCGAAGGCGGCGGCGAAGGCCTCGCGGTAGCTCTCGTCCGCCGACAGCCGCTTCACCGCCTCGGGGATCTTGAGGTTCATGTTGCCGATGCCGGTGATCGGCGTGCGAGCCACCACTTCGAGGGTGCGGAACTTGCCGTCCCACCCCATCGGCCCGTCCTGCCACGCGACGTTCAGCAGGGTGGGCGTGCGTAGGTCCATGTCGCTGCCCGCCAGCGTGGCGGCCCGCGGGCGCCCGTCCGCCCATGCGAGATCGGGGCTGTGGCAGGAAACGCAGGCGCGGTTGTTGTCGCCGGACAGGATCGGATCGAAGAACAGCCTGCGGCCGAGATCCGCCTTGGCAGGGGTGTACGGATTGTCCTCCGGGAAGGGAATCGCGGAGGGTGGCCGGTAGGCGGCCCGCCACACGGCGCGGCGGTCGTCCTCCGCGGTCCCGGCGGGACCGGCAGCGGCTGCGAGAGCCGCGAGCGCCGCAGCGGCAGCGCCGTATGTCCTCAACCTGCACAACATACAGTTGAGGTTATGCAAAGCGAGGTTGCGAATTGGTGAAGAAGGTGCGGAAGTACACAGTAAACCGTTCTTGACCTTGGCATGCGTCAATCATTCCACACGCACGGCAACGCTGTCGCTGGCGCCCGTCGCATCGAGGACCGAGATCCGCGCGAACCCGGCGCCCTCAGGCACCCAGGTCGATTGCCGCCTGATCGTGCGGTCGACCGGCAAGCCGTCGACCATCCAGTTGAGGGGCGGCACGCCGCCGGCCGCCTTGAGGACCACGCCCTCCCCCGCCCTGCCGCCCTGCGCGGACAGGCCCAGATCGACGCGCGCGCCATCGGGGGGGAAGGCGATCCGGAGGATGGGCGCGCCTTCTGGCGCCTCGTCCCGCGCGAGACGGCGCAGGGGCGGCGGCAGGGCGGAATTGGCGGCGACCAAAGCCTCGGCCGGGCGCGGGCCGAAGGCCGGTTCGCCGCCGAAGCGGGCGAAGGCATCGAACAGGATCGGCGCCGCGACCACCCGCCCGACAAGACCCGGCACGGCGGCCCCGTCCGCCCGCCCGGCCCAGACGGCGATGGTGACGCGCCGGTCGAATCCCACCGCCCAGGCATCCCGATAGCCAAAGGAGGTGCCGGTCTTGTACGCGATGCGGTTCGGCAGGGCGTTGTCCGGCGGCGGTGTCCCGCGCAGGATGTCGGTGACGTACCACGCCGCCACATCCCCCGCGATTCGCTTGGCCTCCATCGGGGGCGGCATCCGCCCCTCCCGGGCGAGGCCGGCATAGAGCCGGGCGAGGTCGGTGAGGGTGAGGCCGAGGCCGCCCAGGGCCACCGGCAGGCCGGGCGCTGCCTCACGGGGCAGGCGCAGGTCGGCCCCCGCCGCGCGCAGATGCGCGACGAAGCGCGCCGGCCCCACCGCCTCCATCAGTGCAACGGCCGGTACGTTGAGGGAGAGTTGCAGGGCCCGCCGGGCGCTGACCGTGCCCTGGAAGGTGAGGTCGAAATTCTCCGGCGCGTAGCTCGCGGAGAAGCGCGAGGGCCGGTCCTCGATCAGCGTCTCGGGATGGGCGAGCCCGGCCTCGAATGCCATGGCGTAGACGAAGGGCTTTAGCGCCGAGCCCGGCGAGCGGATGGCGCGGGTCATGTCGATGGCCCCCCGCCGGCTCGCGTCGAGGTAGCCGGCGCTGCCAACCTGCGCGAGAAGGCGTCCGTCGCGGTTGTCGAGCACCACGATGGCCGCCGACAGCACCGGCCCCGCCGAGGCGGCCCGCTCCGTGGCCAGCGCTTCGAGGCTTGCCTGTAGCCGCCCGTCGAGGCTCAGGCGGATCACCGGGTTCGACGGTTCGGCGGCGACCGCCTCCTCGGCGGCGTGGGCGGCGATCATCGGGAAGGGGCGGCGGCCATGCGGGACGGGCTCCGCCCACGCCTGTGCCGCCTCGTCGGCGGTGAGGAGCCCGCGCGCCTGGGCGATGCCAATCACCCGGTCCCGCGCCGCCCTGGCCCGCTCGGGGAAGCGGTCGGGCCGGCGGGTCTCGGGCGATTGCGGCAAGGCCACGAGCAGGGCCGCCTGCGCCACAGTGAGCCGGGCGGGCTCGCGGCCGAAATAGGCGAGGCTCGCCGCGCGCACGCCCTCCAGTGAGCCGCCGAACGGCGCGAGGGCGAGGTAGAGGTCGAGCACCTGTGCCTTGCCGAGCCGGCGTTCCAGGCCCACCGCCCGCACCGCCTGCCGCAGCTTCGCGGCCACCGAGCGCTGCGCCCGCGGCTCCACGAGGCGGGCGACCTGCATCGACAGGGTCGAGCCGCCGGAGACGATGCGCCCGTGGCGCAGGCCCTGGAGCGCCGCCCGCGCGACGGCGGCGGGGTCGATGCCGGCATGGCGGTCGAAGCGCCTGTCCTCGTAGGCGCGCAGCATCGCGAGGTAGCGCGGATCGACCGACCCGGCGCTCACCGGAAGGCGCCAGCGGCCATCCGCCGTCGCGAAGGGGCGCAACAGGTCGCCTGCCCTGTCGAGCACGACCACCGAGCGCGCCCGTGCGGCGGTCAGGTCCAGGGGCGGCAGGGACAGGGCATACGCGATGAGCGCCGCGAGGCCGAGGAGCGGGGCGAGGCCGAGGGCCAGGATGGGGAGCCGTAGCCTGCCCATGCCCTGGCCCCCTTCCGCGTCAGGCGGCCTCGGGGGCGTCGGCGCGCTCCCGGGCGAGTTTATCGAGGGCGACGAGATCGATCTTGCCGGCGCCGAGCAGGGGGATGTCCTCGCGCACCACCACCTCTGCGGGGATCGAGACGTCCGAGGCGCCCTTGCCCTTGGCGAAGCTCTGGTAGGCGGCGCGGGTCGCCTCCTTCGCCTGGGTGAACAGCACCAGCCGCTCGCCCTTCCGCGCATCCGGCACGGCGGAGACGGCGCTCAGGCGGTCGGGCCACAGTTCCGAGGCCAGCGCCTCGACGGCGGCCAGGGAGACCATCTCGCCCGCGACCTTGGCGAAGCGCTTGGCCCTGCCCCGGATGGTCACGAAACCCTCCGCATCGATGGTGACGATGTCGCCGGTATCGTGCCAGCCATCCGGCGGCGGCTGCAAGCGGCCGGGCTGATCGGATTTCAGGTAGCCCAGCATGATGTTCGGCCCGCGCAGGACGAGGCGCCCGCCCTCGTCGATGCCCGGCACGGGATCGAGCCGGATCTCGATGCCGGGGAGGATGCGGCCCACCGTGCCGAAGCGGTTGAACATCGGCGTGTTGAGGGCGACCACCGGCCCACACTCGGTGACGCCGTAGCCTTCGAGGATGCGCAGGCCGAACTTTTCGAGCCATGTCCGGCGTGTCGTGTCCTTCACCGCCTCGGCGCCGGCCACGACGTAGCGCAAAGAGCGCAGATCGTAGGAATGGGCCGCGCGGGCATAGCCGGTGAGGAACGTGTCCGTCCCGAACAGCACGGTGCTGTTCGAGCCGTAGATGAGCTCCGGCACGATCCGGTAATGCAGCGGCGACGGATAGAGATAGACCGGCACGCCGGAGACCAGGGGCAATACCGTGCCGGCGGTGAGCCCGAAGGCGTGGAACACCGGCAGCACGTTGAACACCTTGTCCATCGGCCCGAAATCGATCCGCGCCGCCACCTGCGCCACGTTGGCGAGCATGCAGCGGTTGGCGAGCACGACGCCCTTGGGCGTGCCCTCGCTGCCGGAGGTGAACAGCACCGCGGCCGGATCCTCGCCGCCGCGCTTCACCAGCGGCTTGCGGGGGGCGAGGAAGCCGCGGATCTTATCCGCCGTCGTGATCGTGGCGCGCAGATCCTCGAGGTAGACGAGCTTCACCTTGTCCTTCATCGCCTCCACGAGGGTGCCAAGGCGGCCCTTCTCGATGAAGGCGCGGGAGGTCAGAACCGTGGACACCTCCGCCGTGGCGCAGGCCGAGAGCACGTTCTTCGGCCCCGCCGAGAAGTTGATCATCGCCGGCACCCGCCCCGCCGAGGCCAGGGCGAAGAACGTCACCACCGTGCCGTTGGCGTTGGGCAGCATCAGCCCGATGCGCCCGCCCTCGGGGGCGTAGGGCATCAGCTTGCGGCCGAGGATGTTGGCCGCCATCACGAGCCGCCCGTAGGTCAGCCGCCCGGTGACGGGATCCTCCAGGGCGTTGCGCCGCCAGCCGTGGCTGTCGCCCGCATCGATCAGGGCAGCCATCAGCCCACGGTCGATCTCGGCCGTGCGAAACAGCAACTCGGACATCGCGTCGTAGAGCTCCGCGCCCGCCGCCTGCCGCCGGGTCTTGCCCTTCAGCGCCGGGTCGATCGTAAGCCGCACGGGTGGCATGATGGTGACAATCACCTTGGGCCACCAGCGGCGGCGTACCTGCCGCCGGGACAGGCGCGAGAAGATTGTCTGCTCAAGGCCGTCGATCTTTACCGGCACCACCATGGCGCCGGACTTGTCCGCGATGAGCCCGGCCCCGTCATAGACCTTCATCAGGCTGCCGGTGACGGTAAGCCGCCCCTCGGGGAAGATGATCAGCGTCTCGCCGGAGCGCACGGCATTGATGAGCGTGCGGGTGGCGAGCGGCCGCGTCGGATCGAGGGGCATCGCCTTCGTCATCTTGAGGAAGGGCTTCACCCACCAGCGCTTGGCGATGCCGCTGTCGATGGCGAAGACCGGCTCCTGATCGAGGAGCGACAGGGCGAGCGGCGCATCGAGGAACGAGACGTGGTTGAGGGCCACGATGCAGTTCGGCCCGGCCTTCTCGATGTTGTCGAGGCCGCGCACCTCCAGGCGGTAGAAGGCCCGGAACAGGATCGAGATCGCGTCCCGGAACGGGCTCGTCGGCAGGGTGGCGAGCACCACCGCGCCGACGACGAGGTTCAGCACAGCCACGAGGGCCAGCAGGCTCGCCATCGACAGGCCCGCCGCCTGGAGTGCCGCCAGCGCCAGCGTGCCGCCGACCATGAAGGCGGCGGTGATGACGTTCACCGCACCGATGATGCGGGCGCGCATCGCCTTGTCGGCCCAGGCCTGAACCGCCGCGAAGGACGGCACGATGTAGAGCCCGCCCGCCACGGCGAGGCCGAGGAAGTCGATGACCGTGCGCAGGCCGTGGCCGGTCGCGAGAAACGCGGAGGGGCCGATGGCCTCGGCCGGCACCGGCGGCAGGTGCGAGACCGTCCAGGCGAGATCGAAGCCGAACACGGCCATCAGCACCGCGCCGACCGGCGTCGGCAGCAGCACGATCCGCCCGCTGGCGAGCCAGGAGGCGAGGCCAGAGCCCAGGGCGATGCCGATGGAGAAGGTCGCCAGCAACAGGGTGATGACCGTCTCGGTGCCGTTGAAGGCGTTGCGCACCATCACCGGCAGCAGCGACAGCACCACCACGCCGACGAGCCAGAACCAGCTCACGATGAGCGAGCCGCGCCACAGCCGCGTATCGACCCAGAGGTCGCGCAGCAGGCTCGCGGTGGAGCGGGCGATGTTGGGATCGACCTTCAGGTCCGGCGCGCCCTCCCCCGTCGCGGGGATCATCCGCGCGGAGAGCCAGCACAGCACGGCGAAGACCATGACGAGGGCGGCGAACAGAGCGCCCGAGCCGCCCATGGCCGAGGCGGTGCCCGCCGCGATGGTGCCCAGCAGGATGGCGAGGAAGGTCGCGGCCTCGACCAGGGCGTTGCCGGCGGGCAGTTCTTCCCGGCGCAGGTGATCGGGCAGGATGCCGTACTTGATCGGGCCGAACAGGGCCGCGATCGTCCCGAACAGGCCGAGCGCCACGAACAGCACCGGCACGGAATGGAGAAGGAAGCCCGCGACCGCGCAGCCTGCCGCGAAGATCTCCGCGAACTTGAGGCGCCGGGCCATCAGTGCCTTGTCGTAGCGGTCGGCCCATTGGCCCCCGAGACCCGACAGGATGAAGAACGGGCCGATGAACACCGCGCTCGCCAGGGTGACGAGCACGCCGGCATGGCCCTCCTCGGAGGCTCCGGCCTGGCCCCCGATCCCGAACAGGATGAGGAAGGCGAGCGCGTTCTTCAGGAAATTATCGTTGAAGGCCGAGAAGAACTGGCACCAGAATAGCGACGCGAAACGCCGCGCGGTCATCAACGAACGGAACATGGTGGTCTCCGGCCTCGCGCCATGACTGACCCAGGCTTGGCGCCAAGGTCAAATCCTGCGTGACCCGAGACTGTTTTTCCTCAGCGGCGGATGAGCCGTGCCCGCAGCATCGCGCCGGCCTCGTAGGAGCGGTAGGCGTGCTGCGTCAGGATCGCGATGAGCACCACCGCCACTGCCGCCGCCACGCAGGGCAGCGCCAGGAGGAGGATCAGCACCGAGCCTACCGCCGTCCGCTCGCCGAGGGAGGCGCGGGGCCAGGGATCGATGGGCCACCGGTCGAATGGAAGCCGAATCGTGCGTGCTGTCGTCATGGGCGGGGGTCTCCCATCCGCACCGAGGCCGTACTGTGTCCTGGTTCGGGGCCGGCGTCGAGCGGCCGATCCGGACGGCGATGTCGCGGCGTGGTCTGGAAACCGGGCCGGGCGGGGACAGTTTCAGGCGGTGCGCTCACCGCTGCGTGAGGGCGGAGGACGCGACACGATGCCCGGATACCTGCCCTTCGCGGGCGCCCTGAAGCTGCCCGCCTACACCTGCGACAATTGCGGGTTCTGGCAGCGGCATTTCGAGACGCCCGCCGCGTGCCCGATGTGCCTCGACGCGCGCCACGTGGTGCCGCAGGACGGCTGGCGCTTCCGCACCGAATCGGAGGCGCAGGACGCCTTCCCTTGCCATTGGCAGGAATTGGAGCCGGGCGTGTGGCGTTTCTGGAACGAGCCGGTCTCGGGGATCGGTCCCTCCGCCTACCTGATCCAGACCGAGGCCGGGAACATGGGTTTCGAGGGCTGCCCGGTCTTCAGCGAGGCGGCGCTCGACCAGATCGCCCGTCTCGGCGGGATGCAGATCCTTTCGGCCTCGCATCCGCATTCCTATGGGGCGCTGGTCCAGTTGCAGGATCGGTTCGACCCGGAACTCTGCTTGCCCGCCGCGGACTTCACGTGGAGCGCCGCGCTTCAGGTGAGCTGGCCCTACGACGACTTCCTCGAACCGCTGCCAGGCCTCGAATTGCACCGCACGGCGGGGCATTTCGACGGGCACGCCGTGCTGTTCGACCGCAAGCGCAGGATCTGCTTCTGCGGCGACGCCTTGAAGTTCGAACTCGACCCACAGGATTTCCGCCGGGCGCGGACGATCTCGGCGCACAAGGCCTTCGTGCGCGGCGTCCCGCTGACGATCAACGAGCTACGCCACTACCGCGACGTGTTCGCGCGGCTCGATTTCACCCAGACTTGGACGCCCTTCGAACCCGCCGCCAATTGCGGCCGCGCCGAGGTGCTGGCGCTGATCGATGCGATGCTCGCGACGAGGCCGCACGCCTATCCGGTGCCGCTGGACGAGCTGCGGAAGTAGAGCGCGGTTCCGCTCACACCCCGTCATTGCGAGCGCAGCGAAGCAATCCAGGGAGCCGCACCATTCGGGCGCGTCGCGCTGCCCTGGATTGCTTCGCTAGGCTCGCAATGACGGACGAGCGTGGTGCTCCGGGTCGTTCTCCAAAAGAATGGGCTGGCCGTGGGGCGTCGCGTGGGCCGCGCGCAACCAAGCTTCGGCACGTGCCGCGACGCTCGCGCCGTCCGTGACGCCGCGCTCGGCGAGGAGGCGTTCCAGCGTCTCCAGCCAGCGGCCGTAATCGGCGGCCTGCTCGCCCTCCCCCTCGGGCCGGATCGTGCGGCCGAGCGCATCGGCCCATTCGCCCCAGGTGAACAGGCCCGCCTCCTGCAGCGAGACGACCAGGGCGAACACCTGCGCCTCCCACGGCGCGGAGAACGGCCCCTGCGGACGCAGCGCGCTCATGCCGGGTCGAAATAGGGTTCGAAGGCCGCGATGGTGACGCGCCCGCCGGGATCGGCCTGCGGCCCCCACAAGTCCGACGCCGCGAAGCCCACCGTGTAGAGCCAGACCGGGTTCTCGCCCTGTCCGTAGGCGTTGGTGTCGGGGAAGACGAAGGCGCCGTGGATCGCCTCGACCACTCCGCGCCGGCCCCGGATATAGCGCGGCAGGCGCGTGTGCCCGGCCGGGTTCATCACCTTCGCGATTACCTCGTCGCCGATGGCGAAACGCGCCGGCCCCTCGGGCGCCCGGTCGCTCGGGAAGCCCGCCCGGAAGCGCGGTTCGAGGATGTCGGCGGTGAGCACGCGGGCCACGGGCTTGGGCGGCTCGGCCACACGGCCGGTGGCGATCTCCTCCCGCGTGGCGAGGCCATTCGCGAGGATCTGTGCTTCCAGCGCTTCGAGCCAGATCTCGTAATAGCTCGACGCCAGATACTGCGCGGGCGGCAGCGATTCCCGCGTGGCGCGGCTTCCGTCGAGGTTCCACGCGCCCGTGAACCCCATCCCCATCGCCAGGGCGAAGACGCGCTTCTCCCATTCCGCATGGAAGACCGGCTCGTTCGGCTCCGGCCGCACCGGCCCGAAGCCGTGCGCGCCGCCCAGATCCTGCGCGCCGTTCATGGCCTGATCTCCGCGCCGGGCGAGAGCGGCAGGCCGGTGCCGATCATCGCGTCGCGGGTGACGAGGGCGGCGAGCGCCTCTTCCGAAAAACTATCCGTGCCGGCGGGCCGCATCGGCAGCACCATGAAGCGTGTCTCGGCGGTGGAATCCCACACGGTGATCCGCGTGGTCTCGGGGATGCCGACGCCGAAATCGCTCAACACGCCGCGCGGATCGATCACGGCGCGGGCGCGATAGGCCGGGGCCTTGTACCAGACGGGCGGCAGGCCGAGCACCGGCCAGGGGTAACAGGAGCAGAGGGTGCACACGACCATGTTGTGCACCTCGGGTGTGTTCGCGATCACGACCATATGCTCGCCGCCGCGCCCGCCGATGCCGAGTTCGGCGATGGCCGGCGTGGCGTCCTTCAGGAGCCGTTCGCGATAGGCGGCATCGGTCCAGGCGCGGGCGACGACGCGGGCGCCGAGATGGGGGCCGACCTTGGTCTCGTACATCTCGACCAGGGCATCGAGGGCGGCGGGCTGCACGTAGCCCTTCTCGACGAGCAGCGACTCCAGAGCCCGCACCCGCGCTTCGACGGGGGTGAGTTCGCTCCCGTGCGGGTGATCATGATCGTGATGATGGTCGTGCGTCATGCTGAGCCTCGCGCCACGAGGATGCACCCCCGGCTCGCGCGAAGCCACCCCGAAACGAATTCCTCCGGGTCGATCCGGCCAATCCGTTGCGGCGGCTGACCGGATCGGCTGTCAGATCGGTCCGGTGAAGCGCCGCGCCCGCGCGACGCTCCTCGCCGGGCGCGGCATCGTCAGAGATCCGGCTGGCGAAGGTGCCACTCGGTGGCGCGCTGGTAGGCTTGGCCGATGCGCAGAGCCATGGCCTCGTCGTAGCCTCGGCACGCGATCTGAAGGGACAGCGGCAACCCGCCGGCCGTGAAGCCCGAGGGAAGCGACAGGGCGCAGAGGTCGAGCAGGTTGCCGAAGCGGGTGAAGCGCGAGGGCACATGCCCCTCGTCCACCTCGGCCACGGGAATCGCCGCGCATTCGGTCGACGGTGTGAGCAGGGCGTCGATCCCGTTCATCGCCGCCGCGAATTGGGCCTTCATCGCCGTGCGGCGGCGCTGCGTGTGCAGGTAGGTCTGGGCCGAGACATGGGCGCCCGCCAGGATGCGCGCCCGCACCGCGTCGCCCAGCGGCGAGGCCGCATCCTCCGCGAGCGCCCCGTTCTCGAAATAGGCCTCCGCGTTGGTGATGTCGCTCATCGCCACGAAATCCGCGAACCGGAACGGGAGGGCGACGTCCACGATCTCGGCGCCCTCCCCCGCGAGGCAGGAGAGCGCGGAATCGTAGGCGGCCAGCATCTCCGGCGCGACGCCCTCGCGCTCGGCATCCGGCATCCGCGCGAGGCGCAGGCCCCGGACACCTCGGCCGAGCGTGGTCCAGGGCTCGGCCGGGACGATGCCCCTCGTCACCGGATCGAGGGGGTCCCGCCCCGAGATCGCTTCGTAGAGCAGGGCGACGTCCTCGACGGTGCGGGCCAGGGGGCCGGGCGTGTCGAGGGTCGCGGAGAGCGGCACGATCCCGTAGGTCGAGACCCGCCCCACGGTGACCTTGAGCCCGGTAAGGCCGCAGAACGAGGCCGGCAGGCGCACCGAACCGCCGGTATCGGTGCCGATGCCCCAAGGCGCGAGCCGCGCCGCGACCGCGACCCCCGTGCCGCTCGATGATCCTCCCGGCACGCGCTGCACCTGGAGGTCCCAGGGGTTCCAGGGCGTGCCGAGATGCGGGTTCGTGCCCCAGCCGCCATAGGCGAACTCGACCGTATGGGTCTTGCCCAGCACGATCATGCCCTGCGCAATCAGCCTGCGCGCCACGGTGGCCGTGCGCACGGCGCGGCGGGTCCGGTGGGCGGCCGAGCCGCCCATGGTGATCCGGCCGTCGAGGTCGATCAGGTCCTTCAGCACCACGGGGACGCCGTGGAGCGGGCCCACCGCGTGGCCTGAGCGGATCGCCCTGTCGGCGCCCTCGGCGGCCAGCCGGGCATCCTGCGCGAAGACCTCCGTGAAGGCCTGGAGCTTCGGCTCGAGCCGCGCGATCCGGCCGAGCATCGCCTCGACGCAATCGACCGGCGAGAGCTTCCGCGCGGCGATCTCGCGGGCGAGGACGGCGGCCGGAAGGGTGTGGAGTTCGGTCATGATGGGCTCCGACCGCTCACTGGACACTGACGCGGGTGAGATCGACGAACCAGGATTGCGGCGAGACGAAGCCCTTCACCGATTTCGACATGGCGCGCGGGTTCAGGTCGTGGACGATGTAGAGCCAGGGCGGATTGTCCACGAGGCGTTCGTGCGCGATCTGCGTCTGCGCGTCGATCACCTTCTGGTCCTTCGTCTCCGCGAGCGCCTTGAGCGCCGCGTCGAACCTGTCGTCCTTCCAGTTCGGGAAGTTGAAGCCGCCCGGCGGGAACCGGGACGAGGAGAAATACCGCTCCATCACCGCCGCGTCGGAAGACGGCGAGGAGACGTTCAGCGCGTTCGAACCCTGCAGGTTGCCCGAATCGGGCAGGAGCCGGCTCGCGTTGAGCAGCACCTGCCATTCGACCACGTTGAACGACACGTCCACATCGCAGGACTGCTTCAGGTTCTCCTGAAGGTACTCGTTCATCGGCATGGGCAGCATCTGGCCCGAGCCCGAGGACGAGACCATCACCTTCAGGGACAGGGGCTTGCTCGGCCCGTAGCCCGCCTCGGCCAGGAGTTTCTTGCCCCTGGCCGGGTTCGAGACGTAGCGGTTCTCCGGCTTGCCGAAATTCGGGTCCTTGTCGTTGAGCCACCCCGAGGCGGGCTCGGCGGTTCCGTTGAGCAGGGTGACGATCCCCTCGCGGTCGACGCAGTAATTCAGCGCCTGCCGCACGCGCACGTCCTTCAGCGGGCTGTTGGCGGCGGCGATGTTGAAGATCCACGGCCAGACATGCGGGTAGGAGCCCGTCGTGATGGTGAAGCCGGCCTGCTTGAGCGACGGGATCGCGTCCGGGGCCGGCACCTCGATCCAGTCGACCTGCCCCGAGCGCAGGGCGGCGACGCGGGCATTCGCCTCCGGGATCGGCATCAGGCGGATGCGGTCGACCTTCGCCATGCGGCCGGCATCCCAATAGTCGGGGTTGCGGGCGAGATCGACGGATTCGCGTGGGGAGACCTTCACGATCTTGAACGGGCCGGTGCCGGCGGCCGGCAGGGCGGGCACCTTGGTCCAGTCACGGCCCGCCTTCTCGAAGGATTGGGGCGAGGTGAACAGGAGGTACACGACCATGTACGGGAAGTACGAGGCGACCTGCGTGGTCGTGATCTGCACCGTCGCGTCGTCGATCTTGCGGTAGCTCGCGACCAGGGGCGCCCGCGCGCGGGAGATGCCCGCCGCCTGCGCCTCGAATTGCGGGCTGTCGTTCTTGAAGAAGCGGTCGAGGTTCCACACCACGGCGTTCGCATCGAAGGCCGTGCCGTCGTGGAACTTCACGCCCGGGCGCAGGTGGAAGGTCCAGACGCGCCCGTCGGCGGCGTCCTGCTCCCAGCTCTGGGCGAGGGCCGGCTTGATGCCCGACGGCCTGTCCGTCTGCGTGAGGTCCCACTGCGTGAGGCCCTCGAAGATCGGATAACCCATGAAGCGCATGCCCTCGAAGCCGTTGTTCGGCAGGCCGGTGGCGGTGGGCACGTCGGTGGCCGTCATGGCGATGCGCAGCACGCTCTCGGCCTGCGCGGGCGCGGCGAGGGCGAGGCTGGCGGTGAGCGCGAAGGCAGTCCGTCGAGGGAACATCGTGGGGTGTCCGGAAACCGTGGCTGACGCCGCGCCGGGGCAAGACCCGCGCCAGGAGGACCGATGACGCCGCAGGGCCATACGTGTTCAGGTTGCGTCGAAGGCCCCTTGCGCCGACGCCTCACCGTGCCACGATGAGTGGAATTGAAGCGTGCTGGGAGGATTGGCGTGGCTGAACCGACGAATGAGGCGGCGGCTGCGCCGATGAACGGCGCCGAAAGTCTGGTGCGCACCCTGGTGGCGGGTGGGGTGGAGGTCTGCTTCACCAATCCCGGTACGTCGGAAATGCACTTCGTCGCCGCCCTCGACCGGGTCGAGGGGATGCGCTGCGTGCTCTGCCTGTTCGAGGGCGGCGCCACGGGCGCGGCGGACGGCTATGCCCGCATGGCCGACAAGCCGGCCTCGACACTGCTGCATCTCGGCCCCGGCCTCGCGAACGGCCTCGCCAACCTGCACAATGCCCGTCGGGCGCGCTCGCCGCTCGTCAACATCGTCGGCGAGCACGCCACCTACCACCGGCAATACGATGCGCCGCTGACCTCGGACATCGAGGGGCTGGCCCGGCCGATGTCGGCCTGGGTGCGCACGGGGATGAGCGCCGGGGAGATCGGCCGCGACGGCGCCGACGCCATCGCCGCTGCCCGTACCGCGCCGGGGCAGGTCGCGACGCTGATCCTGCCCGCCAACACGGCTTGGGATCCCGGCACCGGCGTCGCCGCCGTGCCGCCGATCCCCGAGCGCGCCCGCGCCGAGGACGAGGCGATCCGCGAGGCGGCGAAGCTGCTCGCGAGCGGTGAGCCGGTGCTGCTCCACCTCGGCGACCAGGCGGTGCGCAAGGAGGGCCGGGTGATCGCCGACCGCATCGCCCGCAAGACCGGCGCGAAGCTGTTGGCCATGACCTCGAATTCCCGCATCGACCGGGGCGTCGGCACCGTGCCGATCGAGCGCCTGCCCTATCCGATCGATCAGGCCATCGACGCGTTGAAGGGCTTCCGCCACGTCATCCTGATCGGCGCGACCCAGCCGGTCGGCTTCTTCGCCTATCCCGGCAAGCCCAGCCTGCTGGCTCCCGAGGGCTGCACGACCCTGACGCTGGCGACGCCGGAGCAGGACCAGATCGACGCCCTCGAGCGGCTGGCCGAGGCGGTGAACGCGCCCGAGGGCGCCCTCCCCGATCTCGGACGCCGGCCGGAGATCCCCACCTCCGAGCGCCTGGAGCAGGACGCCATCGGCGCCGTCCTCGGCGCGCTGATCCCCGAGGGTGCGGTGATCTGCGACGAGTCGCTGACCACGGGGCGCAACTTCTTCGGGCTGACCAAGGCGAGCGCCCCGCATTCATGGCTGCAACTCAGCGGCGGCGCCATCGGCGTCGGCATCCCGATGGCGACCGGCGCCGCCATCGGTGCGCCGGGCCGCAAGGTCATCAACCTCCAGGCGGATGGCAGCGGCCTCTACACGGTCCAGGCGCTGTGGACGCAGGCCCGCGAGCGCCTCGACGTGGTGACCATCGTCTGGTCGAACCGCGCCTACGCGATCCTGCGCGGCGAACTCGCCAATGTCGGCGCGCACAATCCCGGGCCGAAGGCCATCGGGATGCTGAGCCTCGACGATCCCGCCATCGATTGGGTTTCGCTCGGGCGCGGCTTCGGCGTCGACGGGCGGCGGGTCGAGACCCTGCCGGAGTTCATCGACGCCCTGAAGCACGGTCTCGCGGAGAAGGGGCCGTACCTCATCGAGGTCGTATTGTGAGCCAATCCTTCGTCCTGTCCGGCCTCTCCGGGCCGGCGGAGATCCGGATCGACGCATCGGGCCTCGCCCATATCCGGGCGGGAAGCGCCCTCGACGCCTACCGCGTCCAGGGCTTCAACGCCGCCCGCGACCGGCTGTGGCAACTCGACCTGTGGCGCAAGCGCGGCCTCGGCTTGCTCGCGGCGGATTTCGGGCCGGGCTACCTCGCGCAGGACAGGGCCGCGCGCCTGTTCCTCTACCGGGGCGACATGGCCGCCGAATGGGCCGCCTACGGCCCGCAGGACACGAAAGCCATCGTCACGGCCTTCGTCGGCGGGCTCAACGCCTACATCGCCTTGACCGAGGCGCGGCCGGAGCGTCTGCCGCCCGAGTTCGGCCGGATGGGCACGCGCCCCGCCCGCTGGGCGCCGGAGGACGTGGTGCGCATCCGTAGCCACGGCCTCGTGCGCAACGTCCTCTCCGAGGTTGCCCGCGCGAAGGTGCTCGCCCTCGGCGGCGATCACGTTACCGACGACCTGCGCAAGCGCCTGTACCCGCCGCATGATCCCATCGTGCCGGACGGCCTCGACGCCTCGGACTGGCCCGACGACCTCCTCGACCTGTTCCGCCTCGCCACCGCGCAGGTGCAGTTCAGCCCCGCACGGTTGGACGCCAGCCGCGAGGAGGCCTGGGCGTGGTCGAAGGTCGATGCGCAGGGCACCGTCGGGCGGCAAAGCGCCCCGCCGCCGGAGCCGAGCGAGGGCTCGAACAACTGGGTCATCGGCCCCGGCCGCACCGCCACCGGGCGGCCGATCCTCGCGAGCGATCCGCACCGGATCTATCTGAACCCGTCGCTGCGTTACGCCGTCCACCTCACGGCCCCGGGCCTCGACGTGATCGGCGCGGGCGAGCCGGCGCTGCCCGGCATCTCCATCGGCCATAACGGCCACGCCGCCTTCAGCCTGACCATCGCGCCGATGGATCAGGAGGATCTGTTCGTCTGCGAGAAGCACGCGGACGATCCCGACCTGATCCGCCACGGCGAGGGCTGGGAGCGGATCGCGCGCGTCGATGAAGCGATCCCCGTGCGCGGCGGGCCGGACGAGATCGTCTCGCTCGCCTTCACCCGCCATCGGCCGGTGATCGCGGAGGATGCGCACCGCGCCTTCGCGCTGGCCACGGTGTGGTCCGCGCCGGGCTCGGCGGCCTATCTCGGCAGCCTCGCCTATCTCGACGCGAAGACCCCCGAGGCGTTCGGGCACGCCCTGCGGCACTGGTCGGCGCCATCGGTGAACCAGCTCTATGCCGACCGGGACGGGCGGATCGCGTGGTTCATGGCCGGCAAGGCGCCGCGCCGGCCGGGCCATGACGGTCTCCTGCCGGTGCCGGGCGACGGACGGTTCGACTGGGCGGGCTTCCTCGATGCGGACGAGTTGCCCCGCGCCATCGATCCCGCCGAGGGCTGGTTCGCCACCGCCAACGAGATGAACCTACCGCCGGGCTACCCGGCCGAAGACAAAAAGGTCGGCTTCGAGTGGCACGAGCCGTGGCGGGCCACGCGTCTGCGCGCGGTGCTGGGTTCGCAGGACAGGCACTCGCTGGCCGATTCGCAGGCGTTGCAGGCCGATGTCGTCTCGGAGCCGGCCCTGCGCATCGCGCGTGTCGCCTGCGCCGTCCCGGCCGGGAGCGCCGAGGCCCGCGCCGCGCAGGATCTGCTGCAGGGCTTCGACGGCCGGCTTGGCCCCAACAGCGCCGCCGCCGCCCTGGTGGAAGTGCTCTGGGTCCGCCATCTGCGGCCGGCGCTGATCGCGGAACTGGTGCCCGATGCGAAGGTCCGCGCGTTCATCCCACCTGGCGACACGGAGAGCCTGCTCTACCGGCTCGAAGCGATGGAGCGGCCCGGAGCGCTCCTCGAAACGACGCTCGCCGCCGCCTGGGCAACCTGTGGCAAGCTGATGGGCGCGGATGCCTCCACCTGGGCCTGGGGCCGCCTCCACCAAGCGTTGTTCGCCCATCCCCTATCGGCCCTCGGGGGGGACGAGGGATGGGATGTCGGGCCGTTTCCCCTCGGCGGCGCAGGCGCCTGCGTGATGCACGCCGAGTACCGCACGGATTCGTTCCGCGTCACCAACGGCGCCTCGTTCCGCATGGTGGTCGATGTTGGCGCCTGGGACGCGTCCGTCTTCGTGAACGTGCCCGGCCAATCCGGCGACCCGCGCGATCCCCATTACCGCGACCTCGGAGAGGTCTGGGCCCGGCAGGGCTACGCGCCGATGCCGTACTCGCCGGAGGCCGTCGCGGCGGCGACGCGGACGGTGATCCTCCTCACGCCGGAGGAAGGCGCGTGACTTGCTAGCGCAGCGACTGATCATGGTGAGGCGGCCCCCACGCACTCACCTCATCCTGAGGTGCCCGCGTCAGCGGGCCTCGAAGGAGGGGTCCAGCCTGCCGCGCGATCCCTGGAGTCCTCCTTCGAGGCGGCTGCGCCGCACCTCAGGATGAGGAGAAGATCTGGAGAAGGCTGGCTGAACCAACGCGTTCGGGTGCGGCTCTAGCGTGGCCGCGCTCGCAATGACGGGTCGAGGGTTTGACACCCTGCAAGAATGTTGACGAAGGATAAGTCTTGAAGATCTTCATTGCCGGGCTTGCGACCGAGACCAACACCTTTGCCCCGCTGCCGACCGGCCGCGCGGCGTTCCTGGCCGATTACTCCCGCCGCGACGGCACCCGGGCCCCGCCCTCCCTCAGCAATATCGGCCTGAAGGCGTGGCGCGAGATGGCCGAGGCCGACGGCCACGAGGTCGCCGAGAGCATCTCGACCTTCGCCCAGCCCGGCGGGATCACCCTGCGCGACGTCTATGAGGAGTTGCGCGATACCCTGCTCGATGACCTCCGCGCCGCGATGCCGGTCCAGGCCGTGATGCTCTTCATGCACGGGGCGATGGTGGCCGAGGGCTACGACGATTGCGAGGGCGACACGGTGGAGCGGGTCCGCGCCCTGGTCGGGCCGGACGTGACCATCGGCGTCGAGCTCGACCTGCATTGCCACCTCACGGAGACGCTGCGCCGCAAGGCCGACGTGGTGGTGATCTATAAGGAATATCCCCACACCGACATCGTGGACCGCGCCCGCGACCTCTATCCTCTGGTCGTCGGCACCGTCGAGAAGCGCATCCGCACGGTCATGGCCTATGCCGATTGCCGGATGGTCAGCATGTGGAAGACCACCCGCGAGCCCATCGCCGGCTTCGTGCGCCGGATGCTCGACCTGGAGGGCCGCGACGGCATCCTCTCGGTCTCCTTCGGACACGGCTTTCCTTACGCCGATGTGGCCGATGTCGGGGCGAAGATGCTCGTTGTGGCCGATGGTGACATGGCGAAGGCCCAGAAGCTGGCCGACCAACTCGCCGCCGAGATCTGGGCGATGCGGGTGGAAGCCTCGACCGCCTTCGACAGCATCGACGCCGCCATCGATGCGGCGCTGGCCTCCGACGATCCCCGGCCGATGGTGCTGGCCGACACCGCCGACAATGCGGGCGCCGGCGCCCCCTCAGACAACACGGCGATCCTCGCCCGGCTCGTCGCCCGCCGCGTGAAGGGCGCGGCGCTCGGCATGATCTGGGACCCCGGCGCGGTCGGCATCTGTCACGAGGCGGGGCTCGGCGCGACCTTCGCCCTGCGGGTCGGCGGCAAGTGCGGCGTCACCTCCGGCGATCCGGTGGACCTGCGCGTCACCGTGCGCGGCCTCTCGGACGATCACAGCCAGGGCGGGTTGAGCGGCGGGCGGGCCAATCTCGGCCCCGCCGCCTGGGTGGAAGCGGACGGCATCCACCTCGTGCTCACCCACAAGCGCCAGCAGCCCTTCGCACCCGACGCGTTCACCGGGCTGGGCCTGACCCTCGATGACAAGCGCATCGTGGTCGTGAAATCGATGCAGCACTTCTATGCCGGCTTCGTCCCCATCGCTTCCACCGTGCGCTACGTCGCGGCGCCGGGCGCGGTGCCGCCCGATTACGGGGCGATTCCCTACACCAAGCGCGACCCGAATTTCTGGCCGCGCGTGGACGATCCCTTCGCCGGCCCGGCCCCGGAGGCTGCCCGATGAATCGCGACCCTCATTTCGACACCCATGCCCTTCTCGCGCAATTGCGCGCCTGGGTGGAATGCGAGAGCCCGACCTACGACGCGGGTGCGGTCAACCGCATGATGGCACTGGCCGCCCGCGACCTCGCGCTGATCGGCGCGCAGGTCGAGACCATCCCCGGCCGGATGGGCCTCGGCGATTGCGTGCGGGCCCGCTTCCCGCATCCGCGGCGCGACGAGAAGGGCATCCTCCTCCTCGGCCATCTCGATACGGTCCATCCCATGGGTACGCTCTCGCGCCTGCCGTGGCGGATCGAGGGCGACCGTGCCTACGGGCCGGGCATCCTCGATATGAAGGGCGGCAACGTCATCGCGGTCGCCGCGCTCCGCGCCCTGATCGCCGCCGGGGCGCAAACGCCCCTGCCGGTGACGGTGCTGTTCACCAGCGACGAGGAGATCGGCAGCCCAGCAACCCGCGACCTGATCGAGGCCGAGGCGTCGCGGCATTCCTACGTGCTCGTGCCGGAGCCCGGCCAGCCCGGCGACGGGGTGGTGACGGGCCGCTACGCCATCGCCCGGTTCGACTTGGAGGCGGTCGGTCGGCCGAGCCACGCCGGTTCGTCACCGGGCGAGGGGCGGTCCGCCATCCGCGCCATGGCCCGCAAGGTGCTCGCCATCGATGCGCTGACGGATGCCGATTGCACCGTCTCGACGGGCATCGTCTCGGGCGGCCAATGGGTGAATTGCGTGCCCACCCATTGCCGGGGGCAGGCGCTGAGCATGGCCAAGCGCCAAGCCGACCTCGACCGGGTGGTCGAGCGGATGCTCGCCCTCTCCGGCGAGGAGGACGGCGTGCGCTTCACCGTCAGCCGGGGCGTCACCCGGCCGGTCTGGGAGCCGGATGCCGGGACGCTCGCCCTCTACGCCATGGCGAGGGACCTCGCGGCCGAGGCCGGTGTGGTGCTCACCCATTGCAGCGCGGGCGGCGGCTCGGACGGCAATTTCACCGGAGCCATGGGCATTCCGACGCTCGACGGGCTCGGCGTGCTCGGCCACGGCTTCCACACCCTGGAGGAGCACGTCCTCATCGACTCCCTGCCGAGCCGGGCGGCGCTCTTCGCGGGGCTACTGATGCGCCTCGGCGCCTGAGGCTCAGGCGCCCGCCGGGTCCACCGGCATCGGCGGGACGCCTCCGGCCTCGATGGCCTCGCCCGCCGCGAGGCAGAGATCCTCCCGGAACCGGCCGGCGACCACCTGCACGCCGACCGGACTCCGCCCGACGAGGCCGGTCGTGACCGTGAGGGCGGGAATGCCGAGCGGCGCCAGGGCGACCTGAAGCAACTGCGCCTCGAAGGCGCGGGCGATGCCCTCCGGCGTCCGGTCGAGCCCGTCCGGGAACGGCAATTCGCCTGAGACGGGCACGAGCAGTACCGGGTTCTCGGCCAGGAATACCGACCATTGCCGCATGAGGGTCGCCCGGCGGGTCAGCGCCTGGGTGATCGCGTCCGGCCCCAGAGCCTCGGCCCTCGGGCGGAAAGCCTCGAGCAGGCCGATCGCCGCCGGATCGCCCTCTCGCTCGGCCGCCGCGCGGACGGCGGCGAAGCCGTCTCCGAGCCAGAGGGTCAGCTGAATGTCGTTCGCTTCGCGGATCGGCGGCGTGTCCGCGATCTCCTCGACCTGCCAGCCGGCGGCTTCGAGGCGCCGGGCGGCGTCGTGCAACGCCGCCTCGACCTCCGGCACGATGGCGAGGCCGCCAGGGCGCAGGCACAGGGCGACCCGTCGCGGCACGGGCGGGCCTTCGAGGGGCGCCGGCACCCACCAGGGATCGCGCGGATCCGGCGCGGCCATAGCGGCGAGGCCGAGGCGGATATCGCCGATGCTGCGTGCGAGCGGACCCGAGACCGCCATGAGCTGCGGGCCGATCCCGCGCTCGGGCGAGGAGGCGTTCCACGCCGGGATGCGGCCGAAGCTCGGGCGCAGGCCGTGGACTCCGCAGGCATAGGCCGGGTAGCGCACCGAGCCGGCGATGTCGGTGCCGTGGGCGATGGCGCCGATGCCCGCCGCCACGGCGGAGCCCGCCCCGCCGGAGGAACCGCCCGGCGTCAGGCCGGGATCGTGCGGGTTCTTGGTCTCGCCGTGCAGGCTGTTGGTGGTGAACCAGCGCAGCGAGAAGGCCGGCGTGTTGGTGCGCCCGAGCAGTACGGCCCCCGCCCGCCGGAGGTTGGCGACGACGGGGCTGTCATCCTTCGCCACGAGGTCCTTCTGGAGGCGAAGGCCGTTGGTGGTGGGAAAGCCGCGCTGGTCGGCGTTGACCTTGGTCGTCACCGGCAGCCCGGCGAGCGGCCCCAGCTTTTCGCCCCGGGCGCGGGCGGCATCCACCGCATCCGCCTCGGCCAGGACCTCCTCCGGCCGGTGATCCACCACGGCGTTCAGCGCCCCGTTCACCGCTGCGAGACGGTCCAGCGCGTCGGAGGCGACCTCGCGGGCCGATAGGTCGCCGGCTCGGATGCGGCTTGCGAGTTCCGTCGCGGACAGGCGCCAGAATTGCATGAATGAACCTCGATGTTCCGCGACTTGGCTGATTCGTATCGTCGTTGAACCGGCTAAATTGAGCTGGCGCTCACTTATACAAAATGCATCGACGCTGCCGATAATTTGGGCAGATGCTGGATTGCGTGTTTGTACAACAAGTTCCCGCGCTGCACATTCGCGGCCATCCGTACTTCACCACGGGACGGCCTTGCGTCCAAGCGGCTCTTGCCTAACCTCGCTCGTCTGATGCGCGTCCGACTCGGGTGCCGGCCCAGAACGGGTGCGGTGCCTCATGAACCCCTGCGGCAGCTTTCTCCAGCAAGAGGCAGGTTTCCATGTCCGAAGCCATTCGCGTCAAGCCGACCCACGACGGCACCTACACGGTCTATCGCGGCAATCTGGCCCTGGTGAGCGGGCTCACCCGCGCCCAGGCCGAACGCTACGAGGCCAGCATCACCCGGATGCAGGCCCCGGTCCTCGCCAGCGCCGGCTGAGCCTCACATCGAAAGGTCCGCGCTCGGCCCCAGATCGAGGGGGCCGAGATCGGCCATCGTTCCGGCGGCGTCGAGGCCACGCCGCCGGGCCGCGATGGCGTAGCCGTCGTTGGCCCGCTCGATGTCGAACAGCATGTAGCCGGCCCGTCGCGCCGGCAGCGCGCCGTGCCCGTCCGGCAGGGCGGAGGCGGAGGGCACGCCCACCACCGGGACCATCCGCCCGCCCGGCCCTGCGATGCGGGCGAGGCTCGCGATGTGGTTGTGGCCGTGCAGGATCAGGTCCGCGCCGACCCGCCCGATCATCGCCGTGAAGGCGGCGGCGTCCTTCAATTCGCGCCCCGGCGAGGCACCGCCCGGATGGGGCGGATGGTGGATCATCACCACCCGGCAGGGCCGCCCCGGCTCGGTGGCCAGCGCCCGCAGCAGCGTTTCCGCCGCCGCGAGTTGCGGCGGGCCGAGGCGCCCGCTCGCCACGAAGGGCTTCGTCGGAATGGCGCTCGACAGGCCGATCAGCGCCAGGGGACCCCGCCGCCTGAGATAGGGGAAATGGGCCTGTGTGCCTGAATCGTCCGCCGTGTAGGCACCGCAGGCGTCGAGTAGCCCCTCCAGCGAACCGCGCACATAGGCGTCGTGGTTGCCGGGCACGAGGCTCACATCCTCGGGTGGCCCGAGCGCCTCCATGAACGCGCGGGCCGTAGCCCATTCGCTCGGCAGGCCGATGTTGCAGAGGTCGCCGGTGCAGGCGATGTGCCCGGCACCCTGCGCCCGCAGATCCGTCACGAGGAGCGAGAGAATCGCCATGTCGTGGCTGCGCGAGCGGCCCCGGCGCCAATTGGCGTAGCCGGTGGCGCGCTTGCCGAACAGCTGGCTGAGGCGCGGGCGGCCCAGGGGGCCGACATGCGGGTCGCTGAGATGCGCGAGGCGGAAGATCAAGGCGAGGGGGCGCTCCGGACTTCGCCCCCGGCATCGCGGCGGCGGGCGCCGCCGTCAAGCGCTGCCGATCACGATCCCGGTGATGAGGACGAGCACGCCCCCGAGCATCACCTGCAGCGCCGCCCGCCAGAACGGCGTGGCCATGTAGCGGGTGCGGATGCCCGCGATCACCGCCAGCTCGATCACCACCACCGCCACCGCGAGGCTTGTGGCGAGCGTGAAGGCGTTGGGCCAGCCCGGCGGCAGGGTATCCGGGATCGCGTAAGGCAGCGTGTGGCCGAGGCCGCCGATGGTGGTCATCACACCGCAGACGAGACCGCGCACCAGCGGGCTGCCCCGCCCGGTCACGCTGCCGTCGTCCGACAGGGCTTCCGTGAAGCCCATGCTGATTCCCGCCCCGACCGAGGCCGCGAGCCCCACGAGGAAGGTCGACCAATTGTGCCCGGTCGCGAAGGCGGCGGCGAAGATCGGCGCCAGCGTCGAGACCGAGCCGTCGATCAGCCCCGCGAGGCCGGGCTGGACATAGCGCAGCACGAGGTCCCGCCGCGCTTCGGCCAGGGTTGCCGCCGCCTCTTCCATCACCATCGCCATCACGACCCCCTTTCTGGAACTGTTCCAATCTACAATTTGGAATAGCTCAAAACAATGGTGTGACACGTCTTTGTGAGGCCTGTGCGCAGGGTCTCTTTGGTCGTCGCCGGGGCGGACTTTGTGCGCGGGCGGCTTGAACCCGTCCGCCTCGCGGGTCTATGCCGCCGGGCCTGACACGCGGGCCGTGATGAGTTTCTTCAAGCGCCTTCTTCGACAGCCGCTCGTGAAGCGGGCGCTCGGACGCCTCGCCGCCGGCTACCTGCGCCTCGTCCGCGCCACGAACCGCTTCACCATGGAGACGGGCTCGCGGCCGTCCGGCGATCAGGCCGCCGCCCATGCGTGGCTCGATGCGCAACTGCCCGCCATCT
Source organism: Methylobacterium sp. Gmos3 (assembly GCF_056430985.1). Lineage (NCBI taxonomy): Bacteria > Pseudomonadati > Pseudomonadota > Alphaproteobacteria > Hyphomicrobiales > Methylobacteriaceae > Methylobacterium > Methylobacterium sp. Gmos3. Next base: position 198,968 of record NZ_JBWJYL010000004.1, read on the forward strand.
TCGGCATGTGGCACGGCCAGCATATCCAGATGCCGCTGATGATGCGGGCGACCGACCGGGTCGCGACGATCATCTCCCGCAACCCGGATGGCGACATCAACACCATCGCCCTCGAATGCCTTGGCGTGCGGGTGATGCGCGCGTCCGGCGCCCGTGGCCGGCGCCGGGCGGCGGATGCCCGTGCCAAGGGCGGCGCGGAGGGGCTTCGTGCCATGCTCAAGGCCCTGAAGGCCGGGGAATGCGTCGCCTTCAGCGCCGATGTGCCGAAGGTGACCCGGCGCTGCGACGCCGGCATCCTCACCCTCGCGCGATTCTCGGGACGTCCCATCGTCCCCTCGGCGGTGGTGATGAGCCGCCATATCCGCTTCGGATCCTGGGATCGCGCCTGCCTCGCCCTGCCCTTCGGCCGAGCCGCCATCGTGCTCGGCGATCCGGTCTACGTGCCGCGCGAATGCGAAGGCGAGGAGTTCGAGCGCCTGCGCCGGCACGTCGAGGCGGAGATGGACCGGGTCCACGCTCGCGCCTACGCGATGGTCGGGCGTCATGACCGCGCGGCCTACTACGGCGAGAGTGCCGGCCCTGTCGCAGGCCTGCCGGAGGTCGCCGCGTGAGACGGCCCCCGCTGACGCTTCCCCTGCGGCTCTACCGGACCGGCCTGCGCATCGGCGAACCGGCGGTGGCCGGTCTGCTCGCGTGGCGCGCCCGTCGCGGCAAGGAGGATCCCCGCCGCCTCGGCGAGCGGCGTGGCCTGCCGGGCCGCGCCCGTCCCGTCGGCCCGCTGGTGTGGATGCACGGGGCGAGCGTCGGCGAGGTGCTGTCCCTCGTCGCCCTGGTGGAGGGCATGATCGCCCGCCGCTACTCGGTGCTCGTCACCACCGGCACCCGGACCGCCGCCGACCTGATCGGCGCGCGCCTGCCCCCCGGCGCGGTGCATCAATACGTGCCCCTCGATGCGCCCCGCTGGATCGAGCGCTTCCTGGAACATTGGCAGCCCGACATCGCCGTGGTGGCCGAATCGGAGATCTGGCCGAACACCATCGTCGCCCTCGACGAGCGCGACATTCCGCTGATCCTCGTGAACGGGCGGATGTCCGAGCGCTCCTTCCGCGGCTGGGAGCGCTCGAAGCGGACGGCGGCGGCGTTGCTGTCGCGCATCGCCATCTGCCTCGCGCAGACGGAGGAGGATGCGTCTCGCTTCGCCAAGCTTGGTGCCCCGCGCGTCGCGATTGCGGGGAACCTGAAGTTCGACGCGCCGGTCCCGCCCGTGGACCCGCAGCAATTGAACTACCTCCGCCCGATGCTGGCCGGGCGTCCGGTCTGGCTGGCGGCGAGCACGCATCACGGCGAGGAGGCGGCCATCGCCCACGCCCATGCCGAGCTGAAGGGCCGCTTCCCGAACCTGCTGACGGTGCTGGCCCCGCGCCATCCCGGACGGGGCGCCGAGGCCGCCGCCTGCGCCGCCGCCGCCGGCCTGCGAAACACCCGGCGCTCGGCGGGGGGGCGACCGCATCCGAGCGTCGATCTCTACGTGGCCGACACGATCGGCGAACTCGGCCTCTTCTACCGGCTGAGCCCCCTCGTCTTCGTTGGCGGCTCGCTGGTGCCGCGCGGCGGCCAGAACCCGATCGAGCCGGTCCGCCTCGATGCGGCGGTGCTGCACGGGCCGCATACGGGCAATTTCACGCAGGTCTACGATGCCCTCGACCGGGCCGGCGGCGCGGCCCTCGTCGCCAACGGGGCCGAACTCGCGGATTCCGTCGGTCGGCTGCTCGGCGATCCCACCCGCCTCGCGCAGATGGCCGAGGCGGGACACGTCGCCCTGCAACCGTTCGAGGGCGCGGTGGCACGGACCCTCGCGGTGCTCGACCCGTTCGTCGCTCAGATGAAGCTGCAGGGCCTGAACCCGGCCGCGCGCGGCCGGGCCTAATGCGCCCGCCCGGCTTCTGGCAGGCCGGGCCGGGCCACCCGATGGCGCGGCTGCTGGCGCCGCTGGGCGCCCTCTACGGTGCGGCCGGTGCCCGCCGCATGGACCGGCGCGGCGCGCGCGCGCCCTGCCCCGTGATCTGTCTCGGCAACTTCACCCTGGGCGGCGCCGGCAAGACCCCCTCGGCGCTCGCCGTGGCGGCGCTCCTGCGAGAATTGGGCGAGAGACCCGTCTTCCTCAGCCGGGGCTATGGCGGGCGCCTCGCCGGCCCCGTTCGGGTCGAACCCGCGTCGCACGGCGCCGCCGATGTCGGCGACGAACCGCTTCTCCTCGCCTGCGCCGGGCCCACGATCATCGCCCGCGACCGCCGCGCCGGGGCCGCCCTGTGCCGGAGCCTGGGGGCAACCGTCATCGTGATGGATGACGGCTTGCAGAATCCGAGCCTCGTGAAGGACCTCTCCTTCGCCGTCATCGATGCCGCCGCCGGGATCGGCAACGGACGCGCTTTCCCCGCCGGCCCCCTGCGCGTGCCGCTGGAGCGGCAATGGCCGCATGTCGGCGGGGTGATCCTCGTCGGTGAGGGAGCGGCGGGCGAAGCCGTTGCCGCGCAGGCTGGGGCGCGGGGGCTGCCCGTCCATCGCGCGCAATTGACGCCGCAGCGGACGGACCTCGCGGGCCGGCGCTGGCTTGCCTTTGCGGGAATCGGGCGGCCGGAAAAATTCTTCGCGACGCTGCGCGAGCAGGGCGCGGTGCTCGCCGCCACCCGCGCCTTCCCGGACCATCATCCCTATCGCGAGAGCGACTGGACGGTCCTAAGCGCGGAGGCCGACCGCCTCGGAGCCCGGCTCATCACCACCGAGAAGGATGCGGTGCGCCTGCCCCCGGCTGTGCTGGAGTCGGTGTCCGTTCTGCCCGTCCTGCTCACGTTCGAGCAGCCGGATTCCCTGCGCCAGCAGGTGGCTCAGGCCCTGGCTTCGGCAGCGAATCACCGTTGAAGTTGCGCCTCGATTTTCCGGCGCAACCCCTTGGCGGTGTTCACGGACGACCGTGTTCCTTCAAGCGCTGCATGAGGGCGTCCGGCGTGGCATAGGCCTCCTGCCGGGCGACGCTCCAATAGCGGAGATTGTCGAGGGGGATGACATCTCCCGTCACCGCGCAGCGCACGTAGCTGCCGGGCTTCACCACCCGCATCGTGCCGTCGCCGTAGGAGACGACCGCCTCACCCGAATGTCCACGATCCAACCGGCCCAGCACGTCACGCCTCCGACGACAAACCGCGCCCTTCTACACCCGTCCCACCCGTTCAGGCGAGCATGGAGGGCACGGTGTCGGCCGCGAGATGCCGCCTCGCCTCGGCGGCATCGAGATGCATCCGCGCGATCAGGTCATCGGCGCTGGCAAACCGCTCCTCGCCGCGGATGTAGGCGACGAATTCCACCGCCAGCTCCTGGCCGTAGAGGTCGCCCGAGAAGTCGAACAGGTTCACCTCCAAGAGCGGCGCGCCGTCATCGAAGGTCGGCCGGCGGCCGTAGCTCGCCACGCCGTCGTTGATCGCCCCGTCCTGCCGCCGGACCCGCACCGCGTAGATTCCGTGGGCGAGGGCGCAATCGGTGAGAGCGAGGTTCGCAGTGGGATAGCCGAGCACGCGCCCGCGCTTGTCGCCGTGGCGGACTTTGCCCGTCACGAACCAGCGGTAGCCCAGCAGCGCATTCGCCCGAGCCACGTCGCCATCGGCCAGGGCCGTGCGAATCTTGCTGGACGACACCGGCTCCTCCTCCCCCGACAGGGCGACCGGATCGACCAGCCGACAGGTCATCCCGGCTTCGCGACAAAGCTCCTGCAGCACGGACGGGGTTCCCTCGCGCGCGCGGCCGAAATGGAAGTCGTGGCCCACCACCACGCCCGACAGCCCGAGCCCGTCGCGCAAAAACTCCATCACGAAGGCGCGAGCGCCGGTGCCCGCCAAATCGGCATCGAAGCGGCGGACGATGAGTCCGTCGAGCCCGCTATGGGCGAAAAGGATTTCCTTGGCGTGCTCGCCCGTCAGGCGGAACATGGGCGCATCGGGGCGGAAGAAGGCGCGTGGATGCGGCTCGAAAGTGAGGGCCACTGCGGGGCGGTGGCCCTCCCTCGCCTCCTCGCGCACGGCCGCCGCCAGCGCTCTGTGGCCACGGTGCACGCCATCGAAATTGCCGATTGCCGCGACCGCCCCGCGCAGGCCGGCGGGCAGGGGCTCGTCCGCACGGCAGAGCAGGAAGGGCCGCGCGGTCGTATCGTCGCCTGAGGCCATGGATCCCGGGTCGAAACTCGCGAAAGCGCCGGAAGGCGGGGGCGTCCGCCCGAGGCCTGACGCGGCCGGACCCTGCCGAAACGGGCACGGCCGGTCAAGCGAGGTCTCTTCAAGCGCTTTAACGCCTTTGCAAGACGGTACGGCTAAGGTCTCGACAGGTTCCGCGCGGTCATGCCGCCGGACAGGACAATCCAACAATCCGGGCGATCAGTTTCCCCGGGTGACTTCGGAGCATTTGGTTCATGGCTCTCGACCTGAGCATGCCGATCCTCGTCGTCGACGATTACCAGACGATGGTCCGCATTATCCGCAACCTGCTGAAGCAGCTCGGCTTTGAAGAGGTCGACGACGCCTCCGATGGGACGGCCGCCCTCGCCCGCATGAAGGGCCGCAAATACGGCCTCGTCATCTCTGACTGGAACATGGAGCCGATGACCGGCTACGAGCTTCTGCGCCATGTCCGGGCCGACGAGAGCCTGCGCACGACGCCGTTCATCATGGTCACCGCCGAGTCGAAGACGGAGAACGTCATCGCGGCCAAGAAGGCCGGCGTGAACAACTACATCGTCAAGCCGTTCAACGCGGCGACGCTCAAGTCCAAGATCGAAGCCGTCTGCGGCAGCTGACGGCCCGACCGGGGTGCGACGGCGCATCCGCCGCGTGCCCCCGGCAGGACGGCAGGGGGGATGGGCGGATCACAGACGGCGATCCTGCACTCGAGGTTGAGCAGATGTCTGACGCGCAGCGGCGAATGTCCGCCGATATTCGTGAGTTCGAGTCGGCGGCCGTCGTCTCCGAACTCATCCAGATCGCCGAATACATCACGCATATGCGCGACGAGATCGCGGCCTTGCGCGCCAACGAGATGACCCGCGACCGGATTCCGATGGCGCACGAGGAGCTTGGCAGCGTCCTCGCCGCCACGGCCGGGGCGACCAACCGGATCATGGCCGCCGCCGAATCGCTTCTCAACATGCCGGACGGGCCGGAAGGCCGGCCGGTGCTGGAGGAGCATGTCGGGACGATCTTCGAGGCCTGTGCCTTTCAGGACATCACCGGGCAGCGAATCTCCAAGGTGGTGGACGCGCTCCAGAGCTTCGAACAGCGGCTCGACCGTTTCATCAGTGCCGTCCGGGCGCGCGATGCCGCCATCTCCGATCCCGCCGAGCGCGCCCGCCGCGAGCGTGCCGCCGAGCTGATGCTCAACGGACCCCAGGCGCAGGAGATCGCCACCAGCCAGGACGACATCGACGCGCTGTTCGCCTGACAATCGACTCCGGCGCCGGGAGACGGTTACACCGTCACCGGGCCGGGCTCGGACGGTGTGAGGACATGGCGGCGCGATACTGGTCCGATCTGACGACCGAGGAGTTCGCCGCCCGCGATCGGGCGCGGACGGTCGCGGTCCTGCCGGTGGCCGCCACGGAGCAGCACGGGCCGCACCTGCCGCTTTCCACCGACACCGACATCGCCAGGGGCTATCTCGACCGGGTCGTCGCGCAGACGCCCGACGACATCGATGCCCTGATCCTGCCGATCCAGACCATCGGCAAATCCGACGAGCACGACGACTTCCCCGGCACGCTCACCCTCACCACCGGCACGGCGCTCTCCGCCTGGACCGAGATCGGCACGGGCATCGCCAGGGCGGGGTGCACCCGCCTCGTCATCGTCACGAGTCACGGCGGCAATTCGGCGTTGATCGACCTCGTGGCCGGTGACTTGCGCAACCGGCTTGGCATGGTCGCGGTCACGACCTCGTGGAGCCGGCTCGGCTACCCGGACGGGCTGTTTCCCGCCGATGAGATCACCCACGGTATCCATGCTGGCGGGATCGAGACGGCGCTGATGCTGGCCCTTCGACCGGACCTCGTGCGTTGCGACCGGATCGCGGATTTCCCCTCGCGCGGCGCCGAGATCGCCCGAACTCACGCAATCTTGCGCACGGGCCGCCCGGCGGCGCTCGCCTGGAAGGCCGGCGACCTCAATCCGTCCGGCGCCATCGGCGATGCCCGTCTCGGCAGCGCGGAGTTGGGCGAGCGCCTGCTCGCTCACGGCGCGAGGCGTTTCATCGACTTGCTCGGCGAGGTGAGCCGCTTCGACCTGTGACCGGATCAGGCGGCGTCGAGCGGCGACCACGTCACCAGCACTTCCACGACGACCGGATCGCGGGCCGCGAGGGGGCTTAGCACCTGAAGGCGCTGCATGATGCGTTCGGTGATTGCCTCCGCCCTCGGCATGTCGGCCTCGATTTCGGGCGCTGGCGTGGGGTCGAGATGGGCGCGCAGGATGCGCAGGGCCGCGCAAGACGGCCGGATGCGGTAGAGGACCCCCGGTTCCGTGAACAGCGTGCCCGTCCGACAGATGCGGGTGATCGCCCTGAACAGCGCGACGTCCTCGCCCCCGTGGCGCCGGAACAGCGCATTCTCCGGGAAGCCGCCGGCATCCACGATGACACGGCGGCGGGCCACCACGTTGCTCGGCGTGCTGAACGTCACCGACGTCCAGGCCTCCGGGAAGCTCGGATGGTCCCGAAAGGCCGACGCGAGGCCGAGCGGTTTCAGCGCCAGACGGACGAGGGCGAGATCCGCCATGGCGTCGAGGGCGGCGACGGCGACGTCGAGCGCCCGGTCCTCGTACAGATCGTCGGCGTCGAGGAAGGCAACGAGATCCGTCTGGGCCAGCGCGAGGCCGATGTTGCGCGCATAGGCCGGTCCGCCGTTCCGCGTCAGCCGGGTGAGTGCCACCCGGCCCATGGCCCGCGCCGCCAGGGCGTCGACGATGGCGGCGGTGTCGTCGCGGGAGGCGTCATCGATCACGAGGACGCGCCGGCAGAGGGGCGATGCGAGGGCGCTGCGTACGCTCTCCGCGATCGTCTCCGCGGCATTGTAGGCCGGCATGATGACATCGAGGCGGCCGGGACGGTTCCCGTTCATCTCAAGCGATCCGATCAAGGTTCAACGCTGCGGTCCTGTAGCATTCTATGGCCCCATGATTTCGGGCTCATGGCGCGTTCGGCGTTGAAAACGGCGGGATCCCGCGAGATCCACCGCATTTGCGCGCGAATATTTGGCAGTACGAAATCTATGGTTGCTGTTCGCGAAGGCCGCTCCAAAAAACCGCGGGTCGGGCGTAACCGCCGTCAGCGAGGGGGCGAATGGGTGTGCGTGGGGCAGGTCTGTCCCGCTGGAGGCACCCGAACGATGCGAAATGCCCTCTTTGCGCTGCGCCGGCCGGCCGCTCTCGCCGTGGCTGCGCTGTCCATGCTGTCCCCCGCCAGCGCCCGCCCGGTGGTGGTGGAGCTGTTCACCTCGCAGAGTTGCTCGTCCTGCCCGCCGGCCGAGGCGGTGCTCTCGGCCTTGGCCCACGAGGGCGGCGACGTGCTGCCGCTCGCCTACCATGTCACCTACTGGAACCACCTCGATTGGCGGGACACCTATTCCCTGCCGGCCGCCACCCAGCGGCAGCACGCCTATGCGGGGCGGCTCGACGGGCAGGTCTACACCCCCGAAGCCGTTATCGACGGGCATACCGGCCTCGTCGGATCGCAGGAGGCCTCCGTGCGCGCGGCCATCGCAGCGGCGAGGGCGCGGGCCGGCGAGGCGGTGCCGGTGAGCCTTGGACGCGAGGGGGGTCTTACGGTCCGCCTCGGCGCCGGCACGGGTTCTGGCACCGTCACGCTCGTCGGATTCGATCCGAACCACGTCACCTCGGTCGCCCGGGGCGAGAATGCGGGGCGCACCATCACCCAGGCGAACGTCGTCCGTTCGGTGACCGAGATCGGCCGCTGGTCCGGGGCGGCGCGGGAATGGACCCTGCCCTGGCCGACGGGGGAGGCCGCCGCCGTCATCGTCCAGGACGGGTCGGGCCGGGTGATCGGCGCCGCGCGGATCGGAGGCTGACGCCCATGGCCGCCTCCTTCGCCTTCGGGCCCGGCGGGTTCGCCCCGATCGGTCGCGCATATCTCCCGTCTAGGCTAGAATGCGCGCGCGGTGAGGCACGGGCCGGAACCAGGATGGCGCTCGAAGGCGAACTGGCGGGCTTGATGGCGGCGGCGCAGCGGGGCGATGCGTCCGCCTACCGCGCGCTGCTGCGTGCCTGCCTGCCGGTCATCGCCGGGTTCGCCCGGTCGCAGGGCGTGCGCGGCGATGCGGTGGACGACGTGGTGCAGGACACGCTGATGACCCTGCACGCCGCGCGGGCGAGCTACGATCCCGCCCGCCCCTTCATGCCATGGCTGCGCGCCATCACCCAGCGCCGGGCCATCGACCGCCTGCGCCGGACCTCGCGGCGTCCGCAGGAGGTGTTCGATCCCCTCGCCTACGAGGCGGAAGTCGATCCCATGCCGGCACCCGGCGCGGGCCTCGAGGCGCGGGATCGCGGCGCGGCCCTGGCGCGGGCGGTGGCCGCCCTGCCGGAGGGGCAGCGGCAGGCGGTGGAGCATCTGGGCTTGCGCGAACTGAGCCTCGACGAGACCGCTGCCCTCACCGGGCGCAGCAAGAACGCCCTCAAGGTCAACCTGCACCGGGCCCTGAAGGCGCTGCGCGCCAGCCTCGCGCCGGGGAGTGAATGATGAACACGCGCCACGACCGGCTCGTCGAGGATCTTGCCGGGCACCTCGAACCCGTGCGGCCCCTGCCCCGTCCCTCGCTGCGGGCAGCCCTGTGGCTCGGCGCGGCTGTCGTCATCGGCGCCCTCCTGGCCTCGAAGTTCGCGATGATAGGGCTGGATCACCGCACCGGCCGCGCGGACCTCTGGCTCTCGACAGCCGGGGGGGTGCTCACCGCGATCACGGCGGCCTATGCCGCCTTCGCGACCAGCGTGCCGGGCCGCTCGCCCGCCTGGGCGCTGCTGCCGCTGCCGGCCGTTGCCCTCTGGGTCGCCGCGAGTGGGCTCGGTTGCCTGCGGGCCTGGCTCAGCCCGGCTCTCGACTTGCACGACGAGCACGGGCCGCTGAGCTGCCTCACGTTTCTCGTCTGCGTTTCGGTACCGCTGTCGCTGCTGATCGTCGCGATGCTGCGCCGGGCCTGCCCCCTGCGCCCGAACCTGACGGCGGCGCTCGCCGGCCTCGCCGTCGCGGGAGCCGCCGCGACGCTCCTCGTGCCGTTCCACCCGGAATTGGCGACGGTGTCGGACCTTCTCGTCCATGCCGTTGTCGTGGTCGGGGTGATCGTCCTCAACATGCTGGCGGGCGGGCGATTGCTCTCGACGGCGCGGGACTGAGGCGTCGCCCTATCTCTCGTCGTCGGGCGAGAGGGCGGGCCAGTCCACGATGCGCTCGGGATATTCGTCCTCGCCGAACTCCTCCTCTGTCCCCGCGAGGCGCCCGCGCACCGACATGCCCGCCTCGTGGATCGTGGCGCGGTCGCCGGAGACGAGGTGGTGCCAGGGGTAGAGCGGCAAACCGTCCCGCACGAGGCGGTAGGCACAGGTGGGCGGCAGCCAGGGGATCGAGCGCACCGCCTCCGGCGTCAGGCGCACGCAATCGGGCACCTTCCTCTGGCGGTGGGTGTAATCCCGGCAACGGCAGGCGAAGCCGTCGAGCAGCGTGCAGCCGATATCGGTGTGCATCACCTCGCCGGTATCCTCATCCTCGAGCTTGATGAGACAGCAGCGGCCGCAGCCGTCGCACAGACTCTCCCACTCGTTGGGGGACATCTCTTCGAGGGACTTGGTCCGCCAGAACGGCGCGTCCGCGAGGGGCTGGGATTTGGGGAAGGATCGGGACATCGGCCGCGTCCGTCTGCCCGACGCGACGGCCCGAGGCAAGCCGGCGTCCCGCCCGCGCCGCAATTGCCGCGTTAACCGCGATCACGATCCCGCCGCTGGGAAACGGGCCCGCGAAGGCGTCCGTGCGTTAACCTGCGCATCGTGCCGCCTCGCCGCCGCCGTGCAACCCTGATAAGGAATGGGTAGCCGCGAGGGCGCCCGAACACCGGATCCGATCACCGTGCGCCTGCCCAGATTGAACGCGATCAAGACCCGCATCGAGCGCGCGGCCCTCGCCTTCGACGCGTGGGTCAACGCGTCGCTCTACGACAGTGGGCGCTCGACCGGCGAGGCCTACGAGCGCTTCCAGCGTTTCATGAGCCGCTTCGCCGTGCGCGGCTGGAAGCGGATCGGCCTCGACCTCACGAGCGAGGCGCTGACCCTCGGCACCGGCGGCATCCTGGCCATGCTCGCCCTGGCGCAGCCGGCCTTCCAGCTCACCAGCGACAATTGGCTGAAGCAGCAGGACCTCGCGGTCACCTTCCTCGACCGCTACGGCACGGAGGTCGGGCGGCGCGGCATCAAGCACGACGACTCCCTATCGCTGGACCAGTTTCCCGACATCATGATCAAGGCGCTGATCTCGACGGAGGATCGGCGCTTCTACGACCATTACGGTATCGACCCGATCGGGACGCTGCGCGCGCTGGTGAACAACTCGCGCGGCGGCGGCAACACGCAGGGCGGCTCGTCCATCACCCAGCAGCTCGCCAAGAACCTGTTCCTGACGAATGAGCGCTCGCTCGAGCGCAAGATCAACGAGGCGTTCCTGGCCTTCTGGCTGGAAAGCCACCTCACCAAGAACGAGATCCTGAAGCTCTACCTCGACCGCGCCTACATGGGCGGCGGCACCTTCGGCGCGGTGGCGGCGGCGGATTACTATTTCGGCAAGCCGCTCAAGGACATCAGCCTCGCCGAGGGCGCGATGCTGGCGGGCCTGTTCAAGGCGCCGACGAAATACGCGCCGCACGTGAACCTGCCCGCCGCCCGCGCCCGCGCGGCGGACGTGCTGCACAACATGGTCGAGGCCGGCTTCGTCACCGAGGGCCAGATTCAGACGGCGTTGCGCAATCCGGCGACACCCGTCACCCGCACCCGCGACATCACCGCCGACTACTATCTCGACTGGGCCTTCGGTCAGGTGAAGGCCATGGCCGACAGCGGCAAGATCCGCGACCGGGTGCTCACGGTGAAGACACCCCTCGACCTCGCCGTGCAGAAGCGCGCCGATGAGGTGGTGGCCGACATCCTGCGCAAGTCCGGCGATGCCTACGACGTCGACGAGGCGGCGATGGTGATCCTCGATCCGGACGGGGCGCTGCGCGCCATGGTCGGCGGCGCCGATTACGGCGAGAGCCAGTTCAACCGCGCCACCGACGCGATGCGCCAGCCGGGCTCGTCGTTCAAGCCCTACGTCTACGCGGCGGCCCTCGCCTCCGGTCAGTTCAAGCCGGACACGACGGTGGTGGACAGCCCGGTCTGCATCGGCAACTGGTGCCCGCAGAATTACGGGCGCTCCTATACCGGCAGGGTGCCGATGTGGCTCGCGGTGGCGAAGTCGATCAACACGATCCCGATCAAGATCTCCATCGCCCTCGGCAAGGCGATGGGCATCTCCCACGAGGCGAAGGCCGCCAAGGCGGGCCGCGCCAAGATCATCGCCATGGCCCACAGCATGGGCGTGACGGCGCCGCTCATCGACACCGTGTCCCTGCCCATCGGCTCGGACGAGGTGACGGTGATCGATCAGGCGGCGGGCTACGCCGTGTTCGCCAATGGCGGCTTCAAGGCGAAACCCTACGCCGCCACCGAAATCCGCAATTCCTCTGGCGAGGTCGTGTACCGCCACGCCGACGAGGCGCCGGAGCGGGTGCTGTCACCCCAGGTCGTGGCCGACATGAACTTCATGCTGAATAAGGTCGTGGAGGAAGGCACCGGCAAACGGGCGCAGCTCGAAGGCATCAAGGTCGCCGGCAAATCGGGCACCACGAACGCCTACCGCGACGCGTGGTTCGTCGGCTACACGGGCAATTACGTCGCCGCCGTCTGGTACGGGAACGACGACCACACCTCCACCAACAAGCTGACCGGCGGCTCGCTGCCCGCCCAAACCTGGCACGACGTCATGGAACCGGCCCACCAGGGCATCGAGATCAAGGGCCTGCCCGGCCTGAAGGACAGTGCGAAGGCGGCCGCGCAGGCGGCGGCGGGGGGTGCCACGGCGCCCGTCGATCCGAACGCCAGCGCCTTCGGCAAGCTCTCTCGCCGCTCCTTCGAGGTGATCGGCGGGCTGAACGGGCTGTTCCGCGCCGCCGAGCGTTCGCGCGTCAACGCCAAGCCGGGCTCGGACGACCGCGCCTCCGCCGCTCCCGCCCGCGAAGTCGCCGAGGGCGCCCGCGCCGTGGGCGGCCGCATCGCCCTGCCGTGAGGCATGAGGCCATGAAGGTCGCGTTGTCCGGGCAGGCCGCCCGCCTGCCCGCCTCGGCGGGAGCGGCCAGGGGGTTCGTCGCCCGCCTCGTCCGCAAGAGCGGTACGCCCCTCCTCGTCGTCTACGCCCTCGCGCTCGGAGCCTTGCTCGGCCTCGCCAGCGCCGATTGGGCGACGCGCGGCGGCTATCCGTTCGGCGGTTTCCACATCGGCCCCTGGACGGCGTGGCCCCGTGCCGGGGCGACCAACGCCGACCCCTATACCCGCGCCGTGAACGCGCGCCGGGGCGAGATCCCCCTCGCGGTGGGCGAGGGCCTGCTCCTGACAGCCGCCGAGGACGACGATGGCCGCACCCTCGACGCCTCCTGCACCTATGCCATCGGCGGCACCGTTCCCCCCGCCCGCGCTTGGACGATGACCGTCGCCGGGCGCGGCACCCGCGATCCGAACCGCCCGCATATCCGCGACGGCTTCACTTCGACCGAGATCCTGCGGCGTCAGGACGGGCGCTTCGTCATCACCCTCTCCCCCGAGGCCGAGCCGGGCAACTGGCTTCCGAGCCCGCGCGCCACCGGGCCGATGCGTCTGGCGCTGCGCCTGTACGACACGCCGGCCGCCGCCGGCGTCGGCTCCCTCGACCGGAGCGTCGTGCCCTCCATCGTCCGGAAGGGCTGTGCCCCGTGAGCCTGCGCTTCGCCTACGCCACCCTCGCGGGGCTCGTGCTCGCCGGCATCGTTCACATCGCGGCGGTGCTCGCCATCCCGCGCCTCGCGGAGACGGACGCGGTGACGCGCGCCCGCACCAGCGAGAGCCTGGACCATCCGCAGGTGATCTACGCCCTCGCCACCGGCGAGACGCCCGCGCCGCAGGAGGCCTGGCTGCCGATCCCCGATCCGGCGGTGGCCGTGGGCGTCTGTGCCTACGACCTGACGGACGGGCCGATGCGCGTCTCGGCGCGCACGGGTTCGCTGGCCCTCTCGCTCGCGGCGCATGGGCGCCAGGGCGCCTTCTACGCGGTGGCCGATCAGGCGGCGGTGCGCGGCGCCCTCGACCTCGTGATCCTCACCCGCGCGCAGTACGATCAGGCGCTCGCCGACGACGACGACAACGAGCCGAGCCGCGACGTGCGGATCGTCGCCCCCGAGGGGCGCGGCATCGTGGTGGTGCGGGTGATCGCTGGCCTGCCGAGCCAGCGGGAGGCCGCCAACGCCGCCGTGCGCGCGGTGTCCTGCACCACGGATGCCGCTGCCGACGAACCGGCCAAGCGCTAGAGCGGTTACGGGAAAACCCGGCTCATGCCGCGCCTCCCGTCTTTGCGAGCGAAGCGAAGCAATCCAGGGATCCGCCACATCCGTTCAGGTCCCGCTGCCCTGGATTGCTTCGCTGTCGCTCGCAAAGACGGTGAAGCAGGTGATCCGGATCAAACCAAAACCGCTCTAGAGCCGCGCTCGAACGGGTTGGTGGCCCCGCCGCCTCATCGCAAGAGTGTGGCCGGATAGACACCGGCTCCCCCGTCTCTGCTCCGCTGGCAAAGACGGCGGATGAGTGAAGGCCCGCCTCGGTCTGACCGACACCGGCCCTGACCCATCAATCCTTCACGACCAGCGGCACACCCGCCGCGACCGCGGCCGCCGGTGCCGGAACGAGGCCGCAGCGGACAGCCGCATCCGGCGGCAGCACGGGATCGAGCAGGGGGCGCCGCGCGGCGAGCATCGCCAGGGCGCGTTCCGATTCGGCCGCACCGGGGTCCGGCGCCTCGGCGAACAGGTGTTCGAGGGCGTAGCGATAGGCTTCCAGCCGTTCGCCCGTCTCCAGCCGGACCCAGGCCACGAGGCAGCGATTCTCGGCTACCCGCATGGCGGCCTGGCGCACGTCCCAATCGTCGAGGGTCTTCGCGAAGGGCAGGCTCCTCAGCCGTCGCGCATCGGCATCGGCCACCCGTGTGGCGAGCGCTGCGAAGGGCGGGATCAGCCGCGCGTCGGCCACCGCGTCGTCCGTCAGGCGGCGATAGCGCGAGACCTGCGAGCGGATGTCCTCCGCGAGCAGCGCGTCGTGGTAGCGCGCCGGATCGTGGGGGCGCCAGGAGGGTGGCAGCACCCGCGCGCGGGTCAGGTTGGCGATGATGTCGAGGAAGGCCTCGCGCGTCGTCGCGGGCATCAGGAACCGCCACGCGCGGTTGCGCAGGTCCTGCTCGTCGTCGGTGAGCGGCGAGGCCGAGGCCGGGCCGCCGCGCTCGCCCGCCACCACGGTGCCGGTGGCATCGACCAAGCTGTTCCAGACGCCCGCCTTGGGCCGTCCGAAATCGCCCTGCTGCGCGCAGGACACGAGGAGGCCGAGGGTGAGGCCGCATGACAGGGTGCGAAGGGCGCGGCTCGGGCGCGGCGCGTCCGCGTGCGGGAAACTCGTGTTGGAATGCATGGCGCTGAACGGGCTTGCGGGCGTGCGGTCGCATCCGCCGGCCGCGCCGGACGCGTCACTGTGCCGAGGGGATACCGATGACCGGCGAGGCGTCGTTCAGGAGGCGAGGCGCTCGTAGCGGACGCCGAGGAAAAGCAGGATCTGGCCGCGCGACTCGCCGGAGACGGGGGCCGGCTTGGCAGGCCGCGCTGCCCGCGACGGGAAGGCGACGACCACGCCCGTGGCGGTCGCTTCGTGGGATGTCGGCGAGGAGACGGCGTTGTGCTCGATTTTCCGGTGGCGGTTCATGGTCTGGCTCCTGTCGGCGATCCGGGCTTTTGCCCAGGCCCGGCAATGGGCGTCGGCAAGGGGCGTGTGGTGGGATGTTCGAATTCTGGCTTCGTGCTGCCCGAGCAGATCATCACGGGATGGTTAACAGATGCTTGCACGAGCCCCGTGGCGGCGATGCCCGACTGGCGCGCGGCTTGCAGAGACGTCTTTGCCCATGGCGGGCGTTTCCTCCCTTTCACTGGCCCTGCCCGGATGCGGGCGGGGCCATTTTCTCGTCGGGAGCCGGCCGGCGCATTTCTGCAACGTGCGACACAAGCGGCAGCCGGGGCGCTTGCCTACAGCCCGGCTGGCCCGATATGCGGACGCTACGCGGGCCGGTCCGCCGCCCCGCAACCGTTTGTTAAGGACAAGGCTGGATGCGACTGGTTCCGGACCAATCCCTTCGTTCGCCGCGTGCCGCCGCGCTCGCCGCGCTCGCGTTCCTGGCGCTGTCGGCCGCTCCGGCTTACGCGCAACGCGACGATCAGGGACTTCAGCTCGGCTGTGCCGACGATTATTTCCGCCTCTGCATCGGCGTCGATCCGAACAGCCCGGATGCCGACCGTTGCATGACGCGCAACCGTGCCAAGCTGTCTCAGAAGTGCCGCGCGGCCATCGGGGACTATGATCGCCGCACCGGCGGCAAGTCGATGCCGAACAACTGACACGCGCATCACGCGCGCACGGGAAAGCCACCATGAGCCTGACCGTCGCGGTCCAGATGGATCCGATCCAGAACATCCGGATCGCGGGCGACACGACCTTCGCGCTGTTGCTGGAAGCGCAGCGCAGGGGGCACCGGCTTTTCCACTACACGCCCGACCGGCTCTCGATGCAGGGCCGGCGGGTGACGGCGCGGGTCGAGGCCCTGACCGTCCGGGACGTGCAGGGCGACCACTTCACCCTCGCGCCCCCGGAACGGATGGACCTCGCCGAATGCGACGCGGTGCTGATGCGCCAGGATCCGCCGTTCGACATGGCCTATGTCACGGCGACGCACATGCTGGAGCGGATCCACCCGAAGACGCTGGTCGTGAACGACCCGTCCGAGGTGCGCAACGCGCCGGAGAAGCTCTTCGTCCTCGACTTCCCCGAACTGATGCCGCCGACGCTGATCAGCCGCGACCGCGCGGAGATCGAGGCGTTCCGCCTGGAGCACGGCACGGTGGCGATGAAGCCGCTGCACGGCCATGGCGGCGCGGCGGTGTTCAAGGTGACGGAGAAGGACCCGAACTTCGGTTCGATGTTCGACCTCTTCGCCACGACCTTCAAGGAAGCCTGGGTCACGCAGCGCTACCTCGACCGCGTGACCGAGGGCGACAAGCGGATCATCCTCGTGGACGGCGTCGCCATGGGCGCGGTCAACCGCGTGCCGGCGGCGGGGGACATCCGCTCCAACATGGTGCGCGGCGGCGCGGCCTCGGCCTCCGAACTCACCGAACGCGAGCGCGAGATCTGCGCGACCATCGGGCCGGAACTGGCGCGTCGTGGCCTGATCCTCGTGGGCATCGACGTGATCGACGGCCATCTCACCGAGATCAACGTCACCTCCCCCACCGGCATCCGCGCCATCGAGCGCCTCGGCGGGCCGAACCTCGCCGTTGCGGTGTGGGATGCCATCGAAACCCGCATCGCGGCGCGGAAGGCGGGCTGACGCTTACAACTCGGCGCGTGGGGTCGCGCTGAGTTCGGCCCAATCGAACTCCTCTTCCAGCAGGAAATAGGCGTCGTCGCCGATCTCGCCCTGGCGGCGCATCTCCATCACCTTGTCCCGGGCGGCGAGGATGGCTTCGCGCCGCGCGGCGTCGGCGGGAAGGCTCTCGGGGGCGCGCCCCTCCTCGTGCGCCTCGGCCTCCGCGAGGGCGGAGCGGAACTCCGCGCGCAGGGCATCCGTCGCGGCACAATCCTCTCGTGCTTCGAGGCTTTCGAGCGCCGCGCCGTACGCAGCGGCCCGCCCGCGCCCGACCTCCTGTCCCACGGGGTCGTCGTCGGGAAGAGCGAGGCGCTTCAGAAGCGGGCTCAGCGTCAGGCCCTGCAGCACCAGGGTGCCGAGCACGGTGAAGAAGGCCGTGAACACCACGAGGTCCCGGTGGGGAAAATCCTGCGGCAGGGCGAGCGCTGCGGCCACCGTGACGATGCCGCGCATCCCTGCCCAGGCCACCGCCACCCCGGCCCCGAGCCGCGCCCGGTCGCCGTGGGGGCCGAGGCCGAAACCGCGCAGGCCGCTCGTCGGGAGAACCCAGGCGAGCCGCGCCAGGACGACGGTCAGGAAGACGAAGCCCGACAGCAGGATCGCCTGCCATTGGTCGGTGGGGTTCAGCCGTTCCAGGATCGGATCGATCTGGATGCCGATCAGCACGAAGGCCAGCACGTTGAGGACGAACACCGCCGTGTCCCACACGGCGTAGGAGACGATCCGCGCCCGCGGGGCGGTGACGCCGGGCGCCCGCCGCGCCACGGTCATCGCGAAGGTCACGACCACGAGGACGCCCGACATCTCCACCTTCTCCGCGGCGAGCCACAAGCCAAAGGCGGCAACGAATTGCAGCACGATGGCTGTCGGCGGATCGCTGATCCGCTTGCGCAGGGCGACGAAGGCGATCCCGAGCAGCGGGCCGACGACGAAACTCGCGGCGACGCCGAGCAGGAAGCCCGGGAGGGCCTCCCGCATCGAGAAGCTGCCCGCCATCGCGGCACCGACGGCAAGACGGTAGAGCAGCAGCGATGCCGCATCGTTGAGCAGGCTCTCGCCCTTGAGGATGGTCGCGAGCCTGTGGGGCATCGGCGCATGGCGTAGCACCGCCATCGCCGCCACCGCATCCGGGGGCGCGACGATGGCGCCCAGCGCAATACAGGCCGAGATCGGCATGTCGGGCACGACCACCTTCGCCACGACGGCGACCGCGAGGCTCGTCACCACCACGGCGCCCACAGCGAGGCCGAGCACCGGCTGCCAGCTCACCCGCAGGTCACGGAGGGACGCATCGAACCCGGCATCGAGCAGGACGGGGGCGAGGAACAGCGCAAGCGCCAGTTCGGGATCGAGCTGCAGGTTCGGCACGCCGGGCATGAAGGCGAGCCCGATGCCGCCGATGGCGAGGAACGCGGGATACGGGGCGCCGAGCCGCGCCGCGAGGCCGGTGAGGACGACCGCGCCAAGCAGGACGGCGACGGTCCATTCGAAGATCAACATCGAGGGGACATAGGGCGTGACGAGGCGCGCGCCGGGTATAAGCTTTGCGTTGACCGCCGCCCTCGCCTATTCGACAGGAAGACCCGCCGGACACGCCATGCCCGAGACACCGATCTTCTCGTCCGCCGCCGTCGCCGCACCGCACAGCCTCGCGGCGCAGGCGGGCCTCACCGTGCTGGCACAGGGCGGCAACGCCATCGAGGCGATGGTCGCCATGGCGGCCTCTATCGCGGTGGTCTACCCGCACATGAACGGCCTCGGCGGGGACGGCTTCTGGCTGGTCCGCGAGCGCGGCGGGAAGGTGCGCGGCATCGAGGCCTGCGGGCCGGCGGCCCGCGAGGCCACCATCGCCCGCTACCGCGAGAAGGGCTACGACGCGATCCCGCCCCGTGGCCCGGAGGCGATGGTGACGGTGGCCGGCGCGGTCGGCGGCTGGTCGCTCGCCCTCGAACTCTCCAAGGCGCTGGGCGGCCGGCTTCCCCTCGAAACGCTGCTGGCCGACGCGACCCGTCAGGCCCGCGAGGGCGTGCCGGTCTCGGCGAGCGAGGCGCGCTACACGCCGCAGCCGGGCGACACCCTGCACGAGGCGCCGAACTTCGCGGCGACGTTCATGAAGGACGGCAAGCCCTTCCCGGCGGGCGAGACGCGCCGTCTCCCGGCGCTCGCCGGAACGCTCGAACAGCTGAGCCATGCCGGGCTCGACGATTTCTACCGGGGCGATATCGGCCGCGAGATCGGCGTCGATCTCGAAAAGCTCGGCGCTCCGGTCTCCCGCGCCGACCTCAAGGCCTACCGGCCGGCGGAGCGTGCCCCCCTCACCCTGCGCCGCCGGGACGCGACACTGTACAACTTCCCGCCGCCAACCCAGGGCCTCGCGGCGCTTATCATCCTCGGCCTGTTCGACCGTCTCGCCATCGCCGAGCCGGAGACGGCCGCGCATTACCACGGGATGATCGAGGCGACGAAGCGCGCCTTCGCCATCCGCGACCGGGTGGTGACGGACTTCTCCCGCCTGCGCCACGATCCCGCGACCTTCCTCGACGCGCAGCGCCTCGCCGCCGAGGCGGCGCGGATCGAGATGAAGCGGGCCGCCTCGATCCCGGTCGTCTCGCATAGCGGCGACACGGTGTGGATGGGCGTGATCGACAAGGACGGGCTCGCCGTCTCCTACATCCAGTCGGTCTATTGGGAATACGGCTCCGGCACGGTGCTGCCGCGAACCGGCCTCGCGTGGCTCAATCGCGGCGTGTCGTTCTCCCTCGATCCGGCCTCGGTGAACCCGCTGGAGCCGGGGCGGCGGCCGTTCCACACCTTGATCCCGGCGCTCGCCTGCTTCGACGACGGCCGCGTGATGGCCTACGGCTCCATGGGCGGGGACGGGCAGCCGCAATTCCAGGCGCAGATCTTCGCCCGCTACGCCGATTACGGGATGTCGGTGGCGGAGGCCGTCGATGCCCCACGCCTGCTCTACGGCCGCACCTGGGGCGCGCCGTCGCTCAGCGTGAAGGTCGAGGATCGCTTCGATCCCGCCTGCCTCTCCGCCCTGGAGCGGATGGGCCACGAGATCGAGTCGGTGGGCCAGGCCTACAGCGACACCCTCGGCCATGCCGGGATGCTGGTGCGCCATTCCCGCGACGGGCGCATCGCCGCCACGCACGATCCGCGCTCCGATGGCGGGACGCTGGGGCTGTAGCTCGGTAACGTCCGGCCGGTATGATACGGCCGCGCTTGATCTTTCGCTTCCTACCAGACCGCCGCCGCCATGCTTGTCCATGAAGGGTCCACCCGGACGTACCGGATCGACGAACGCCTCGGCTGGACCTTCGCCGCCATTGCGGGGGCCCTGAACGTCGCCGGCTTCTACGCCTTCGGCACCTTTTCCTCGAACATGACCGGCAACGTCTCGGCGCTCGCCGACCATCTCGGCCTCGGCGAGGTGCGGATGGCGCTGTTCGGCCTGCTCCTCGTGCTGGCCTTCGTCGCGGGGGCGATGGCCGCGACCCTGGTCATCGATGCCGGGCGCACGCGGCATCTGCCGGGGGTCTATGCCTACGGCATCCTCGGCGAGGCGGCGATGCTGCTGGTGCTCGGCTGTGCCGCCCCGTTCCTGCCGGAAGACGCGCGCGGCGCGGTGCTGGCGCTGGGCCTCAGCTTCCTCCTCGGGTTGCAGAACGCCACCGTGACGCAGATCACCAACGCGCGGGTGCGCACCACCCACGTCACCGGCATGGTGACGGATATCGGGATCGGGCTCGCCAACCTCCTCGAACGCCACCCCTGCGTCGACCGGGACAAGCTGCGCCTGCACCTCGTGACCGTGGCCGCCTTCCTCGGCGGCGGCATCCTCGGCGTGGTCCTGTTCCGGGTGATGGGCACCGCGCTGCTCATCGTCGCGGCCTGTGTCCTCGCCGGCCTGGCCATCCCCGGCATCACCATGGCCCGGCGGCTGCGGGCCTATGCCGGGCCGGCGGAATCCCGCTCGGTCTGACGCCACCGCAAGCTGAACGATTGCTGCCAGACGGCTTCAGGGCCGATGCAGGCGGCGCACGGCATTCTCTCTCCATGGCCGGAACAGCCGGCCGAAGACATCGAGAGGGTTGGGCCATGAAGACGTTCGCTACCCTGGCCGCCGCCACCCTGGTCATGGTCGGGTCCCTCGGCGCTCCGCAGGCGCAGGCCCGGGGCGGCGGCGCGGTCGCCGCCGGCGTGATCGGCGGTCTCGCGGCGGGTGCCCTCCTCGGCGCCGCCATCTCCGAGGCCCATGCCGAGCCCGCCTATGGCTACGGTTACGCCCGGCCCGCCCCGGTCTACGGCTACGGTTACGCGCCGGCCCCGCGCGTGCACGCCTACGAGGTCGATGAGGTGCCGGTCTACCGCACCGAGCGCGTCGTGCGCCGCTACGACGTCGAGTCCGACGATGGCTACCGCTACGCCGGTTACGGCTACGGCCACCGCCGCCATTGCGACCGGCCCTACGGCTACGGCGCCTGGTGAACGTCCCCGACCCCGCAGCGATCCATTTATCGCTGCGGGGTGCGGAAGCATATCGCTGCCGCTCGATCAAGCAGCAAATGGATGACGTTTATATAATCTTCAATATGTATTTTTATGCATGACGGTAGTGTTCACAAGACCGGCCGTTCATCATGCATGTCTCGATCAAGGCGGCCCTCGGGGGCATGTTCGGCTTGGCGGCGCTCGTCGCGGCGGGGCAAGGTTACGTCGCCGTCCGAAGCCTCTCCGAAATGAAGCAGAACGTCGGCGAGATCGGCCGCGTGAAGCTTCCCGCGATCAACGCGGTCAACCAGATCAACACCGCGATCCGCGACCACCGGGTGAAGCTCTACAGGCTGGTCCTGTCGTCGGAGACGGCGAATGACCTCGCGGAGAACCGCAAGACCGTCGATGGCGTCGGCAAGGCCATCGACAAGCTGCGCCATGAATACGAAGCCATGGACAAGACCGCCGAGGAGCGTGCGCTCTACGAGCGGTTCTCGACCCTGTGGGCCACGTATCTCGCGCAGCAGGCGACGGTGATCGACACCCTGGCTGCGGGCAATCGGGGCGAGGCCCTGGCGATCCTGCTCGGGCCGGACCTGCTGCAACTGGCGACCAACGCCTCCGACACGCTGAAGAAGAACGTCGCGGTGAACAGGCAGGCCGCCGAGGTCGCCGTGAGCGGCACCATCGCGGATGCCGAAGGCGCGATCCGCACGGCGGGCCTCGCCGCCGGCCTCGTGGTGGTGCTGTCGCTGCTGGCGGCCCTGTTCAGCTTCCTGCGGATCTCGCGGCCGATCCAGCGCATGACCGGCGCGATGGAGAAGCTGGCGGCGGGCGACAGCACCGTCGCCATCCCCGGCGCGGGCCGCAGGGACGAGATCGGCGCCATGGCCGCGACCGTACAGGTGTTCCGCGACAACCTCATCCGCGAGCGGCAGCTCGAGGAAGAGACGCGCGTGGCCCGCCTTTCGGCCGAGGAGCAGCGCCAGGCTGCCATGCGCCAGATGGCGGACGGGTTCGAGGCCGCCATCGGCGGGATCGCCACCCTGGTCTCGTCCTCCGCGACGCAGCTGCAGGCGACGGCACAGGCGATGTCCGGCACGGCCTCGCGCACCGCCGCGCAATCCAACACGGTCGCCATCGCGGCGGAGGAGGCGGCGGTGAACGTCACCACGGTGGCGGCGTCCGCCGAGGAATTGGGTTCGTCGGTGCAGGAGATCGGCCGGCAGGTCGCGGGTTCGGCCGAGCTGGCGCGCCGGGCCGTGGACGAGGCCGGCGAGACCGCGTCTTCCGTGCAGGAGCTGAACGAGGCCGTCGCGCGGATCGGCGACGTGGTGACAATGATCGCTCACATCGCCGGGCAGACCAACCTGCTCGCCCTGAACGCCACCATCGAGGCGGCGCGGGCGGGCGAGGCGGGCCGGGGCTTCGCCGTGGTGGCCTCGGAGGTGAAGGAACTCGCCGGCCAGACGGCGCGGGCGACGGAGGACATCTCGACCCAGATCGCCCGTATCCAGGCGTCGACCGGCCATGCCGTGCGGGCCATCGACTCGATCGGCGGACGCATCCGCGAGATCAGCGGCGTGGCGACGGCCATCGCGGCGGCGGTGGAGGAGCAGGGTGCGGCGACGCAGGAGATCGTCCGCAATGTCGCCCAGGCGGCCACGGGCACGGGCGAGGTGACGACGACCATCGCCGACGTCGCGGGGGCGGCCGAGGAGACCGGGGCGGCGGCGAGCCAAGTGCTCGATGCGGCCTCCGAACTCTCGCGCCATTCCGAGCGCCTTCAGGCCGAGATGACGCGCTTCGTGGCGACCGTCCGCGCTGCGTGAGGACGGGCCGAACCGGCACGGACGGCGCGCGGCGCCTCCGTGCCGGCATCGCTCAGGGCAGTTTCCAATTCGCCTTGTGCGGCACGAGCACCATCGGCCGCGCGCCTTCCGGCACCTTCATCGACTGGAAGGTGTATTCGGCCGAACCGGTTATGCCCTGATACTTGCCGGTCCCGCCGACGAATTCATGCCGGCCGCTCTTGGCGTCGGCGAGGTAGGTCGAGAAAACCTGATCGCCGTCCTTGTCCATGTCGATGCAGCTGCCGCGATTGACCACCTCGTTGCCGTTGACTTCGCGCAGGCCCAGGCACCGCGTTCCCATGTTGTTGAACGGTCCCTCGCCGGCATCGTTGCGGGTGATGCCTGCGCTTTCGTAGATGGACACGAGCCTGTCGCCCATTTTCATCGGCGTCGCGGAGATATTGACATAGTGC
Organism: Methylobacterium sp. Gmos3; assembly: GCF_056430985.1. Classification (NCBI taxonomy): domain Bacteria; kingdom Pseudomonadati; phylum Pseudomonadota; class Alphaproteobacteria; order Hyphomicrobiales; family Methylobacteriaceae; genus Methylobacterium; species Methylobacterium sp. Gmos3. The sequence continues at coordinate 222,564 of NZ_JBWJYL010000004.1, forward strand.
GTCGTGTAAGAAGCTGAGCCTTCCTTCGGGAAATTCTGCGCCGCAGCGCCCGAGCAAACAGCGATGACAAGTATAGATAGCGACACGCTGCGCAACATCGTCCCCTCCCATCGTTGAAGGTATTATTTGCCGCTCACTCGAAGTTTCGAGAATCGGCAATCGGCGATGATGCGCAGGTTCTTATCGCGCTCAATATCATAGAAATGATTTCTGAGGACACGATGAAGTGATCAGGTGCCACAGCCGGCAGATTTCGTCGCGCGAATTGGGCGTTGGGTTTGATGATGGCGGCGACGACTTGGTGCGGACGGCGGGACTCGAACCCGCACAGCCTTGCGGCCGCAAGATTTTAAGTCTCGTGCGTCTACCGGTTCCGCCACGTCCGCTCCAGGCGCAGCGGTAAACGCCGCGCCCGCCGGGATCAAGCCGGAGGCGTCCATCCATAGACCCAGGCGTAACGGTCTCTCATGCCTGTCGGTCCCAGACGGCCCATCACCACGTTGCGCACGAGGCCGACCATGCCGCTTGCATGGTAGCTGCGCCCGTTGGCGCGGGCGGCCCGCTGCACCTGCCGCACGCGGGTCTCACGGGCCTGCGCATAGGCATCCAGCGCGTCCGGCACGGTCGGCGCGTCGGCGAGGGAGCGGGTCAGCACCGCCGCGTCCTCAATGGCGAGCGCCGCACCCTGCGCCAGGAACGGCAGGACCGGATGGCCCGCATCGCCGAGCAGCGCGATCCGTCCCCGCGCCATCGGGCGCGGCGCCGGGCGGTCGGCCAGAGACCAGACGAGCCAGGAATCGGGCAGGGCAAGCACCTCCCGCAGGGGCTCGGCGCAGCGGCGGAAATGGGCGCGCAGCACGGCCGGCTCGCCGAGCCGTCCCCAGCCCTTCTCGCCCACCGCCTCCGGCACGACCGCCACGACGTTGAGCAGGCTGCCGCCCCGCACCGGGTAATGCACCACATGCCGCCCGCGCCCGAGCCACAGGCCCGTCGCCTCGCCCTGGAGCGAAACCGGCACGGCCTCGCGCGGGACCAGGGCACGCCACGCCGCAGCCCGCCCCGGCCGCAGGGGCGCATCATCGAAATGCTTGCGGAGCGCTGAGCGCAGCCCGTCCGCCCCGATCAGCAGATCGAAATCCAGCTCCTGCGTGCCCGTGCCGGTATCGGCGGTGAGGAGCACCCGCTCCGACCCTTCCCGCGCCTGCGTGGCCGAGCGGTCCATCAGCAGGCGGATCCGCGGCCGCGCCCGCACCGCGTCGAGGAGGAGCGTCTGCAGGTCGGCCCGGTGGATCACGTAATAGGGTGCGCCGAAGCTTTCCCGCGCCGAAGCGCCCAGGGCGACGCCGCCGATCCGGCGCCCGGATTCGAGGGAGCGCACCTCGACCCCCGGCGGCTCGCTCGCCGCCCTGCGCAGGGCGGCGGACAGGCCGAGCCCGGCCAGCACCCGGCTGGCATTGGGGGAAATCTGGATACCCGCCCCGACTTCGCTGAACCCGGTGCGGCGTTCGATCAGCGTGACCGCGTGGCCCGCATCCGAGAGGGCGAGCGCCGCCGTCAGGCCGCCGATGCCGGCGCCGACGATCCCGATCTCGAGGGGGGTGGCAGGAGGGGTCGGTTCGGGCGACACCGCTCTTTGGCGCCCTTTCAGGCCGCCGCCGCCGCCGAATCGTCGTGCCAGACGCACTCGGCCGGCTCGGCCGCGCCGGCAGCCAGCGCCGGATCGTAGCGGTAGAGCGTCGAGCAATACTGGCAGATGATCTCGTTGTCGGCGCCCATGTCGAGGAACACGTGCGGGTGGTCGAACGGCGGCAGCGCGCCGATGCACATGAACTCCTTCGCGCCGACCGAGATGGCCGGGACGCCGGGTTCGTTGTGGAAATGCGGTACCGACTTGCCTGCCATCCGGCCCTCGCCTGCCCCGACCATGGGGCATGTCCGCCTGCGCTTATGCCGTCCCGGCCCCCGGCCGCGCAAGGGAGGCCGCGCGCGAGCCTCGCGGACAGGACATGCCGGTTACGCATCGCCCCCGGCGCGTGGCGCTTGGCCTGCCGGCTGGCGCACCGTACATAGGGACCGACGCCAGCAAGACGATCCTACCAGAAACCGCTGATCATGATGCAGGAACAGGCGAGCGCCCAGGCGCGCCGGGCGCCGGAGCCGCCGATCCACGGCCCGGAGGATTTCGCGGGCATGCGCCGGGCGGGCCACCTCACCGCCCAGGCCCTCGACCTCCTGATGGAGGCGACGCAGCCCGGCGTGACGACCGACGCCATCGACAAGCTCGCCTTCGAGTTCGCCATGGACAACAAGGCCTATCCGGCCTCGCTGTTCTACCGGGGCTATCCGAAGTCGATCTGCACGTCGATCAACCACGTGGTGTGCCACGGCATCCCCAACGACAAGCCCCTGCGCGAGGGCGACATCGTCAACCTCGACATCTGCCTCATCCTCGACGGGTGGCACGGCGATTCCAGCCGCATGGCCTATGTCGGCGAGGTGCCGCGCAAGGCGCAGCGCCTGTGCGAGATCACCTACGAGGCGCTGATGCGCGGCATCGCGGCGGTGAAGCCAGGCGGCTCCACCAACGATATCGGCCGGGCGATCCAGAGCTTCGCCGAAGCCGAGCGCTGCTCGGTGGTTCGCGATTTCTGCGGCCACGGCCTCGGGCGCAGCTATCACGACGCGCCGACGATCCTGCACTACGTCGAGGCGAGCTACGACGTTCCGCTCAAGCCCGGTCAGTTCTTCACCATCGAGCCGATGATCAATCTCGGCCGTCCGGCCGTGAAGGTGCTGGGCGACGGCTGGACGGCGGTGACGCGTGACCGCTCCCTCTCCGCGCAATTCGAGCACACGGTCGCCGTGACCGAGACCGGGGTCGAGATCTTCACGCTCTCACCCAAGGGACTTCACCAGCCGGTCAATCCGGCGGCCTGAGGCCGGCCGTGGCACGCTCGCCATCCGGGCGCGGGCCGGGCTTCTTCGCCGAGAGCGCCGCGCCGTCTCTTTCGCCAGCCGGCGAGGAGCCGCATTATCTCGGTCACCGGGACCGCCTGCGCGAGAAGTTCGCGGAGGCCGGGGGTGAGGCTCTCCCCGATTACGAACTGCTCGAATTGCTGCTCTTCCGGGCGATTCCCCGCCGGGACGTGAAGCCCCTCGCCAAGGCGTTGATCCGCCGCTTCGGCAGCCTCGCCGAGGTGCTGGGCGCCGAGCGGGCACGGCTGCTGGAAGTCGAGGGGATCGGGCCGGGCGTCGTCACGGACCTGAAGCTCGTGGAGGCCGCCGGCCGGCGTCTCGCCCGGGGCGAAATCCGCGAGCGCGATGTGCTCACCTCGTGGAGCGCCCTCTCCGAATACCTGCGCGCGACCATGGCCTTCGCCCCGCGCGAGGAATTCCGCATCCTCTTCCTCGACAAGCGCAACCACCTCATCGCCGACGAGGTGCAGGGGCGCGGCACGGTGGACCACACCCCGGTCTATCCCCGCGAGGTGGCCCGCCGGGCGCTCGAACTCTCCGCGACGGCGATCATCCTCGCCCACAACCACCCCTCGGGCGATCCGAAGCCCTCGGCGGCGGACGTGAGCATGACCCGCGAGATCGTGGCCGTCCTGGCGCCGCTCAACATCGTGGTGCACGATCACGTCATCATGGCGCGTAACGGTCATGCGAGCCTGAAAGGGCTGAAGCTCATCTAGAAGTGGCACCCCCTGGCAACGCGGCCCGGGGCCGCTACGCTAACGGCCATGGCGCGTCTCTTGCCTCCAGAGCTTGAGCGTGTGGGAGAGAGCACAGCATGGCTGCCGCAGCCTTCGATGAAATGACCGGCCTGGGCGGCCCGGCCGACCCGGCCACCCTCCGCGAAGCTTACGGACGCCTGAAGGCGTGGCTGGATTCGACCCCGGCCGACCATTTCAACACCCGCCGCAGCCAGGCGGAGCTGCTGTTCCGGCGCATCGGCATCACCTTCGCCGTCTACGGCGATACAGAATCGACCGAGCGGCTCATTCCCTTCGACATCATCCCCCGGGTCATCACCCGGCCGGAATGGGACTTCCTGGAGCGCGGGCTGAAGCAGCGCGTCACGGCGCTCAACATGTTCCTGAAGGACGTCTACGGCGCCCAGGAGTGCATCAAGGCCGGCATCATCCCCGCCGATCTCGTCTACCGGAACGCCCATTACCGGATGGAGATGCGCAACTTCCGGGTGCCGCACGACCTCTACGTCCATGTCGCCGGCATCGACATCGTCCGCACCGGCGAGAAGGATTTCTTCGTCCTCGAGGACAATGCCCGCATCCCCTCCGGCGTGTCGTACATGCTGGAGAACCGCGAGGTGATGCTCCGGCTGTTCCCGGATCTGTTCTCGAAGCACCGGGTCGCGCCGGTCGAGAACTACCCGGACGCCCTGCTCGCGACCCTGCGCAGCCTCGCCCCCGCCTCGGCCACCCGCGACCCGACCGTGGTGCTGCTCACCCCCGGCCGCTACAACTCGGCCTTCTACGAGCACTCGTTCCTGGCCGATAAGCTCGGCGTCGAGCTGGTGGAGGCGTCCGACCTCTTCACCAAGGACGATGTGGTCTACATGCGCACCACCGAGGGGCCGCGGAAGGTGGACGTGATCTACCGACGCCTCGACGACGATTTCCTCGATCCGCTGGTCTTCCGGCCGGATTCGGTGCTCGGCGTGCCGGGCATCATGAACGCCTACGAGCGCGGCTCGGTGACGTTGGCCAACGCCGTCGGCACCGGCATCTCGGACGACAAGGCGGTCTACAGCTACATGCCGGAGATCGTGAAGTTCTTCACCGGCGAGGAGCCGATCCTGCACAACGTGCCGACCTATCGCTGCCGCGAGAAGGAGGCCTTCTCCTACGTGATGGACAACCTGTCCGAACTGGTGGTGAAGGAAGTGAACGGGTCGGGCGGCTACGGGATGCTCGTCGGCCCCCATGCCAGCAAGCGCGAGATCGACGATTTCGCCAAGAAGCTGCGCCACGCCCCGGACGGGTTCATCGCCCAGCCGACCCTCTCGCTTTCCACCTGCCCGACCTTCGTCGCCTCCGGCATCGCCCCGCGCCACGTCGACCTGCGGCCCTTCGTGCTATGCGGGGCGGACGAGATTCGCATCGTGCCCGGCGGGCTGACGCGGGTCGCCCTCAAGGAAGGATCCCTCGTGGTGAATTCGAGCCAGGGCGGGGGCACGAAGGACACCTGGGTGCTCGACGCCTGAACGCCGAACCCTCGTAACGCTGCGTAAGCCCCCCGGGGCCGGGACGATCGAGCCGCACCATGCTCTCCAGGACTGCCGACAACCTCTACTGGCTCTCGCGCTACGTCGAACGCGCCGACTTCGTCGCGCGCATCCTCGACGCCGCGCACCGCCTCGCCGCGCTCCCCTCTAGTTACGGCGAGAGCAACGAGTGGGAATCGGCGCTGGCCTCGGCCGGCGACCCCGAACTGTTCAAGCCGCATTACAGCGTCGTGAACGCCGACACGGTGTGCGATTTCCTCGCCTTCAGCCCGCACAACCCGTCCTCGATCCGCTCCTGCATCGAGGCGGCGCGGGAGAACGCCCGTTCCGTGCGCACGGCGCTGACCACCGAGATGTGGGACGCGATCAACGGCGCTTGGCTCGAACTGCGCTCCTATGCCGGGCGCGACCTGAACCGCGACGAGTTCGGCCGCTTCCTCGATTGGGTGAAGACCGTCTCGCTGACCTATGACGGCTCGGCCTTCCGCACGATGCTGAGGAACGACGCGTTCTGGTTCACCCGCCTCGGCACGGCGATCGAGCGAGCCGACAACACGGCGCGCATCCTCGACGTGAAGTACAAGATCCTGCTGCCGCAGGACGAGAAGATCGGCGGTAGCCTCGACTATTTCCAGTGGACGACGATCCTGCGCGAAGTCTCCGCGCTCACGGCCTATCACTGGGTCTACCGCGAGAGCGTGAAGCCTCTGCTGGTGGCCGATCTGCTGATGCTGAACAAGCAGATGCCGCGTTCCTTCGCCAATTGCTACGGCGTGATCGTGGAATACCTCGACCTCATCGCCGATGCCTACGGACGGCGGGGGCCGAGCCAGCGCCTCGCCGGCAACGTGCTGGCGAAGCTGGAGAGCGACAACATCGACCGTATCTTCAACGCTGGCCTGCACGAGTTCGTCCAGGCATTCATCGTGGAGAGCAACGGGGTGGGCGAAGCGATCGCCAAGCAGTATCTCGTCGGCTGAGTCAGGCCGAGGGACCGGGTTCGGTCGAACAGCACGGGCGGGAAGGGCGCATGCGCATCCGCGTTGTCCATGAGACCAGCTACATCTACGAGCAGCCGGCACGGGGCCTGATCCAGATCCTGCGCCTGACGCCGCGCGACCATGACGGGCAGTACGTTCGCCGCTGGCGGATCGACACCTCCGTGGACGGTCGGCTGACCGCCCGCGAGGACGGGTTCGGCAACATCGTCCACTGGTTCACCCCGGACGAGCCGGCCAGCACCCTGACGATCCGCGTGATCGGAGAGGCGGACACCGACGACACCCACGGCGTCGTACGCGGCTCGGTCGAGCGGCTGCCCGACCTGTTCTACCTGCGCGAGACGGATTTCTGTGTCGCGAGCCCCGAGCTGCACGCGCTCGCCGAGGATGCCGCCCGTGGCGCCGAGGATCGGCTGACCGTCCTTCACCGTCTGATGGAGGCGGTGCATGGGGCGGTGCGGTTCGAATCCGGTCCCGCGACGGCCGCCGTGCCAGCGGCCAAGGCCCTGGCGGCGGGGCACGGCAACTCGCAGGACGTTGCCCACGTCTTCATCGCCGCCGCCCGGCACCTGGGCATCCCGGCCCGCTACGTGGCTGGCTACCGCGCGCGGGACGACGGAGCGGCCGAAGTGGAGGCGCCGCACGGCTGGGCCGAGGCGCTGGTGCCGAATCTCGGCTGGGTGGCCTTCGATGCCGTGCACGAGATCAGCCCGTCGGAGCAGTATATCCGCCTCGCCATGGGGCTCGACTATCTCGGCGCGGCCCCGATCCGCGGCAGCCGCATGGGCGGCGGCACAGAGACGCTGGACGTGAAGCTCCGCGTCGAGCAAGGCAGGTCGGCGGTCCAATGCTGACGCATCCCATGCCGGAAACCTGAACCCATGACCTACTGCGTCGGTGTCCTCGTCGAGGACGGCCTGGTGATGGTCGCCGATACCCGCACCAATGCGGGGCTCGACGACATCTCGACCTATCGCAAGCTCCACCACTTCAATGTGCCGGGCGAGCGGGTGATGATGCTGGCCTCGGCCGGCAATCTCTCGATCACCCAGACCGTGCTGAGCATGTTGCAGGAGGGCGTGCCCGGCGAGGAGGGCGAGCCCGCCCAGCGCCTCATCGAGGCGCCGACCATGTTCCAGGCGGCGCAACTCGTCGGCCGGGCGATCCGCCGGGTGCGGATGATCGAGCAGAAGGGGTTCGAGGCGGCGAGCATCCGTTTCTCGATCTCGCTGCTGTTCGGCGGGCAGATCGGCGACGAGCCGATGCGGCTGTTCCTGATCTACTCGGCCGGCAATTTCATCGAGTGCAGCACCGACGCGCCGTTCCTGCAGATCGGCGAGCATAAATACGGCAAGCCGATCCTCGACCGGGCGGTGAAGTTCGAGACCGACCTCTACGACGCGCTGAAGGTCGGCCTCGTCTCAATGGATTCGACCATGCGCTCGAACCTCGGCGTCGGCCTGCCCATCGACATCGCGCTGGCGCGGCGCGGGGCGCTGACCCTGGAAGTGAACCACCGGATCGAGGCCGGTGAGGGCTATTTCCACGACCTGCGCGAGCGCTGGTCCGCCGCGCTGCGCGCCGCCCACCGGGCGATCCCCCGCCCGCCCTACGGGCCTGCGGCCTAGGGCGCAGAGTGTACCCCTCTCCCCGCAGGCGGGGAGAGGGGTGAGCCCCCCTTGTCGGGGGCGAAGCGAGGCGGCAGCCGGGGGTGAGGGGGCCGGCCGGAGGAGGCTCATCCTGCGAGCCCCCTCACCACCGCTCCGGCTGCGCCTGCGCTTCCCGCCGATACGACAAGGTATCGGCGGGCCTCTCCCCGCAGGCGGGGAGAGGGGGGCGTCACGTCTCAAGTCGGTGGTGCCATCCCGCCAGCAACCCCCGGCGGCGCCAGCGGGATCGTCGGCCCGCATCACCCCGCCCATGACCGCGAAGCCGGTGGCGCCGGCCATTCGGCACGGGGCGAGCGTCCCCTCGCCGATCCCACCCAGCGCGTCAGGGTGCAGAGTACCCCTCTCCCCGCCTGCGGGGAGAGGGCTGAGCCCCCCTTGTCGGGGGCGAAGCGAGGCGGCAGCCGGGGGTGAGGGGGGGAGGCTAGAAGAGACTCATCCTGCGAGCCCCCTCACCCCCGCTTCGGCTGCGCCTGCGCTTCCCGCCGATACGACGAGGTATCGGCGGGCCTCTCCCCGCAGGCGGGGAGAGGGGGCGTCACGTCTCTCGTCAGTGGTGCCATCCCGCCAGTAGCTCCTGCGCGGCGCCAGCGGGATCGTCCGCCCGCATCACCCCGCCCATGACCGCGAACCCGGTGGCGCCGGCCATTCGGCACGGGGCGAGCGACCCCTCGCCGATCCCACCCAGCGCGACGACCGGGAGGCCGAGGCGGGCGGCTGCGGTGATCGCGGCGAGGCCGAGGGCCGGGCCGTAGCCGGGTTTGCTGGCCGTCGGGAAGATCGGGCTCAGCGTCACGTAATCCGCGCCCGCCGCCGCCGCGGCCTCGACGTCGCGCAGGCTGTGAGCAGAGAGGCCGATCAGCCCGGCGCCGAGCCTGTCCCGGGCCTTGGCCACGGCGTCCGATCCGCCGGGCAGGTGGATTCCATCCGCCCCGAGGGCCGCCGCCAGCGCGATGTCGCCCCCGACCGTCAGGAACGCGCCCGCAGCCCGCACTTCCGCCGCCACCGCCTCACCGAGACGCAGGCGCTCGTCGACGGGCAGGTCGCGGTCGCGGAACCAGATCCAGCGCCCTCCCCCGGCGAGCACCGCCCGCACTGTCTCCGGGAGCGGGCGGAGATGGCCGTGGCGGTCCGTCACGGCGAGCAGCGGCAACGGCAAGATCACGAGCCGACAAGACCGAGTTGCGGGCTCGACGGATCGGCGCGTCCCCGGCGCGGGATCCGCCCGGCGAGGTACGCCTCGCGCCCGGCCTCGACGGCGCGGGCCATGGCGCGGGCCATCCGCACCGGATCGTCGGCCTTGGCCACCGCCGTGTTCACGAGGCAGGCGGCGGCACCGAGTTCCATCGCGATCACCGCGTCCGAAGCAGTGCCGATGCCGGCATCGACGATGACTGGCACGCCCGCCCGTCGGCAGATCAGCTCGATGTTCGCCGGGTTGGCGACACCCATGCCGGAGCCGATCAACGAGCCCATCGGCATCACGGCGGCGCAGCCGATGTCCTCGAGGCGGCGGCAGACGATGGGGTCGTCGTTGCAATAGGGCAGGACGGTGAAGCCGTCGTCCACCAGATGGCGGCAGGCCTCGATCAGTTCGGCGACGTCCGGGTACAGCGTCTCGCGGTCCCCGATGACCTCGACCTTGATCCACGTCGTGTCCAACGCCTCGCGGGCGAGTTCGCCGGTCATGATCGCATCGCGGGCGGTCTCGCAGCCGGCGGTGTTCGGCAGGAAGCGGCGGCCCTTGAGCAGGCTCACGGTGTCCGAGCCGTGGCCGCGCAGGGACACCCGGCGGATCGAGGCGGTGACCACCTCGGCCTCGGACGCCTCGACGGCGTCGCGCATGATCGCCTGCGTCGGGTAGCCGGCGGTGCCGAGGAACAGGCGCGACGAGAGCCGCACCCCGGCGATCACCAGGGCGTCGTCGTCCTCGGGGCGCAGCGGCGTGACGATGCTGTCCATGCTCTAGCCTCCCTGCATGGCGCGGACGATCTCGATGCGATCACCCGGTGTGATGGCGGTGTCCGCCCATTCCTTCCGGCGCAGAACCCGGCCGTTCAGGGCGATGGCGATGCCCTGCGGCCCCTCGATCCCGGTCTCTTCGGCCTCGATGGCGAACAGGGCCGCGACGGTGACGGCGTCGTACTCGCGGGGCTCGCCGTTGACGAAGAGCTTCATCGCGCCGCCCTCCTCGGCTCGGGCCGGGCGAAGCGGGCCAGCGTGAAAGGCCGCGCGACGGCGGGCAATTCGCCCGAGACCACGAGGTCGGCGACCGCGTCCGCCGTGACGGGGGCGAGGAGGTAGCCGTTGCGGTGATGGCCCGTGGCGGCGATGAGCCCCGGCGCGATGGCATCGATGATCGGCGCGTCGTCGTCCGACGTCGGCCGGTACCCGCTCCACACGGCCTCGACCTCCATCTCCTCGATGCCGGGCAGCACCCGTCTGGCCCCTTCGAGCAGGGCGTAGAGCCCGCCCGCCGTGACGCCCTCACGGAACCCGCAATCCTCCACCGTCGCGCCGACGATGAGTTGCCCGTCGCTCTTCGGGGCCATGTGGACCTGCTCGGTCCAGACCATGCGCGAGAGCGTTCCGGTCTGTCGCGTGGTCCGCAGGGCGAGCGCCTGGCCCTTGAGGGGGCGCACCGGCAGGGCGAGGCTGTCGGGCAGAAGCCCGCCCTCCCCGCTCCACGCGCCGGAGGCCAGGACGACGGTGTCGGCGCGCAGGCGCCCGGCCTCCGTGGCCACCCCCGTCACGCGCCCGCCGGACCAATCGAGGCCGGTGACGGCGCTGCGCTCGATGATCGTCACGCCCGCCGCCTCGCAAGCCTTCACCAGCGCGGCCATGACGAGGCGCGGATCGACCTGATGATCGAGGGGGCATTGCACGCCCGCCGTCACCGAGGGACGCAGCACCGGTTCCAGCCGGCGGATTTCGGTGCCGTTGAGCCATGTCGCGTCGAGGCCCGAGCGGCGCTGCAGCTCGTAGCGGAAGCGCAGGCGTTCCACCTCGTCGCGGCCGATGGCCAGAACCAGGGTGCCATCGGGGCGGTAGTCGATGGAAAGGCCGGACGCCGCTTCGAGATCGTCGCGGAAGCCGGGCCAGCGGGCGAGCGAGTCCATGGCGAGCGGCAGCAGCGGATCGGAGCCGGGCTCGTGCTCGGCGGCCGGTGCCAGCATCCCCGTGGCGGCGAGGCTCGCGCCGCATCCGACGCTGCCGCGCTCGATCACCGTGACGGAAAGCCCCCTCGATGCGAGGCGCCACGCGCTGGCAAGGCCGATCAGCCCGCCGCCGATGACCGCGACATCCGCGCGCTCGGGTAGGTTCGCGCTCCGGGCCGCGAGCCCCGGATCGCGACGCTGGCCAATGGGTGAAATGGGCCTCGGAAGCCCCATGGCGACACTCCGCTGGTCTGGCGGAGGGAACGGGCCGGGTGCTTCGTGAAAAGCGATGGCCTGTCAGGACGACGGCCGCGGTCCAATCCCTACGCCGGTGTGAACCGGATCAGGTTCGAAGGATTTCCGCGCCGCAGGCCCTTACGGGCGTGCCATCGGTTTCTCAGCCCCTTGCCGGGGATCTCCCTGGAACAGAGCGAGATGTGGCCTTTGATCGGCTAAGCGTCAATCCCCCCGGCCCTCACGCCTCGCCGTCATTGCGAGGCGAAGCCGAAGCAATCCAGAGCGCGACTTGTCCGGATATGGCGGCGCCGACTGGATTGCTTTGCTCTCGCTCGCAATGACGGGATTGAACGGGGATACCGCCCTCAATCCCTTTTCCGCGGCCGCAGGAATTTCGGTTTGAACACCGCCATCGGCTCCTCGAAGCCGTGGAGCACGTGGACGCCCACCGGAACCGGGTCGCCCCACAGGAAATCCACGAAGGGCTTCGACATCAGAAGCTCCTCGCCGAGCCCCCGGTTGAGCTTGGCGAGCCGGCTGGCAAGGTTCACGTCGCGGCCGATCACCGTGAAGTCGAGGCGCGAGCCGGAGCCGACATTGCCGTAGGCTGCTTCGCCATGGTGGAGGGCGATGCCCGCCTGGATCGGCACCGGGAATTGATGGAGGGCGTTCGCCTCGTCGATGGCCGCCAGAATGTGCTGGGCCGCCGTCAGGGCGCCCTTGGCCGCGCCGCCGAGGTCGTCGCCGCTCTCGCGGAAGATCGCGAGCAGCCCGTCGCCAAGATACTTCAGCACCTCGCCGCCCTCGCCCTCGATGGGCGGGACGAGGCAATCGAAGAACACGTTGAGGAGGGCCACCGCCTCCTCCGGCGTCATGTCGGCGGAGATGCGCGTGTAGTCGCGCATGTCCGCGAACAGGATCGCGGAGCGGATGCGCGTGACCTGTCCGCGCCGGATGTCGCCCGATAGGATCGCCCGGTGCGGCTCGTCGCCGACATACACGCGGAGCACGTGATCGAGCTGCTTGTTCAGAACCCGCATCTCCATCACCGCCGCCAGCGCCGGCATGATGAAGCGCAGGATCGCGATGTGCTCGCGCTCGAACCCCGTGGGGCACTTGGTGGCGAAGGTGATGCCGTTCTGCGTGCCGTTCGTGAAGAACAGCGGCGCGACGACGTAGTGCGTGAACCCTTCCGCCTTGAGGTCCGGCACGATGGCGTAGGCGTCGTCCGGCGTCTCGGACAGGTCTAGGATCAGCCAGCGGCCGGTCCGGTGGACCTCGGCGAAGGGGCTGCGGAGATAGGCTTCCTGGGAACGGCTGCCGTGCGGGAAAAGCCGCACCGTGACACCGCCGTTGCGCGTCCAGACCCGGCCGACGCCGGCATATTCCGAGTGCAACGTGTCGATGGCGGTGGAGGCGCGGTCCACCGGAACGCCGATATCGATCAGCCGCTCGGCAAGGCCTTCGAGCATGTGCTCGGCCTTGTCGATGCGGGCCCCCTCACCGAGCAGCCAATCGCGGATGCCGACCGAGGGCTCCAGCGCGCCGAACGGGACGTCGCTGGTCTCGGAGCCGTCCGCATCGGCCGTCGGTGTTCCGGGCAGTGGCGGACGTCGTTCGAGCATGGCGCCAAGGTGGGTTTCCGTCACGGCAAAGCAAGGCTTTGCCGTGAGCCGGCGGCGCGGGCCGTCGGCTCAGTTGTCGAGGAAGCTCCGAAGCTTCCGGCTGCGGCTCGGATGCTTGAGCTTGCGCAGCGCCTTCGCCTCGATCTGGCGGATGCGCTCGCGCGTCACGGAGAATTGCTGGCCGACCTCTTCCAGGGTGTGGTCGGTATTCATGCCGATGCCGAAGCGCATGCGCAGCACGCGCTCCTCGCGGGGCGTGAGCGACGCGAGTACGCGCGTCGTGGTCTCGCGAAGGTTCGACTGGATCGCCGCGTCGATCGGCAGGACGACGTTCTTGTCCTCGATGAAGTCGCCGAGGTGGCTGTCTTCCTCGTCGCCGATGGGCGTTTCGAGGGAGATCGGCTCCTTGGCGATCTTCAGGACCTTGCGGACCTTCTCCAGCGGCATGGCCAGCTTCTCGGCCAGCTCCTCGGGCGTCGGTTCACGCCCGATCTCATGCAGCATCTGGCGCGAGGTGCGGACGATCTTGTTGATCGTCTCGATCATATGGACCGGGATGCGGATGGTCCGCGCCTGATCGGCGATCGAGCGGGTGATCGCCTGCCGGATCCACCACGTCGCGTAGGTCGAGAACTTGTAGCCCCGGCGGTACTCGAACTTGTCCACGGCCTTCATCAGGCCGATGTTGCCCTCCTGGATCAGGTCCAGGAACTGCAGGCCGCGGTTCGTGTACTTCTTGGCGATGGAGATCACGAGGCGCAGGTTCGCCTCGATCATTTCCTTCTTCGCCTGCCGGGCTTCGCGCTCGCCCTTCTGGACCATGTTCACGATGCGGCGGAACTCGCCGATCTCGAGGCCCGTCTCCGAGGCGAGGTCGAGGATCTGCGCCCGCAGTTCGGTGACCTGCTTCTGGCCCCTCTCGACCAGGTTCTTCCAGCCCTTGCCGCCGAGCGTGCCGACGCGGTCCATCCAGGCCGGATCGAGCTCGTAGCCCTGGTAGTGGCGCAGGAACTCGTCGCGGGCGACGCCGTGGCTCTCCGCATAGCGCATCAGCCGGCCCTCGTGACCGATGAGCTGCTTGTTGATCGCGTAGAGCTGGCCGACCAGCGCCTCGATCCGGTTGTTGTTGAGCGACAGGGACTTCACGTCGGCGACGACGATGTCCTTGAGGTCGCCCTGCTTCTTGGTCTGCGCCGAGGTCTTGTCGGCGCCGGTCCCGTTCTCGGTCTGGGCCTTGCGCAGCTTGTGGTAGTTCTGGGCGATCGCGTCGAAGGTCTCGAGGACGCGCGGCTTGATCTCCGCTTCCATCGCGGCGAGCGACACGTTGTTCTCGAGATCGTCCTCCTCGTCGCCACCCTCGGGAGGCGTCGGTCCGTCGCTGTCCTCGTCGCCCTCGCTCTCGCCCTCGGCCAATTGCGGCGCATTGCGCCCGTCCGGGCCGGCATAGGTCGCTTCGAGATCGATGATGTCGCGCAGGAGGACCTTGCCCTCCACCAACTCATCGCGCCAGATGATGATGGCCTGGAAGGTCAGCGGGCTCTCGCACAGGCCGGCGATCATCGCCTCGCGCCCGGCCTCGATCCGCTTGGCGATGGCGATTTCGCCCTCGCGGGAGAGAAGCTCCACCGAGCCCATCTCGCGCAGGTACATGCGCACCGGGTCGTCGGTGCGGTCGGTCGGCTCGCGGGTGGTCGTCGCGACGGCGACCGCGCGGGTCGACGTCACCTCGGCGACTTCGCCGCCCTCGGCCTCTTCCTCGTCGGCCTCGCCGCTCGCGGCCTTTTCGCCGGCTGCGGCTTCCTCGGTCTCCTCGGCCTCGACGACGTTGATGCCCATCTCGGAGAGCTGGGAGAGCACGTCTTCGAGCTGGTCGGGGTCGGACTGGCCCTCGGGAAGCACCTCGTTGACCTCTTCATAGGTCACGTAGCCGCGCTTCTTGGCGAGCTTGATCATCCGCTTGACCGCGGCATCCGACAGGTCGAGGAGCGGCCCGTCGGTCTGCTGCTCGGGTGCAGCGTCCGCCTCGTCCCGTTCCGTTGCCTTCGTCGCCATGATGAGCCTATTGTTGTCCCGTTGCGGCGGATTGCGGAGGCATCGGGAGCCTGTCCACGCCTTCGACGCCGCGATGCAAAAACTGGTGCGGATCGCGACGGTCAGCCGCGCGACCCCATCTTCGTATGCAAGCCTAGGCTTGACCGTGTGTTAACTAAGGCTGCGAGCGCAGGGCAGCCACAGCCGATAGCCGCCTATAGCGCCAGCGCACCATGGAAGTCACGGCGCACCCCGCGCATCCGTCGCCGGAAGGTCGGCCTCCGACTCCGCCGATAGCACGATTGCCAGCCTTTCTTTCACGTCGCAGACCCAGGTCCAGCCGGCGTCCGTCGGATCGGCCTCAAACGCCTGCCGGGCCTCGTGAAGTTCGCTATGTAGCGCTCCGGCCTGCCGGTGCAAGATCATCGCTTGGCGCAGGGCGTCCGCGCACTGCGCCGGATCGCCCTGCGGATCGAGCTGCGCCCGCTCCCGCGAACGGGCCAGACCCAGCACGCGCTCTGCGGCTTCGATCAGTCCCGCGCGAGTGAGGCGTTCCTGCAACAGAGTCGCGTCGGGTAGCGTGTGCTCGGTGGCGCAGGCCAGCAGCACCGAGACGACGGCCCGGCAGTCCGAATCAGCGAAGTCCAGTTCCGCCAATTCGTCGCCGAAGGTCGAGACCATCTCCGGGTGAACGAGGAAGGTGGCGGCGATCATCGATTCCCGTACGGGCGCGGCGCCGCTGAACCCCGCCGAGGCGGTGACGGAGGCGCTGGGCGCTGTCCGCAGGCGTGGCGAAACCGGCTCGGGCTGCCGCCGGCCACGTTCGCGGTTCTGCGGCGCGTTGCGCAGGGGCTGGGGCGACAGACCGCGCAGCCTCTCCTCGACGTCGTCGCGGTAGTAGCGCCGCACCGTCTCGTCGCGGATCGTCGTGATGGTAGCGCGTAGGGCGCGGGCGAACCCGGCGCGGCGCTCCGGCGTGTCGACGGGCTGGGCCTCGACCGCCCGGCGCCAGAGCAGTTCCGACAGCGGAATGGCCGCTTCGAGCACCCGGTCGATGGCGGCGGGACCGCCCGAGCGCAGGAGATCGTCCGGATCCTGCCCGGCCGGCAGCAGGGCGATTCGCAGGCTCTTGCCCGGTTCCAGCAGAGGCAGCGCGACATCGATGGCACGGTGGGCGGCCCGCACGCCCGCCCCGTCGCCGTCGAAACAGAGCACCGGCTCGTCGGCATGGCGCCACAGCAGCGCCAACTGGTCCTCGGTGAGGGCCGTGCCCAGCGGCGCCACCGTTTCCCCGTGGCCCGCGAGCGTCATCGCGATGACGTCGACATAGCCCTCGACGGCGATGATCGAGCTGCGCTCGTGGGCGGCCTTCCGCGCATTGTGCAGGTTGTAAAGCATCCGCCCCTTGTGAAAGAGCGGCGTCTCCGGCGAGTTCAGGTACTTGGCGCGGACCTCCTTGGCGAGCGCGCGCCCGCCGAAGGCGACGACCCGGCCGCGCAGGTCGGTGATGGGGAACATCACCCGGTCGCGGAAATAATCGTAAGGAACGGCCACATCCTCGCCGCCCGCGAGCAGGCCGAGTTCGACCATCGTGTCGCGCTCGACGCCTTTGCCGGCGAGATGATCCCGCAGGGCGTAGCGCTCGTTCGGCGCGTAGCCGAGGCGGAACCGGGCCCTCACCTCGTCGCCGAGGCCGCGCCGGTCGAGATAGGCGCGGGCGTCCGCACCCTTGGACGAGCGCAGGCGCTCCTCGAACCACGCGGCGGCCATCTCCATCACGTCGATGGCGGTGGCGCGCTTCTTCTCGCTCTCGCGCGATTCGACGGTCGGCGCCGGCAGGGGAACGCCCGCCTCGCCCGCCAGCCGTTCGACGGCCTCGGGGAAGCTCAGGCCTTCCGTCTCCATCAGGAAGGTGAAGACGTCGCCGTGCTTGCCGGACGAGAAGCAGTGGTAGAACTGCTTCTGGTCGTTCACGTAGAAGCTCGGCGTCTTCTCGGCATTGAACGGCGACAGCCCGCGCCATTCGCGTCCCGCCTTCTTCAGCTGGACCCGGCGGCCGACCACGGCCGAGGCCGGAAGCCGGGCGCGAATCTCTTCCAGAATGTGCGGCGGATAGCGCAAGGGTATCGCGGGGCAGAGGGCGGGACCGGCGAGTATAGCGCGTTCCACCCCACCGAGTCCCGGCCCGCCCGCCGCCCCGCCGGGGGATTGCGGGCAGAACCGCGCTGTTGCGTTGTTCCGGCTCTCACGCCTTCGCGGCGAGGGCTTCCTTCACGAGGCCGCTCGCCTTGGCGAAGTCCATGCGGCCGGCGAAGGTGCCCTTCAGGGCGCCGATCACCCGGCCCATGTCCTTCGGCCCGGCCGCGCCGGTCTCGAGGATGGCGGCCTCGACGGCGGCCTTCACCTCGGTCTCGTCCATCTGCTTCGGCAGGAAGCTCTCGATCACCGCGATCTCCGCGCGCTCGTTCTCGGCGAGTTCGGGGCGGCCGGCCTGCTCGTAGACGGTGGCCGATTCGGTGCGCTGCTTGATCATCTTCTGGAGCAGCGAGAGGATGTCCTCGTCCGAGGCCGGGTCCTTGCCGAGGCCGCGCGCCTCGATGTCCTTGTCCTTCAGGGCGGCCTGCATCATCCGCACCGTGGCGAGGCGGCCCTTGTCGCCGGCCTTCATGGCCTCTTTCATCTCGGCGGTGAAACGCTCGCGCAACTGCATCTCGAAGTCCTTCAGAGGGTGTGAAAAGCGGGCGGCTGCCCCGCGACGACGGGCGTTGAACGGCACGCGAGTTGCAGCCACATTGACCACGTCACACGCCGCAGTCTTTAAGACGCGCCGGAGGGTTCCGCGCGCGCCGCAAGGCGCCGGATGCCGACGAGATAAGCGAGAAGGTCCCGATGCTGCAAGACGACGGCGCGTCCGCGCACCCCACGGCCGAGCCCGCGCCCTGGTCCGAGCCCGTCGCCACCGCTCTTCTGGTGCTGGCGGACGGCACGATCCTCGAAGGATTCGGCATCGGCCAGACCGGCGTGGCCGATGGCGAGGTCTGCTTCAACACCGCCATGACGGGCTATCAGGAGATCCTGACCGACCCGTCCTATGCCGGGCAGATCGTGACCTTCACCTTCCCGCATATCGGCAATGTCGGCACCAACGACGAGGATCTCGAAAGCCTCGATGCGGCGCCGGCCTCCGGCGTGCGCGGCGCCGTCATCGCCTCGGCCGTGACGAAGCCCTCGAGCTGGCGTTCGTCCTCGCATCTCGACGGCTGGCTGCGGGCGCGCGGCATCGTCGGCATCACCGGGGTCGACACCCGGGCGCTCACCGCGCTCATCCGCGACAAGGGCATGCCGAACGCCGTCATCGCGAACGACCCCAACGGACAGTTCGACCGCGAGGCCCTCAAGGCGCGCGCCGCCGCCCTCGCCCCGATGGAGGGGCTGGACCTCGTGCCGCCGGTCACCAGCCGTGAAACGTCCGAATGGTCGGAGACCGTCTGGGCGCTCGGCAACGGCTACGGCAAGCGGGCGCCGGGCACGGGCCTGAAGGTCGTGGCCATCGATTACGGCGTGAAGCGCAACATCCTGCGGCTGCTGGCGGAAGCGGGCTGTGACGTCACCGTCGTGCCGGCCACCACCAAGGCCGAGGAGATCCTGGCCATGAAGCCGGACGGCGTGTTCCTCTCGAACGGCCCCGGCGACCCGGCCGCGACCGGCGAGTACGCCGTTCCGGTGATCCGCAAGCTGCTTGATGAGAAGGTGCCGACGTTCGGCATCTGCCTCGGGCATCAGCTCATGGGTCTGGCGCTCGGCGGCCGCACGGTGAAGATGGGCCAGGGCCATCACGGCGCGAACCATCCGGTTAAGGACAAGACGACCGGCAAGGTCGAGATCGTGTCCATGAACCACGGCTTCGCGGTGGACCCGGCCAGCCTGCCGGCCTCGGCGGTCGAGACGCATGTCTCGCTGTTCGACGGCTCGAATTGCGGCCTATCGCTCACAGACCGCCCGGCCTTCTCGGTGCAGCACCACCCGGAGGCCTCGCCCGGCCCGCGCGACAGCCACTACCTGTTCGAGCGGTTCGTGGCGCTGATGCGCTCGGGCAAGCCGGAATCGGCCCCGCAGGCCTGATCCCGAGACTGCCCCATCGGGGTCACAAAAACCCCGAATTCGGAAGGCTTATCCCCCGCCAACGGCTTGAGACGGCGACGCCATCGCGATCGCGCCGGCCGCGGCGGGGGATGATCCCAATGATTGCCAGACAGGCAAGCGACGACTTCTCGCGTCTGCACCGTGCCTTCAGCTTCCACCTCGGGGTGGCGACGGGCCTGGCTTGGCTCACCGCCCTCTACGCGGCGGCCTACGCGCCGTGGGTGCGCAACATCCGCGCGCTGATCGATCCCGTCGCCGGCCTCGACCGGATCGAGAGCACCCTCTCCTACCTGTTCGCCATGCCGGCCGTGCTGGCGCTCGCCTGGATCTCCATCGTGGCCGGGCGCGAGAGCCTGCGCCGGGCGCAGACCCTGCCGAACGTCGCCGTCGAGTTCGCCGCTGCTGCCGTCGTGGCCTTCGGCGTCTTCTACCTCGCCATCGACAGGGCTATCACGGCGCTTTCCGCGGCCGCATGAGTGGACAGGTCGGCATCGTCCTTGCGATGACCGGTCGCGCACCCTTGTCTCCGGTGCGAAGCCCCGTGTAAACGCAGGGCTCAACGACAATCCCGCCGTGCGTCCGGTCGTGGGGTTATGCCCGACGACGGGGTGCGCGTGCCTGTATCAAGGCGTCCGATGCCCAAACGCACCGATATCTCCTCGATCCTGATCGTCGGGGCGGGGCCGATCATCATCGGACAGGCCTGCGAGTTCGACTATTCCGGCACCCAGGCGTGCAAGGCCCTCCGCGAGGAGGGCTACCGCATCGTGCTCGTGAATTCGAACCCCGCCACGATCATGACCGATCCGGACATGGCCGACGCGACCTATGTCGAGCCGATCACCCCGGAGATCGTCGCCAAGATCATCGAGAAGGAGCGCCCCGACGCGATCCTGCCGACCATGGGCGGCCAGACGGCGCTGAACTGTGCCCTGTCGCTCCAGAAGATGGGCGTGCTCGCCAAGTACGGCGTGCAGATGATCGGCGCCACCGCCGAGGCCATCGACAAGGCCGAGGACCGCTCGCTGTTCCGCGACGCGATGACCAAGATCGGCCTCGACACACCGAAATCGGCATTGGCCAACGCCTCGGCCGTCAAGAAGGCCGACCGGCAGAAGTATCAGGCCGAGATCGCCCGGATCGAGGCCACCCACACCGACGAGCAGGCCCGCGCTGACGCCCTCGCCGCCTTCGAGAAGAAGTGGCACGCGGGCGAGTCCGAGCGGCGCAAGCGCTACGGAGAGCATGCCCTCGGGCAGGCGCTGATCGCGCTGGCCGAAGTCGGCCTGCCCGCGATCATCCGCCCGTCCTTCACCATGGGCGGCACCGGCGGCGGCATCGCCTACAACCGCGAGGAATTCCTCGACATCGTGGAGCGCGGCATCGACGCCTCGCCCACCAACGAGGTGCTGATCGAGGAGAGCGTGCTCGGCTGGAAAGAGTACGAGATGGAGGTCGTCCGCGACAGGAACGACAACTGCATCATCGTCTGCTCCATCGAGAACATCGACCCGATGGGCGTCCATACGGGCGATTCGATCACCGTCGCCCCGGCCCTGACGCTCACCGACAAGGAGTATCAGGTGATGCGCGACGCCTCTCTCGCGGTGCTCCGCGAGATCGGCGTCGAGACCGGCGGCTCAAACGTGCAATTCGCGATCAACCCTGAGAACGGGCGGATGATCGTGATCGAGATGAACCCGCGCGTCTCGCGCTCATCGGCGCTTGCTTCGAAGGCGACCGGCTTCCCCATCGCGAAGGTCGCGGCCAAGCTCGCCGTGGGCTACACACTGGACGAGATCGCCAACGACATCACGGGCGGTGCGACCCCGGCCTCCTTCGAGCCGACCATCGACTACGTCGTCACGAAGATCCCGCGCTTCGCCTTCGAGAAGTTCCCCGGCGCCGAGCCGACGCTGACCACCGCCATGAAGTCGGTGGGCGAGGCGATGGCCATCGGCCGCTGCTTCGCGGAATCCCTCCAGAAGGCCCTGCGCTCGCTGGAGACCGGGCTGACCGGCCTCGACGAGATCGAGATCGAGGGCCTGGGCAAGGGCGATGACCGCAACGCCATCAAGGCCGCGCTCGGTACCCCGACGCCCGACCGCCTGTTGCAGGTCGCGCAGGCCCTGCGCCTCGGCGTGAGCCATGAGGAGGTCCACGCCTCCTGCAAGATCGACCCGTGGTTCCTGGAGCAGCTTCAGGCCATCGTGGACCTCGAGCAGCGGGTGAAGGCCCACGGCCTGCCGACCACGCCGGGCGCCTTCCGGCAGCTGAAGGCGGCGGGCTTCTCCGATGCCCGCCTCGCCGTCCTCGCCAAGATGGAAGAGAGCGAGGTGCGCGAGAAGCGCCGTGCGCTCGCCGTGCGCCCGGTATTCAAGCGCATCGACACCTGTGCGGCTGAGTTCAAGTCGCCCACCGCCTACATGTACTCGACCTACGTGGCGCCCTTCGCAGGGACCGTGGTCGACGAGGCCGCGCCGACCGACGCCAAGAAGGTCGTCATCCTCGGCGGCGGGCCGAACCGGATCGGCCAGGGCATCGAGTTCGACTATTGCTGCTGTCACGCCTGCTACGCGCTGAGCGATGCGGGCTACGAGACCATCATGGTCAACTGCAACCCGGAGACGGTTTCGACCGACTACGACACCTCGGACCGCCTCTATTTCGAGCCCCTGACCGCCGAGGACGTGCTCGAAATCCTCGAAACCGAGAAGCAGGCGGGCACGCTGCACGGCGTCATCGTGCAGTTCGGCGGGCAGACGCCCCTGAAGCTCGCCCGCGCCCTCGAAGCCGCCGGCATTCCGATCCTCGGCACCTCGCCGGACGCCATCGACCTTGCCGAGGACCGGGACCAGTTCAAGCGCCTGCTCGACAAGCTGGCGATGAAGCAGCCGAAGAACGGCATCGCCTATTCCGTGGAGCAGAGCCGGCTCGTGGCGGCCGATCTCGGCCTGCCCTTCGTCGTGCGCCCGTCTTACGTGCTCGGCGGCCGGGCCATGGCGATCATCCGCGACGAGGCGCAGTTCGCCGATTACCTCCTCGACACCCTGCCGAGCCTGATCCCGTCCGACGTCAAGGCGCGCTACCCCAACGACAAGACGGGGCAGATCAACACGGTGCTCGGCAAGAACCCGCTCCTGTTCGATCGCTACCTGTCGGATGCGGTCGAGGTGGACGTGGACGCGGTCTGCGACGGCGAGACCGTGTTCATCGCCGGCATCATGGAGCACATCGAGGAGGCGGGCATCCACTCCGGCGATTCGGCCTGCTCGCTGCCGCCGCGCTCGCTCTCAGCCGAAACTATCGCCGAACTGGAGCGTCAAACCACCTCCATGGCGCTGGCCCTCAAGGTCGGCGGCCTGATGAACGTGCAGTACGCGATCAAGGACGGCATGATCTACGTGCTCGAAGTAAACCCCCGCGCCTCGCGGACGGTGCCCTTCGTGGCGAAGGTGATCGGCGAGCCGATCGCCAAGATCGCCGCCCGGGTCATGGCGGGGGAGAAGCTGTCGACCTTCGGCCTCGTGAAGAAGACCCTGCCGCATATCGCGGTGAAGGAGGCGGTGTTCCCCTTCGCCCGATTCCCCGGCGTCGACGTGCTGCTCGGACCGGAAATGCGCTCGACCGGCGAGGTCATTGGCCTCGATGCCGGCTTCGGCGTCGCCTTCGCCAAGAGCCAGCTCGGCGCGGGCAATCAGGTGCCGCGGTCGGGGGCGGTGTTCGTGTCGGTGCGGGACGACGACAAGGCGCGCATCCTGCCCGCCATGAAGCTCCTGGCCGATCTCGGCTTCACCATCCTCGCCACGGGTGGGACGCAGCGCTACCTCGTGGAGCAGGGCCTCAAGTCCGAGCGCATCAATAAGGTTCTGGAGGGGCGGCCCCACGTGGTCGACGCCATCAAGAACGGCGACATCCAGCTCGTGTTCAACACGACGGAGGGAGCCGGCGCCCTGTCGGACTCGCGCTCGCTCCGCCGCGCCGCCCTCTTGCATAAGGTGCCGTACTACACCACTCTAGCCGGCGCGATGGCGGCGGCCGAAGGGATCAAGGCCTATCTCGAAGGCGATCTCAAGGTACGCGCGTTGCAGGAATATTTTGCGGCCTGAAGTTGCAGGTCCTGGAAACACTATCAGGGCCCGGAGGGAGTGACCCGCTCCCGGCCGGGCTTCTTCATTACGGCGCGAGACGATGAGCATAGACAAGGTTCCGATCACGACCCGCGGCTATGCGGCACTCGAGGAAGAGCTGAAGCATCGCCAACAGGTCGAGCGGCAGCGTATCATCCAGGCAATCGCGGAAGCGCGCGCCCTGGGCGACCTGTCCGAGAACGCCGAGTATCACGCCGCCAAGGAGGCCCAGTCCCACAACGAGGGCCGGGTAATGGAACTCGAGAGCATGATCGCCCGTGCCGAGGTGATCGACGTCGCCAAGCTTTCGGGCAGCAAGATCATCTTCGGCGCCACCGTGAAACTCGTGGACGAGGACACGGAGGAAGAGAAGACCTACCAGATCGTCGGCGAGCCTGAATCGGATGTGCGCTCCGGCCGGGTCTCCATCGGCTCGCCCATCGCCCGCGCGCTGATCGGCAAGGCCGTCGGCGATACCGTCGAGGTGACGACGCCGGGCGGCGGCAAATCCTACGAGGTGGTCGAAATCCGGTTCGGCGGCTGATTCGATGGCTCGCCGCGTCTGGGTCGCCTCCGGTCTCGCATCCCTCATCGGCCTGTTCGGGTCTGCGTCGGCGGAGGAGTTTCCGCCGACGCTGGCTTTCGCCGACGTGCGCGTCGATGTGCGGCCCCTGCTCGCCAAGGGCGGTGGCTTGCAGGCCGAGGCCCTGGCTGCCGACCTGACGGCCGCTCTGCGGAAGAACTTCGCGGGTCGGATCGGCGGACGCGGACCGAGCCTCGTCGTGGTGCTCACCGGCCTGTCGCTGCGGGATTATGTCGGCAATGGCGGCGGGCGGTTCGGCCTCGGCGGTACGCAGAACGATTACCTGGAGGGCGATGCGCTCCTCCTCGGGCGCCGGGGCGAGGTGCTCGGCCGCCATCACCAAATGACCGCCACGCCGTCGAGCTATGGCGGTGCGTGGTACGACCCCGCGAACGAGCGTCGGCGCGTCGCGGTGATCGCCGACATCTATGCCCAGTGGCTCGCTCGCGATCTGCCACGGGACTAGCCGTGTCCGGCCTCGCAGGCCTGCATGCCTGGATCGTCACGGACGGGAAGGCCGGCGACGAGAATCAGTGCCTCGGCATTGCCGAGTGCCTGGGCCTCGATGCGGAACTGCGCCGGATCCCGGCATCAGGCCCGTTCGGGTGGTTCGCGCCCAGGGGGCCGATCGATCCGCGCCAGGGGCCGCGCCGGCCGGGCGGCGCCCTTCACGGCCCCCTCCCCGCCCTCGTCATCGCCTCCGGCCGCCGCGCGGTGCCGTATCTGCGCGCCAGCCGACGCCTCGGTGTCGGCTTCACCGCCTTCCTTAAGGACCCGCGCACGGGCGCCCGAACCGCCGACTTCATCTGGGTGCCCGAGCACGATTCCCTGCGGGGCCACAATGTGCTGCGCTCCGTCACCTCGCCGCATCGTTTGTCCGCGAAGCGGCTCGCGGCAGCGAGAGCCGCGCCCGATCCCCGGCTGGCCCGGCTCTGTGGGCGGCGTGTGGCGGTGCTGCTGGGGGGGGACAGCCGTCATCTCCGCTTCACGGACGAGGGTATCGCACGCCTCCTCCACGGCTTACGCGGACTCGCGCAAGCAGGCTGCGGGCTGATGGTGACGACCTCGCGCCGGACGCCCGAGCGCCTGCGCGAGCCGGCGCAAGCGCTCGCGGCCGAGACCGGCGGCTTGTTCTGGGATGGGAGCGGCGAGAACCCCTACCTCGCCATGCTGGCGCTGGCCGAGGCGATCGTCGTCACCTCCGATTCGGTGAACATGGTGAGCGAGGCGGTGGCGACGGGCGCGCCGGTCCTGCTCAGCGAGATCGAGGGCACGCCACCGCGCCACAAGGCGATGTATGCGGCATTGGCGCGTGCCGGAGCGCTCGCGCCGTTTGACGGACGGCTCACGGATCTGCGCTATTCCCCAATCGACGCGACGCCGGTGATCGCGCAGGCCTTGGCGGATGCCTATATTGCGCGTCGCCGTGGCCGAGACTGACGCCCAGGCGGGAAGACGAAGAGTTCGAGACCCATGGCCCACACCCACGCAAAGCTCATCATCGTCGGCTCCGGCCCGGCCGGGTACACCGCCGCGATCTATGCCGCCCGCGCCATGGTGAAGCCGCTGCTGATCTCCGGCTTCCAACCCGGCGGCCAGTTGATGATTACCACCGATGTCGAGAATTATCCCGGCTTCGCCGAGGCGATCCAGGGTCCGTGGCTGATGGAGCAAATGCGGGCTCAGGCCGAGCATGTCGGCACGCAGATCGTCTCCGAATACATCACCAAGGTCGATCTCAAGACCCGGCCGTTCCGGCTCGAAGCCGATTCCGGCGAGACCTATTCCTGCGACGCGCTCATCATCGCGACCGGCGCCCAGGCCAAGTGGCTTGGGCTGCCCTCCGAGGCGAAGTTCCAGGGCGGCGGCGTCTCGGCCTGCGCCACCTGTGACGGCTTCTTCTTCCGGGGGCGCGAGGTCGTGGTGGTCGGCGGCGGCAACACCGCCGTCGAAGAAGCGCTATACCTCGCCAACATCGCCAAGAAGGTCACGGTCGTGCATCGCCGCGCCCAGTTCCGCGCCGAGCGCATCCTGCAGGAGCGCCTTTTCAAGCACCCGAATGTCGAGGTGCTGTGGCACAAGGAGATCGAGGAGATCTGCGGCGTCGAGAAGCCGGCGCCGAGCGTCACTCATGTCCGCCTGAAGGACACGCGCAACGGCGATATCACTGAGGTCCCGACCGACGGCGTGTTCGTGGCCATCGGCCACCAGCCCGCCACGGCGATCTTCGAAGGGCAATTGCCCCTGCGGCATGGCGGCTATCTCACGGTGACGCCGGGAACGGCCGAGACGGAGATCCCCGGCGTGTTCGCGGCGGGCGATGTCACCGACGACGTGTATCGTCAGGCCATCACCGCGGCCGGCATGGGCTGCATGGCGGCGCTGGAAGCCGAGAAATACCTCGCCAACCTCGAGATCGGCGAGAGCCCGGCCCGCGCGGCAGCGGAGTAACCCTCTCGCTCATCCCCGCTTTTCGTTAGCTTATGCACCGGTCGTCGGGCCTCACAGGCCCGCGCCGGATGCATAGGTCTATTCTCCACGCAGGAATGCGTATATCGCATGGCACCGTGGCGTGAATGTCGGCCCTACGGCGTTGTCGGTCGAGGGCATCGAGGCAGCTTCCGCCCAGCCGAAGCGGGTCATCGGGCTCCGCGGCGCAGCACGACCGGGAGTTCTCGCGTTGGACTGGGACAAGATTCGCATCTTCCTCAACGTCGCCGAGGCGGGGAGCTTCACCAAGGCCGGAGACGATATCGGGCTGAGCCAATCGGCGGTGAGCCGCCAGATCAGCGCCCTGGAACGGGAACTGAAGGCGCCGCTTTTTCACCGGCACGCCCGGGGCCTCATCCTCACCGAGCAGGGCGACCTCCTGTTCCGGGCCGCCAAGGATATGAAGCTGCGGCTGGAGAACACCCGGGCGCGGCTCGTGGAAACCTCCGAGCGCCCGACCGGCGATCTGAAGGTGACGACGACGGTCGGGCTCGGTGTGTCGTGGCTCTCGCAGCGGGTGGGTGAGTTCCTCGACCTCTACCCGGATGTGCGGATCGAGATGATCCTCACCAACGAGGAACTGGACCTCGCCATGCGCGAGGCCGATGTGGCGATCCGCATGCGCCGGCCGGCCCAGCCTGACCTGATCCAGCGGCGGCTGTTCACGGTGCATTACCACGCCTTCGCCAGCCAGGATTACGTGAAGCGCTTCGGCGAGCCGAAGACCGTCCAGGAGCTGGACGAGCACCGGATCGTCTCCTTCGGCGGCAACGAGCCTTCCTATCTGCTGGCCGCGCATTGGCTGGCCGATGCCGGGCGCGACGGGCGCGAGCGGCGGCCGGTCCATCTGACGGTGAACAATATCGGCGCCCTGCAAAGGGCGATGGAGGCCGGGGCCGGCATCGGCATCCTGCCCGACTATGCTGTCGATGGGGATGACAACCTGGTGCAGGTGCTGCGGGAAACCGACATGCCGACGCTGGAAAGCTACCTCGTCTATGCGGAGGAGATGCGCTCGGTCGCCAGGGTGCAGGCTTTCCGCGATTTCCTGGTCCAGAAAGCGCAACGCTGGACCTATTGAGCGCGACGGGCATTCGTCTTTATGGTTTATGCAACCCCTGGTTGATTAACCATAGTTATCGCAACTTTGCGTTGCCAAGACCATAGGCTCGTTCTTCGGCCAGCGTGCCCTCCCCGGCACGCTGCACTAGATCCCGGATGCGGATGCATCTGGGAGGTCGGAATGGGTGAGATGACGAAGGCACTCGTCGTCGGGGCCGGCGGCGGGTTCGAGCGGGTGAGCACGACGCAGCGGCCGGTGCCGGAGCCCGGCTTCGGCGAGATCACGGTGCGGTTGCGGGCGAGTTCGCTGAACTACCACGACTACGCTGTGGTCAGCGGGATGTGGGGACCGCCCGAGGACCGCATTCCTATGTCGGACGGCGCCGGCGAGGTCACGGCGGTGGGGCCGGGCGTGGCGGATTTCGCCGTCGGCGACCATGTCGTCAGCACGTTCTTTCCGACCTGGCTCGACGGAGAGCCTGAGGTCGTGGGGTTCGCGACCGTGCCGGGCGACGGCGTCGACGGCTATGCGCGCGAGGCGATCACCGCGCCGGCGACCGCCTTCACCCATGCCCCCGTCGGCTGGGACCATGCCGAAGCGGCGACGCTGACCACCGCAGGCCTCACCGCATGGCGGGCGCTCCATGACGACGGGAAGCTGAAGGCCGGCGACACGGTACTGGTGCAGGGGTCGGGGGGCGTCTCGGTCTTCGCCTTGCAATTCGCCAAGATGGCCGGGGCGACGGTGATCGCGACCTCGTCATCGGACGAGAAGCTGTCGCGCCTGCAATCGCTCGGTGCCGACCACCTCATCAATTACAAGCAGGATGCCGCTTGGGGCGAGACCGCCCGAGAGATCACCGGAGGACGGGGCGTCGATCACGTGATCGAGGTGGGCGGCCCCGGCACGCTGGAACAATCGATGGAGGCCGCCCGAACCGGCGGCCACATCGCGGTGATCGGCATCCTCACCGGCGTCGCCGGCTCACTGCAGGTCGTACCCGCCCTGATCCGGCAGTTGCGGCTTCAGGGCGTGCTCGTCGGCAGCCGCCGGCAGCAGATGGACATGGTGCGGGCCATCGACGCCAACGGGATGAGACCGGTCGTCGACAGCCGCTATCCCCTCGACGCCATGGTCGAGGCGTTCCGGCACCAGGAGAGCAACCGCCACTTCGGGAAGATCTGCCTGGAGATGTGAGCCCGGAGGCGGGCGGCTAGACGAACAGCCGCTCGCCCTCCAACCCCTTGTAGAGCCCCGCCACCTGCTCGCCGTAGCCGTTGTAGATCAGCGTGGGGACGCGCTGGTCAGTGCCGAGAACCCGCTCGCTCGCCTGGCTCCAGCGCGGATGCGGCACGGCCGGGTTCACGTTGGCCCAGAAGCCGTATTCGGAGGATTGCAGGCCCTCCCAGAAGGTCTTGGGCCGGTCGGCGGTGAAGGACACCTTCACGATCGATTTCGCCGACTTGAACCCATACTTCCACGGCACGGCGATGCGGATCGGTGCGCCGAACTGGTTCGGCAGCGGCTTGCCGTAGATGCCGGTGACGACGAAGGGCAGATCGTTGCCGGCCTCGGCCATCGTCAGGCCCTCGATGTAGGGCCAGGGGTAGTAGAAGACCCGCTGACCCGGTGCCATCGCCTTGTCCATGAAGGTCTCGAAGCGCACGTATTTCGCGCCCGAGGTCGGCTTGGCGAGCGCGACGAGCTTCGACAGGGGGAAGCCGGTCCACGGCACCGCCATCGACCACGCCTCGACGCAACGGTGGCGATACAGGCGCTCTTCGAGCCCGATCTTCTTGATCAGGTCATCGACGCCGATCTCGAACGGCTTCTCGACCAGCCCGTCGATCTTCAGCGTCCAGGGTGAGGTCTTCAGCGCGTTGGCGGCCGGCAGGACCGTCTTCGACATGCCGAATTCGTAGAAGTTGTTGTAGTCGCCGCTGAAGCGCTCCGGCGTCACAGCCCGGTCGAGGGTGTAGGCGTCGTTGCGGGGCGCCGGGTAGGCGCCGCCGTCACCCGCCGCGAAGGCCCGCCCGCCGATGAGCGAGCCCGCCGCCAGCCCTGCCGCGCCTCCGATCAGGCTTCGCCGGTTGAGGAAGATTGTCTCAGGCGTGGCTTGGGATTCGGGGATTTCCCACCCGCGATGGCGCCTGATCAACATGGTGTTCTCCCTGCCTCATGCCTCGATCTCTGAAGGGGAGATCGGGCCGGAATGCGGGCGGGACAAGCCGGCCCACCTCACCATTCGGCGAGAAGGCCCGCGAGGTTACGTCGCGTCCGGTCCCGGCGGCGTCTCGTCGCGCAGGACCCGCCGCAGCACCTTACCGACATTGGTCTTCGGCAGGGCATCGTGCAGCACCACCGTGCGGGGCACCTTGTAGCCGGTCAGCTGCGTGCGGGCGTAGGCGCGCAGGGCGTCGGTCGTGACGCTCTGGTCCTTCAGCACGACATGGGCCACCACCATCTCGCCGGTTTCGGCGAAGGGGCTGCCGACCACCGCGCATTCGAGCACGGCGGGGTGCGAGGCCATCACATCCTCGACCTCGTTCGGATACACGTTGAAGCCGGAGACGAGGATCATGTCCTTGAGCCGGTCCACGATGCGGACCTGCCCGGCTTCGTCCATCACCGCGATGTCGCCGGTGCGGAAATACCCGTCCCGCGTCATCACGCGTTCGGTCTCGTCCGGCCGGTTCCAGTAGCCGCTCATCACCTGCGGCCCCCTGGCGCACAGTTCGCCGCGCTCGCCGGGGGGCACCGGCTCGCCGTCGGGGTCGCGGATCGAGACATCCGTCGAGGGCAGCGGATAGCCGATGGTCCCGCTGAAATCCTTGAGCGCGTAGGGGTTCGCGCACAGGACGGGCGAAGTTTCGGACAGGCCGTAGCCCTCCACGATCGCCTTGCCGGTCAGGGACTTCCACTGCGCCGCGACGGCGCTCTGCACGGCGGTGCCGCCCCCGATGACGAAATCGAGGTGGGAGAAGTCCACCGTGCCGATCTTCGGGTGGTTCACCAGCATGTTGAACAGGGTGTTCACGCCGGCGAGCCCGGTGAACCGGGTGCGGGAGAGGGTCTTCACGAAGCCGTCACAGTCGCGCGGATTCGGGATCAGCAGGCAGCTTCCCCCCGTCCGCACGGCGAACAGGAAACAGGCCGTCAGCGCGAAGATGTGGTAGAGCGGCAGGGCGGTGACAGTGACCCGGAGACGGCTGGTATCCGTCGATTGGAACCACGTCACGCATTGCTCGACATTGGCCGCGACGTTGCGGTGCGTGAGCATCGCCGCCTTGGCGACGCCCGTCGTGCCGCCGGTATATTGCAGGAAGGCGAGATCGTCCGGCGCGACCGGCACCGGGCGCGGGGCGGCCCGCTCCTTCAGGGCAACGGCGTAGCGCACGGCCATGCCGGCGGGCAGCGTGAAGGCCGGCACCGCCTTGCGCAGGTGGCGGCTGGCGAGGTTGATCGCCTGCCCCTTGAGGCCGAGCCCGTCGCCGGGGCAGGCGATGATGACCCGGCGCAGGTCGATCTCGCCGAGGGCACCCGCGACCGTGTGGGCGAAGTTCTCGAGAACGATCAGGACGCGGGCGCCGCAGTCGCTCACCTGGGCCGCCACCTCGCGGCTGGTGTAGAGCGGGTTGACGTTGACGACGACCGCCCCGGCCAGATGCACGGCGACGATGGCGACCATGTAGGACGGCACGTTCGGCAGCATGATCGCCACCCGGTCGCCCTTGACGACCCCGTCGGCCTGGAGGAACGCGGCGAGCGCCCGCGCCTGCCGGCCGAGCTCGGCATAGGTCAGGTCGGACCCGAAGCATGTGGCCGCCGGCCTGTCCGCGAAGGTGGCGATGCTGTGCCGGAAGAGATCCGGCAGGGTCTTCAGGCTGGCGACGTCGATCTCGGCCGGCATGCCCGGCGGATAGGCGGCGAGCCAGGGCCGCGTGGCCGACCCGCCCGGCGCGCCGACCGCGTCGCGGTTCATGGTCACGCTGGCATTCATTGGCGTTTCTCCCGCAGGTGCGGCTCTGTCGGCCGTCAATCCCGCCCCCTCGCCCAGAACTGTGGGCGAAGCGGGTGACGCGCGCAAGCTGGCCTCAGGCGACAGTGCGGCGGTGCCGTAACGCGACGAGCAGAGTGTGCGGCGCCATCGCCACGAGCAGCAGCACGGCCGCGAGCCCGGTTTCGCCCGCCGTCATGGCCCGCGCCGGCCAGGGGCCGAAGCCGAACGTCTTTGCAAGCCCGATCACCCCCGCACCGAACCACAGGCTTGCGTAGGATAGGGCGCCCCAGCCGATCCGGCGCCAGCGCGGGCGGAGGGGACGGTTCGCGGCCACGACCGCCGCGCCAACGATCCCGCCGACCATCGAGGCCGCCACGGCGGCACCGAG
Organism: Methylobacterium sp. Gmos3; assembly: GCF_056430985.1. Taxonomy (NCBI): domain Bacteria; kingdom Pseudomonadati; phylum Pseudomonadota; class Alphaproteobacteria; order Hyphomicrobiales; family Methylobacteriaceae; genus Methylobacterium; species Methylobacterium sp. Gmos3. The sequence goes on from NZ_JBWJYL010000004.1 coordinate 254,331, forward strand.
GGCGTAGGCGAGCCACAGGGGCTGCCCGGTCAGGAAGGCCATGCTGCCGGTGGCGTAACCGCCCCGCAGGGTCAGGCCGCCGAAGGTCGGGTAGAGCCCCGCCACGGCCAGCGCGACGAGCCCCAGCAGAGCGAAGACGACCCGGCGCAATGTCCCAGCCGGTCCCGGCCCGGCGGCAGCGGCGACGATCCGCGCCGCGCCATAGACCAGGGCGAACGCGAAGAGCGGATAGCGGTCGAGGAAGAAGCCGTAGGCGTAGGGTTCCAGCGCCTCCGGCAGGCCGGAGCGGCGGCTCAGGCCGCTCGCGGCGACCAAGGCCAGCGCAAGGAGCGCCGCCGCGACCGGTAGGGCGGCCACGACGCCCTGCCCCGCCCAGGTCCCGCGCGGGGCCGTGCGGCGCGGGGCGGGCGACCGGACGGGCGCGAAGCCCGATCCGACCACGTCGAGGAAGGCGTCGCCCGTCACGGAAGCCCCTCCCAGCCGGTCAGCGTGCCTCGTAATGGTCGCGGATCAGCCGGTCGAGCAGGCGCACGCCCCAGCCCGCGCCCCAGCTCTTGTTGATTTCGTTCGAGGTCGAGGACATGGCCACGCCCGCGATGTCGAGATGCGCCCAGGGCGTTTCCTCGACGTAGCGCTTGATGAACGAGGCCGCCGTCGCCGCGCCGCCGTGGCGCCCGCCGGTGTTCTTCATGTCCGCGAACTTCGAGTCGATGGCCTTATCGTAGGCGGGGATGAGCGGCATCCGCCACACCGCCTCGCCGGTCGCCTCGCCCGCCGCGTGGATGTTCTGGGCGAGCGTGTCGTCGTTCGAGAACATCCCGGCGATGTCCTGGCCCAGCGCCACGATGATGGCGCCCGTCAGTGTCGCGAGGTCGATCATCGCCTTCGGCTTGGCGGTGCGGACGATGTGGGTGATCACGTCGGCGAGGACGAGGCGCCCTTCGGCGTCGGTGTTGATGACCTCGATGGTCTGGCCGGACAGGGAGGTGAGGATGTCGGACGGGCGGTAGGCGCCGCCGTCAGGCATGTTCTCCACGAGGCCGATGGCGCCGATCACGTTGCAGCGGGCCTTGCGCGAGGCGAGCGCATGCATCGCGCCGACCACGGCGGCGGCACCGCCCATGTCGCCCTTCATGTCCTCCATGCCGGCGCCCGGCTTGATCGAGACGCCGCCCGAATCGAATACGACGCCCTTGCCGATGAAGGCGACGGGGGCCTCGCCGGAGGCGCCGCCGTTCCAGCGCATGATGACCACGCGCGGCTCGCGCACCGAGCCCTGCGCCACGGCGAGCAAGGCGCCCATGCCGATCTCGCGCAGGCGGGCGAGATCGAGGATCTCGATCTCGACGCCGAGCTTGGCGAGTTCGCCGGCGCGCTTGGCGAATTCCTCGGGGAAGAGGACGTTCGGCGGCTCGTTCACGAGGTCGCGGGCGAGGATGACGCTGTCGGCAAGGCCGCGCGCCGTCTCGGCCTCGCGGGAGGCGGCGGCAGGGTCGGCAGCGAGGAGGGTCAGGCTCGTGTTGGCCTTGTCCTCGGTATCGGGCTTCTTCTTCGTTTTGTAGCGGTCGAAGGTGTAGCTGCGCAGCCGCGCCCCGAGGGCGAAGGCGGCGGCCTGCTCCGGCCCTGTCGCCACGCCCGGCAGGTCGAGGACGATCCGCGCCGTGCGGCCGGACACCTTCGCCGCCGTGAAGCCGCCGAGCGCCGGCCAATCGAGCTTGCCGCGATCCGCCTCGCTGCCGAGGCCGACCACAACGAGCCGGTCCGCGGAGACGCCCGCCGGGGCCGGCAGCACCATCGCCGAGAGGGAGCGTCCCTTGAACTTCTCCGAGGCCGCCGCCTTGGCGACGAGGTCCGCGCCGGACCCGCCGAGGGCGTCCCGCGCCGGGCCTCCCAGAGCGAGGTCGTCGCCGACGAACACCACGAGGTCGCCCTGGCCGCCGTTGCCCGCGCCTTGGCCGAAGGGCCCGAAGGCGATGTCGATCTTGTCCGTCATGCTTGGAGCCATCCCGCCGCCTCGGCCGTGGAACGCCGGCCGCGATGCGCAATCTCACCTGTGTAGCCGCTGAGACGCAGAACGCAACGCGGCGCGAGAGCCCTGGAATTGCCCCACTTATCCCGTCATGCCGCTGGTAGGGGAGCGAACCAGGGAGTAGGCCTCTCAGACGATGAGGCAGGTCGAACGCTACATCTTCCGGATCGCGGCAGGCGGCACGCTGGCCTGTCTGCTGGGCCTTACCGGGACGATCTGGGTCACCCAGGCCTTGCGCGAGCTCGACCTCGTGACGGCCAAGGGGCAGACGCTGCTCGTCTTCCTGTTCGTCACCGCGCTGTCGCTGCCGACGCTGATCGTGGTGATCGCGCCCGTGGCGCTGTTCATCGGGACGATCTACGCCCTCAACAAGCTGAACGGCGATTCCGAGCTGATCGTGATGTCGGCCGCCGGGATGCCGCCGCGATCGCTGCTGCGGCCCTTCGTGACCCTGGCGCTCAGCGTCAGCTTCCTCGTCGGCGTGGTGGTGATCGTGGTGATGCCCGCGAGCTTCCAGGAACTGCGCGACGTCATCACCCGGGTGCGCGGCGACTTCATCGCCAACGTGGTGAAGGAGGGCCAGTTCACGCAGCTCGACAACGGCATCACCTTCCACTTCCGCCAGCGCGGGCCGGGGGGCGTGCTCGAAGGGCTGTTCATTCAGGACAAGCGCGAGGCGGGCAAGACCAAGGTCTACCTTGCGGACAAGGGCAACGCCGTCGACATCGACGGGCAGAGCTATTTGGTCCTCGAACACGGCACCGTGCTTCAGCAGCAGAAGGACAGCCGCGATTCCTCGATCCTGAAGTTCGACCGCTACACGATCGACCTCGCCGCCTTCGCACCGCCGGATTCGGACACGATCTACAAGCCGCGCGAGCGCTCGACGTCGCAGCTTCTGTTCCCTGACCGAAGCGAAGCCTATTACCAGTTGCAGAAGGGCCGCTTCCGGGCCGAGCTTCACGACCGGCTCTCGGCGGCGCTCTATCCGCTGGCCCTGGTGTTCATCGCCTTCGCCGCCCTCGGCGATCCGCGCACCACCCGCCAGGGCCGGGGGCTCGCCATCGCCGGGGCCATCGTCGCGGTGGTGGCCCTGCGCATCGGCGGCTTCGCCGCCGTCAGCGCGGCGGCGCGCAGCACCGGAGCGGTGGTGGCGATCTACGGCGTGCCGCTCCTCGCGATCGTTCTGTCGAGCCTCATGATCTTCCAGGGCCCGCGGGTGCGGGCCTTCAATGCCGGCATCGTCCGGTTCGTGCGGGGGCGGCTGCGCCCTCCCCGCCTCGCCCCGGCACAGTAGCGGCCCGCGATGCTGATCGGCCCCACCCTCGGACGCTACTTCGCCGCGCGCTTCGCCCGCACGGTGCTCGGCGTGTTCATCACCGTCTTCGCGCTGGTCTACACCCTGGACTTCGTGGAGCTCCTGCGCCGGGCGGGCGAGTCGCAGGGGGCCTCGCCGGGGCTGATGGCGCAACTGTCGCTCTACCGCACGCCCACGGTCGCGGAGGGTGTGCTCCCCTTCGCCGTGCTGTTCGGCTCCATGGCCGCGATGCTCCAGCTGTCGCGCAAGCTGGAGCTGGTCGTGGCCCGCGCCGCCGGCATCTCCGCGTGGCAGTTCCTGCAACCGGGTCTGTTCGTGGCCCTCGCCCTCGGGGCGGTGGCGGTGGGGGCTTACAACCCCGTCTCGGCCATGCTGAAACAGCGCTCCACCGAGATCGAGGCGAAAATCTTCGCCAAGTCCACCAAGGCATCCTCAGGCAAGGACCTGTGGCTGCGCCAGAAGAGCGTCGACGGCGAGGCCATCATCCGCGCCGAGACGGCGATCGAGGGCACCACCACGCTGGCGGGCGTCGGGGTATTCACCTTCGACGATCACGGAGAGTTCACCTCGCAGATCGTCGCGGCGCGTGCGACTCTGCACGACGGATACTGGGAGCTGAGCGACGCCCGCATCATGCGGCCGGATGCGCCGCCCGAGAGCTTCGGCTCCTACCTCATCGCCTCGAACCTGCAACCGGAGCGGGTGCGACAGCGCTTCACTAGCCCAGAATCTGTGCCCTTCTGGCAACTCCCCGCGACCATCGCACAGACCGAGCGGGCGGGGCTGGATGCGACCCGCTACCGGCTGCAGTACGATGTGCTGTGGGCGAGGCCGATTCTGTTCGTGGCGATGGTTCTGGTCGCTGCAACCGTTTCGTTACGGTTCTTCCGCTTTGGTGGTGTCGGAAAACTCGTCCTCGGAGGCGTCGCGGCAGGGTTCACGCTCTACGTCGTGCGCCAGATCATGGAAGGGCTCGGCGCCTCGGGTTTAGTTGCAACACCTGTGGCTGCCTGGTTCCCGGCGGTGGTAGGGAGTCTTCTCGGTACGCTCGCGCTTCTGTACCAAGAGGACGGCTGAAGCCTGCGGCCCCGCGGGTCGGGAGACGAGTGTGAGTGTCGTGGCGGAAGTCGTCACAGGAGTTGGGACTGGCGTTGCGTAAGGTCGCCGACATCCTGCGGAGCGCCGGTCTCGCGGCGGCTCTGACGGTCGCGGTGCTGCCCGTGTCGAGCGGGCAGGCCCAGAGCGTCGCCACGCCCAAAGATCCCGCATTGAAGGGGAAGCCGGGCGAGAAGCTTCTCGTCGAGGCCAACGAGCTCGTCTACGACAACGACCACAACACCGTGACCGCCCGCGGCAACGCGGAACTCCATTACGGCCCCCGCACTCTCCAGGCCGACCGCGTGCGCTACGACCGGGGCACCGGCCGCGTCTTCGCGGAAGGCAACGTTCGCCTCACCGAGGCTGACGGCGGCGTGGTGACCGGCGAGCGCATGGAGCTCACCGACGATTTCAAGACCGGCTTCGTGGATTCGCTGCGGGTGCAGCAATCGGTCGAGCGCAAGAACGAGACCGTGCGGGTGCGCTTCTCGGCGCCGCGCGGCGAGCGCGTGAACGGCGAGCAGACCTCGTTCGACTACGGCAGCTACACCGCCTGCGAGCCGTGCAAGGACGCGCCGGAGAAGCCGCCGCTGTGGCAGATCAAGGCGCAGAAGATCATCCACAACAACGAGACGCACACGATCTACTTCGAGGAATCGACCCTCGAGATCGCGGGCATCCCGGTGATGTACCTGCCCTATTTCGAGGCCCCGGATCCGAGCGAGCGGCGCAAGACCGGCTTCCTGACCCCGCGCTTCATCTCGACGACGGCGCTGGGCAAGGGCGTGTCCCTACCGTACTTCATCAACCTCGCGCCCAACTACGACCTGACGCTGACGCCCACCTTCCTGAGCCGCCAGGGCGTGCTCGGGCAGGCGGAGTTCCGCCAGCGGGTGGACAACGGCTACTACAGCTTGCGCCTGTCCGGCATCTCGCAGACGACGCCCTCGGCCTTCCTGCCGAGCCCGCTCGGCGCGGGTGAGCGCGACTTCCGGGGCTCGATCGAGAGCCAGGGCCGCTTCTACATCAACGAGCGCTGGCGCACGGGCTGGGACGTGGTCGGCGTCACGGACAAGTGGTTCCTCGACAATTACCGCATCCGCAACCAGTCGATCACCACGGACTTCTTCCGCGAGGCGGTGTCGACGGCCTACCTGACCGGCCAGGGCGACCGCTCGTATTTCGACGCGCGCGGCTACTACTTCAAAGGCCTGTCGAGCTTCGATTGGCAGAAGCAGCAGCCCATCGTCGCGCCGGTCATCGACTACGACAAGCGCGTCAACGGCCCGTCCGAGATCGGCGGCGAGGTGCGCTTCCAGGCGAACATCACCAGCCTCGACCGCGACGTGACCCAGTACCAGGGCCTGCCGCGCACGACGAACTACCTGTTCTCGCCGAGCATCAACGGCATCAGCTTCCCGCTGTACCAGACCTGTGCGGTGTTCGCCCGCGGCGCCTGCCTGATCCAGGGCCTGGCCGGGCAGAACACCCGCGCCTCGGCGCAGCTGACGTGGCGGCGCAGCTTCATCGACGATTACGGGCAGAAGTTCACGCCCTTCGCCTCGCTGCGGGCGGATGCGTTCTTCGTGAACCCCAACCTGTCCGGCTACCAGAACGACCTCGCCCCCTCGGTGGCGCGGATCGATGACGGCGTGTCGGGCCGGGTGATGCCGACGGTCGGCCTCGATTACCGCTATCCGTTCGTCGCGAATTTCGGCGGCTTGGGCGTCCATACGCTGGAGCCCATCGGCCAGCTTCTCCTGCGCCCGTCCGAGACCAAGATCGGCCGCCTGCCGAACGAGGACGCGCAGAGCCTCGTCTTCGACGACACGTCGCTGTTCGAGTGGGACAAGTTCTCCGGCTACGACCGTGTCGAGGGCGGCATCCGCACCAATCTCGGCGGCCAGTACTCCGTCGTCACGCCCTCGGGCTGGTACGCGAACGTGATGTTCGGCGAGTCGATCCAGCTTGCCGGAGTGAACTCGTTCCGCCGGGGCGACCTCGCCAATACCGGCCTCGAATCCGGCCTCGACAAGACGCTGTCCGACTATGTCGGGCGCTTCCAGCTGTCGCCGAACCAGAACATCACGTTCATCACGCGGGCGCGGTTCAACCAGTCGGACTTCCACGTCGCGCGGTTCGAGACGGGCGTGACCGCCCGCTTCGCCCCCTTCGTGCCGCTCACGACCTCGCTGTTCTACTCCTACTACGAGGCGCAACCGCTCCTGGGCTACAGCCACTACCGCGAGGGCGTGACGGCCTCGGCGACCTACAACATCACGCCGAACTGGTTCGTCTCGGGCTCCATGCTGCTCGACCTGACCCACTACCTCGACGTGCGGAACACCTACAGCGACGCCCTGGCCGGCTATTTCGCCAACCCGATCGGCGCGGCGCCGATCTACGAGAATCCCGGCCGCTACTATTTCGCGGGCGCGAGCTTCGGCGGCGGCTATCAGGACGAATGCACCACCGTCACGCTCAACTACATCAACTCGCCCATCGCTACGGCGACCGGTGTCCGCGAGCGCAACCAGACGGTGCTCTTGCGCATCGAGTTGAAGACGCTGGGCGAAGCGGATCTGCGCCAGAACGTCGGCATCGCGACCACGGCGGACGGCATCGCTTCCGCGCGGTGATGGCGCGGGCGCTGTCGGGCGCGGTATAGAGCGCCATGGCCCCCCTCGCCCTCACCCTCGGCGATCCCGCCGGGATCGGTCCCGAACTGGCGCTCGCCGCGTGGCTCGATCGCGGCGGCCCGAATCCGTTGCCGCCGTTCTTCGTGCTCGGCGATCCCGCCTTCCTCGAACGTCTGGCGCTCAGGCTCGACCGCCTCGTCCCCGTGGCCGAGGTCGATCCCGAATCCGCCGCGGAGGTGTTCCCCCGTGCCCTGCCGGTCGTCCCGCTGCCGAGCGGCGCGATGGTCGAGGCGACACCCGGCGTGCCCGATTCAGCCTATGCCGGCGCGGTGATCGAATCGATCAGCGCGGCCGTGGGGCTGGTCCAGGCCGGGCGGGCGTCGGCGGTTGTCACCAATCCCATCGCCAAGCATGTGCTGACCCGCGCGGGCTTCGCTCACCCGGGCCACACGGAATTCCTGGCGGCGCTGGCCGTCCCGCCCGGCGTCGCGCCGCCCCGGCCGGTGATGATGATCTGGAGCGAGACCCTCGCCGTCGTCCCGGTGACGATCCACGTCGCCTTGCGCGACGTGCCGGGTCTGCTCACCCAGGACCTCGTGGAGGAGACCGCGCGCATCGTCGCCCGCGACCTGCGCGAGCGGTTCGGCCTGCCCGAGCCGCGCCTCGTCCTCGCGGGGCTGAACCCCCATGCGGGAGAGTCCGGCACGATGGGTCTCGAAGACCGCGACGTGCTCGCCCCCGCCGTGGCGCGTCTCCGCGCGGAGGGCATCGACATCCGGGGGCCGCTGCCCGCCGACACGCTGTTCCATGCCCGCGCCCGGGCAAGCTATGACGTCGCCCTCGCCCCGACCCACGATCAGGCGCTGATCCCGATCAAGACCATCGCCTTCGACGACGGGGTGAACGTCACCCTCGGCCTGCCCTTCGTGCGCACCTCGCCGGATCACGGCACCGCCTTCGACATCGCCGGACAGGGCCTCGCGCGGCCGGACAGCCTCATCGCCGCGATCCGCCTCGCCAAGCGGCTCGCGGGCTCGGTGCCCCGGCTGTCGCGGGACGCGGACATCCCGACGAGCGTCTATGCCGGGCGGGTGCGGGCCCCCGGCGCCCGCCATTTCGATGCCGAGGACGAATTGTGAGCGCAACCGACGGTCTGCCGCCCCTGCGGGAGGTGGTGGCACGCCACGGCCTCGAACCGAAGAAGGCGCTCGGCCAGAACTTCCTCTACGACCTCAACCTCACCGGCCGCATCGCCCGCGCCGCCGGACCCCTCGACGGGGTGACGGTGGTGGAAGTCGGGCCTGGACCCGGCGGCCTCACCCGCGCGCTCCTGGCCGAGGGGGCGGAGCGCGTCGTGGCGATCGAACGCGATCCGCGCGCCCTCCCCGCGCTCGCCGAGATCGCCGCGCATTATCCCGGCCGGCTCGAGGTGATCGATGCCGACGCACTGGCGTTCGATCCCCGGCCGCATGTGGGTTCGGGCAAGGCCCGGATCGTCGCCAACCTGCCCTACAATGTCGGCACGGCCCTGCTCACCGGCTGGCTTTCCGGCGAGGCGTGGCCCTCGTGGTGGGACAGCGCGGTACTGATGTTCCAGCGGGAGGTGGCCGAGCGCATCGTCGCCACCCCGGAGGAGCGCGCCGATTACGGACGCCTCGGCGTGTTGTGCGGATGGCGGACGGAGGCGTCGATCCTGTTCGACGTGGCGCCCTCGGCCTTCGTGCCGCCGCCCAAGGTGACGTCGAGCGTGGTCCGGCTGGTCCCCCGCGCCGTGCCCCTGCCCTGCCGGGCGAATGCGCTGGAAGCCGTGACGCGGGCGGCCTTCGGGCAACGCCGCAAGATGCTGCGCCAGAGTTTGAAGGCCCTCATCCCCGATCCGGTGCCGTTGCTGGACGCCGTGGGAATCACGGAGACGGCGCGGGCGGAGGAAATTCCGGTGGAGGGCTTCGTCGCCCTCGCCAACGCCTGGGACGCGGACAGGAAAAAGGCCGGCGCCTGAGGGGCGCCGGCCTGCTTTACGATCAGCGGTTGGTCTGCTGGATCGCCGAGAGCACCCAGCCCCGGCCGGGCTGACGCTGGAAGGTCCACAACTCGGTCGCCTCCGGGTCGCCGTTGGCGACGATCCGGCCGCTGCCCCGCTCCATGGTCACGTCCTTGAGGGCGTAGCGCATGGCAACGGTGGCGTAGTCGGTGCGGTCCTCGCCCCAGGCGTCCGCGAGATCGCCCTGCAGGAGCTTCACGTCCGAGATCCGGTTCACGACGCCGCGCGAGGCGTTGCCCTGCAACTCCTCATCGAAGTAGCCGACCATCTCAGGGGTCGAGAGGTTCGACAGGGTCACGCGGTCCTCGCGGGAATACGCATCCTGGATGTCGGTGAGCAGCCGCTCGAACGCCTGATAGTCGGTCGGGCCGATCTGCACCTGCCGCATCTGCGGCTGGCGCGGTGCGCCGCTCGCCATGCCACCCATCGGGCCGGCGGCCGGACCGCCCATCGGGCCACCCATGGGACCCCCGTTGCCGGGGTTCGGGCCGGTGCGGGCATAGCTGGCAGCAGCCGGCTCGCCGTTGCGGCGGCGGAAGAACCGCATCGCCAGCATCACGACGAGCACGAGCAGGCCGACCTGGAACAGCAGGCCGATCATGGAGGCGAGGCCACCGAGGCCGCCGAAGAAGCCGCCGCCCAGTAGAGCGCCCAGCAGGCCGGCGCCGAGCAGGCCCGCGAAGAAGCCGCCGCCGAAGCGCCGCCCGGAGGGCTGCATGCCGGGGTTGGCCATGCCGGGATTGTTCATGCCCGGCGAGGGCGCGGTCTGGCTGCGCTGCATGGTCATGCCGCCGCCGGGGGCGGTCGGCGTGGCCGAGGGCGCGGTGTAGGTGCGCGAGCCGCGCGAACCCATGGATCCGCCGCCGCCGGGCCGCGCCTCGGCGATCGGGGCCGCGACGGTCAGCGCCGCAGCGAGCGCCAGGAGCGCCGCCTTGCGCCGGCTGCGCGAATGAAGAGTGGACATGTAACGCCTCTGAAGACGAACCGGCGACGGAGCCGCCGATGACGATATGGGAACGGTTGGGCGTGGCTTTTAGTCCGTCGCCGCGCCAAGCTGCGCATTGCGCCGCTTCAGTGCAGCGTCCGATCCGGTGCCGCCGGCAGGACGAGGCGCACGCGGGTGCCTCCGCCGGGCTCGCTGTCGAGGGAGATGGTGCCGTTCTGGCGCTTCATCAGCCCGTGGACGATGGCGAGGCCCGCGCCCCTGCCCGCCTCCCGGCTGGTCTGGAACGGGGCCAGCGCCCGCGCCAGCATTTCCGGCGACATGCCCTGGCCGGTATCGCCGACCACGATCCCCACCGCGCCCGCACCCGGGTTCTGGAGGGAGCGGTCGCCCGGCTCGATGCGGTAGGTGGACAGGGTCAGCGTGCCCCCGTCCGGCATGGCCTCGCAGGCATTGGCCACGAGGTGCCGCAGGGCGAATTCGATCTGTGTGGGGTTGGTGATCGCCCGGGGCAGGCCGGGCGTGGTCTCGATGGCGAGCCGGATGCCCGGCGGAAGGTCGGTCGCCAGTTGCTCGCCGAGATCCGCCATGAGCGCATCGAGATCGACCGGCCGGACATCCGGCGCGATGCGCCGTGAATAGGCGAGCAATTGGCGGGTGAGGATCGCGGCCCGCTCCGTGGCGTCGGCCGAGCGCGAGATCGCCCGCTGGATGAACGGCTCCGGCCGGTCGCCGAGGCGGCGCTTCAGCCCGTCGATGTAGCCGATCAGGATCTGCAGGAAGTTGTTGAACTCGTGGGCGACGCTGTTCGTCAGGAGGCCCAGCGCCTCCCGCTGGCGGGACAGGGCGAGGCCCGCTTCGGCCTCGCGCCGTGTCGTCACGTCGAGGATCTGGCCGATCCTGTGCGCCCTGCCCGGGAGAGGCGCCAGCGTCAGGCTCGCCCAGAAGGTCGCGCCGTCCGCCCGGCGCGCCAGGAATTCCTGCGGCCTGTCCAGGGACGCGTCCGCGCCGGCGGTGCCGGGGCAGGCGAGAGCGTCGAGACCCTTGCCGACCAGGGCGCCGGGCTCATGGAAGGTGAGCGTATCCAGGGCCGGGTTGGTCCACAGGATCGTGCCGTCCGCGTCTAGGGTGAGGCTCGGGGTCGGCAGGGCGGCGAGCACTGCACGGGTGGCCTCGTCGGGATCCGTGTTCGGCTGCGCCATTCCCGCCTTCGCCACATCGTCCTCACCTGCCGGAGCGATAGCGGCTGCGTCCGGTTCGGCCAAGTGTGTTCGGCCAAGAGTGCCGGGCCAAGAGTGTTAGGCCAAGAGTGTCGGGCCGACAGTGTTGGGCCGAGAGTATCCGGCTTTACTGCCGGACCCACATCACCCGGGCCATCCAGGCGATCTCGCCGATATTCAGCACCCGGTCGGAATGCTCGGGGTTCAGGGAGGCCAACTCGACGGTGCGCGCGGTGCGCCGCCGCAGCTCCTTCGCCAGGACCTCCCCGCCATGCAGGCGCACGACCACCCGGTCGCCCTTGCGCACGCTCGCGGTGGGCGACACGATCAGCACGTCGCCGTCCCGGAACAGGGGATTCATCGAATCGCCCTGCACCTCCAGGGCGAAGGCGCGCTCCTCGCCGAGGTCGGGGAATTCGATCTCCTCCCAGCCCGGCCCGCCAGTCGGCATGCCGTCATCGGTGAAGACCCGGCCGGACCCCGCCTGGGTCAGGCCGATCAGCGGCACCATGGTCCGGGCCGGCACGGCGCGGGCCTCGATCAGCCGCAGGAACTCGTCCAGGCTGGCCCCCGTGGCGGCCAGAACCTTCGAGATCGATTCGGTCGAGGGCCAGCGCTTTCGCCCGTCCGCGCCGACCCGCTTCGAGCGGTTGAAGCTCGTGGCATCGAGCCCGGCCTTGCGGGCGAGGCCGGAGGCGGAATAGCCGTGGCGCTCTGCGAGGCGGTCGATAGCGTTCCAAATCTGTTCGTGCGACAGCATGCGACCCGCCGAGTCTGGTCAAGTTGGTCCTGAGACCCCGGCCCGCATGATCCGCGCCGGTCACGATCCGATAGCCGGCATGGCTGAGACGCGCAGCCTATTTCTAGGAAACTAGAACTACGCCGCGCGAATTGCAATCGAGACTTAAGTGACCTTCGTGAAAGACTGGATTCCGTGCTTTCGCCCGTTGCCGGAGGCCGGTGCTGGCTCTATCCGATGCGCCAAGGGAACCTGATCATGCCGCTCATCTACAAGATCTGCCCGCGCGCGCTCTGGCGGGAAGCCGAAGGACGGGGCCGCTTCACCGGCGCGCCGGTCGATGTCGCGGACGGGTTCATCCATTTCTCCACCGCCGCGCAGGTGGCCGAGACCGCCGCCCGCCACTTCGCCGGGCAAGACGACCTGCTCCTCGTCGCCGTCGAGGGCGACCGGCTGGGCGAGGCCCTGCGCTACGAGGCCTCGCGCGGCGGCGACCTGTTCCCGCATCTCTACGGCGACCTGCCGCTCTCGGCGGTCGTGTCGGTCGAGGAGATGCCGCTCGGCCCGGATGGCCGCCACAGCGTCCCGGAGGGGATTCTTCCGCAATGATCGACGCGGCTTTCCCCCTGGTTCGGCCCCTGCTGCACCGGCTCGATGCCGAGCGCGCGCACGACCTCACGATCCGTGCCCTCCAGGCCCTCCCCGCCGCTGCGCCCGCGCCGGACGATCCCTGCCTCGCCGTCGAGGTGCTGGGCCGGCGTTTCCCGAACCCGGTCGGCCTCGCAGCCGGCTTCGACAAGGGCGCACGGGTGCCGGATGCCCTGCTCGGGCTCGGCTTCGGGTTCGTGGAGGTCGGCGGTGTCGTGCCCCGGCCGCAGCCCGGCAATCCGAAACCCCGCGTGTTCCGGCTGCCCGCCGACGGAGCGGTGATCAACCGCTTCGGCCTCAACAGCGAAGGTCTCGCCGTGGTGGCCGCGCGGCTGAAGGCGCGGGCCGGTCGGCCGGGCATCGTGGGCGTCAATATCGGGGCGAACAAGGAGTCGACCGACCGGCTCGCCGACTACGCCGCCTGCACGGCCGCTCTGGTGCCGCATGTCGCGTTCGTCACCGTGAACGTGTCCTCGCCGAACACGCCGGGCCTGCGCGACCTTCAGGGCGAGGCGTTCCTCGACGAGCTCCTGGCCCGCGTCGTTGCGGCCCGCGACGAGGCCGGCGCGGGGGCCGCGATCCTGCTCAAGATCGCCCCGGACATGGCCCTCGACGCCCTCGACGCGGTTTGCGCGACGGCCCTGCGGCGCGGGGTCCAGGCGTTGGTCGTCTCGAACACCACCGTGGACCGGCCCGCGACCTTGCGCGAAAGCCGCCTCGCCCGCGAGACCGGGGGCCTTTCCGGCCGTCCGCTCTTCGTTCCGGCGACGCGGATGCTGGCGCAGGCGTGGCAGCGGGTCGGCCATGCGATCCCCCTCGTCGGGGTCGGCGGCGTCGATTCGGCCGAAGCCGCATGGACCAAGATCCGGGCCGGGGCGAGCCTCGTGCAGCTCTATTCCGCCCTGGTCTACGAAGGGCCGGGCCTCGTCGGACGGATCAAGCGCGGCCTCGCGGAACGGGTCCGCGTTGAGGGCGGCACGGCGGTGGCCGATTTCGTCGGGCGGGACGCACGGACTCTGGCCGAAGCTTAGAACCCCTTGGCCTGGATCGCCTCGGCCCAGTTCACGGCGCGGCGGTTCATGGCGAGGTGCTGGCGCTCGTAGAGCCGGCCTTCGAGCTTGATGACGCCGCGCTTGGCGTATTCCGGCTTCTCGAAGGCCTCGATCACCATCTTGGCCCGGCGCACCTCCTCCTCCGTGGGGGCGAAGGAGGTGTTGGCGGGCTCCAACTGGCTCGGATGGATCAGCGTCTTGCCGTCGAAGCCGAGATCGCGCGCCTGACGGCACTCGTCGCGACAGCCCTCGACGTCCGAGATGTCGTTGAACACGCCGTCGAGGATGGTCAGGCCCTCCGAGCGGGCGGCGGCAAGCACGGTCATCATCCACGGCATGAACGGCGCGCGGCCGGGCACGATCTTGGCCCAGGTGTCCTTGGAGAGGTCGTTGGTGCCGAGGACGAAGCAGGCGAGCCGGTTGCGGTGGTCGCGCCGGGCCTTTGCGATGTCGTGGATGTTGAGGATCGAGGCCGGCGTCTCGATCATCGCCCAGATGCGGATATCCTCCGGCGCATCGAGGGATTCGAGCCGGTCGGCGATGTTCTCCAGCACGGCGGGAGACGACACCTTCGGCATAAGGATCGCGTCGGGCTTGGCCTCGATGGCCGCGTGCAGGTCCGCCTCGCCCCAGGGCGTTTGCGGGGCGTTGACGCGGATGATCAACTCGCGCTCGCCGTACCCGCCGTTCTTCACCGCCGCGCAGACCTGCTCGCGCGCCGTCTCCTTCTCATCGGGGCCGACCGCATCCTCCAGGTCGAGGATGATGGAATCGCAAGGGAGCGACTTCGCCTTCTCCAGCGCCCGCTGATTCGAGCCCGGCATGTAGAGCACGCTGCGGCGCAGGCGGAGATCGGTCAGCGTGGCCATCGGCACCATCCTTCCCTCGCGGCCCTCCGGCCACGGCTGTTCATCGGTCGACCCTTCGCCCGGCCGGTGGCCCGTTCCGGTGTGGTCGCGTTGCGCCGCACACTAAACGACGACGGCGCGCAGCACATCGGTGTTTTGCATCGGCAATTGAGGGCCCGGACGGTTTGACACCGGCCTGAGAACAGACGACGGCCGTGCTTTCGTCACGGTCGGCAATTCTAAGCCCGCCGAACGCACGGCAATCTTGGACTTATTGATGAGACGGACTTTTCTGGTGCTCGCGCTGGCCGGTATCCTGGCGACGCCTGAGGCCGCTTCGGCCCAGAGCCGCACGACCATCGGCGTCGGCTCGGGCGCCGTGGCGGGCGCCCTCGTCGGCGGCCCCATCGGCGCGGTGGCGGGGGCCGTGATCGGCGGCGTCATCGGCAACTCGTCTGAGCGCGGCGGCCGCCACCATGTCCGCCGCAGCCGTCGCGTGGTCTCCACGCGCCGGGCGCCGCAGCGCCGGGCCGAGGCGACGGTCCCCCGCCCCGCGACGGTGGCGACGGCCACCACGTGGAAGGATCCGCGCTGAGCCTCGCTCAGGCGAAGGTACGCCGCAGGAGGCCTGGATAGGCGATCCGCTGGCCGATGCCCCGCGCCGCGAGGAACACGATGAGAGCGACCCAGAGCCCCGTGTTCCCGAGGCCGAGGGCCTGCACCAGCGCCACGGTGCCGGTAAAGACGGCCAGGGCGATGAGCATGAGGTTGCGCATCGCCCGGGTCCATGTCGCGCCGATGAAAATGCCGTCGTAGGCGAAGGCCGAGGCCGCCGCGACGGGCGCGAGCCCGGCCAGGGGCAGGTAGCTCCGGGCCGCCTCGCGGACGGGGCCGTTCGTCGTCACGAAATCGATGAAGGCACCCCCGCCGGTCAGCGCCAGCAGGCTCACCGCGAGGCCGAACCCGAGGCACCAGCGCAGGCTGAGTGACGCGGCTTTACGGAAGGAGTCCGCGTCGCGGGCGCCGACCGATTGCCCGCACAGTGTCTCGGCGGCGGTGGCGAAGCCGTCGAGGAAGAAGCCGCCGATCAGCACGAGATTCCACAGGACGGCGTTCGCCGCGAGGATCACGTCGCCCTGCCGCGCCCCGAGCGCCGAGAAGGTGACGATGGCCGCGATGATCGCGAGCGTCCGCAGGATGACGTCGACGTTCACGGCCAGCGTCCGCTTCAGCGCCGCCGCGTCGCGGATCTCCGCCAGCGGCACCCGGAACGGGCGCGAGCCGAGGCGCGAGACCACGAAAAGCCCGAGCACCAGGCCGGCGGCCTCCGCGCCGAGCGCCGCCAGACCCGCCCCCGCGATGCCGAGATCGGCCACGAGCACTAGGGCGAGGGTGAGCGCAATGTTGATGAGGTTGATCGCGACCTGCAGCACGAGGCCGAGATCGGTCCGCCCCCGGCCGAGCACCGAGCCGAGCAGGGCGTAGTTCGCCAGCACGAAGGGCGCCGAGAGGATGCGGATGTGGAAGTAGGCCGACAGGGCCGCGACCACAGCCGGGCTCGCGCCGCTCACCGCGAAGGCAGCCTGCCCGAGGGGCCATTGCAGCAGCGCGATGGCGAGGCCCGCGAGCGCGCCGGCCGCCAGGGCGCGGGCGAGGGTGCGGTCCACTTCCGACCGGTCCCCCGCGCCGACAGCCTGCGCGGTGAGCCCCGCCGTCGCCATGCGCAGCGAGCCGAAGGACCAGAAGATCGCATCGAAGATGACGGCGCCCAGCGAGATGGCGCCGAGCAGGGCCGCGTCCCCGAGCCGGCCGATCACCGCCGCGCCGACGAAGCCGAGCAGCGGCGTCGTCACGTTGGCGAGCGTCATCGGCAGCGCGAGACGCAGCACGCGGGCGTGGTTGACGGGGATGGCGGCGGAAGCGGTCACGATGGGGCCCGCTGAAGGGACGGTCGTTTAGCCGTCCCGCCGCGATGGTGGGGGCGTCCGTGCGCCAGCGCACGCGACGCCGGGCTTTTCCTAGCGCGAGACGGCGAACAGCCGGGCGACGAGCCAGAGCGGCACCACGACGAGGGCGCCGGCCACGACCCAGCCGGTCAGGTCATGCAATTGGCTCGCGGCGAGATGGACGAGGTCCTGGATCGAATCGACCGCGCGCCAGAATAGCAGCCCCGGCGTGACGCCGAGCATGGACATGAAGGCGCCGACGAGGATCGACAGGAACAGCAGACGCAGGAACACGCCGGTGGGCGATCCGCCGAGGAACCGGCGCAGGGTCGAGGGTTGCCCCGTCGGGTAGGCGGAATGGGGCGGCACGCCGGTCTGGTGTCGATCGTGGTTGAGAAGCATCGTTCGTCTCGCTCGAGCGCCCTAACTTCGTCCCGGAACCGGGCATAACCGTGGCCGGCGCACCACACCGGCGCGAAAGCCGGTGACATCCGCGACTGTGGCGGATTTCGCCGCCCCGCCCCAGATGGCAAGCATGGCGACTCACGCCAAGATGGTCGGGATGCCGCCCGAGCCCCGCCGGCCGACAGAGACGAGAGAATGATCGACCACGCCCTGTTCGACCCGGCGACGATCGATCCCGAGACGAAGCGGCTCAATGCCGAGATCGTCGCGGCCCATGCCGCGCAGCCGGACCCCTGGACGCTGCCGATCGCGGAGGTGCGCGCGCGCCGCCGGGCCGGCACCCAGGCCTCCCCGGCCATGCCGCGCAGCGCGCGGGCCGAATGGCTGACCATTGACGGGCCGGACGGCCCGCTGCGCGTGCGCTGCATCCGGCCGAAGCCGGGGGCGAAGGTGCGCGGCGCCTATCTGCACATCCATCGCGGCGGCTGGATCTGGGGTTCGGCCGACGAACAGGACCCGTGGCTGGAGCGGGTCGCCGACACCTGCGGATTCGTCACGCTCTCGGTGGAATACCGGCTCGCCCCCGAACACCCCTACCCGGCCGCGCTCCTCGATTGCGAGGCGGCGGCACTCTGGCTCGTCGGCAAGGGCCGGGCCGAGTTCGGCGTCTCGGCGCTCACCATCGGCGGCGAATCGGTGGGCGCCCACCTCGCCGTGATGGTGATGCTGCGCCTGCGCGACAAGCACGGGCTCGGCCGCGCCTTCCGTGGGGCGAACCTCAACGCCGGCTTCTTCGATCTCGGCCTCACCCCCTCGGTGCGGAACTGGGGGTCGGAACGCCTCGTGGTGAACACCGAGGACCTGACCCGCTTCGCGGACGGCTACGTGCGCGAGGGGATCGACCGGCGCCGGCCGGACGTCTCGCCGATCTACGCCGACCTCAAGGGCCTGCCGCCGGCCCTATTCACGGTCGGCACCTGCGATCCGCTGATCGACGACACGCTCTACATGTCCGCCCGCTGGGCGGCGGCGGGCAATGGCGGGCACACGGCGATCTATCCGGGGGGGTGCCACATCTTCGTGCGCCATCCCGGCGCGATGAGTGAGCGCGCCCTCGAACTGATCGACCGTTTCCTCATGGCCCTCGCCTGAGCGGCCGGGCGGACGATCTCCCCCCAGTCTTCCGGGCGTGGTTCGCCGCGCGGGGCTGGGAGCCCCGCAGCCATCAGCTCGATCTGCTGCGCCTCGCACGGGCGGGGCGCTCCGCGCTCCTCGTGGCGCCGACCGGCGCGGGCAAGACCCTGGCCGGCTTCCTGCCGAGCCTCGTTGCGCTCTCCGAGCGCGGCGGCGGCAAGGCGAAGAAGCCCGCCCTGCACACGCTCTACGTCTCGCCGCTGAAGGCGCTCGCCGTCGACATCGCCCGCAACCTCGATGCGCCCATCGAGGGGATGGATCTCCCCGTCCGCGTCGAGACCCGCACGGGCGATACCCCGTCCCACAAGCGCGCCCGGCAGGTCAGCCGCCCGCCCGACATCTTGCTCACGACGCCGGAGCAATTGTCCCTGCTGATCGCCCATCGCGAGGCCGCCGACCTGTTCGCCGGCCTGCGCTGCGTGATCCTCGACGAGCTGCACGCGCTCGTCACCTCGAAGCGGGGCGATCTCCTGTCGCTGGCGATGGCGCGACTGCACACGCTGAGCCCCGGCCTCGTCTCGATCGGCCTCTCCGCAACGGTGCGCGAGCCGGATGAGTTGCGGCGCTATCTCGTGCCGCAGACGGTTCCGCGTCTCCCTCCCCCCTCTGCGGGGGAGGGTACCCCGCGCAGCGGGGGGGGAGAGGGGAGCACGGTCTCCGACGAGGGCGCGACGGGTGCCACATCCGCCGATGTCGCGCTCCCCTCTCCCGACCCCCTTCGGGGGCCACCCTCCCCCGCTGAGGGGGGAGGGAACGCCTCGGCTCTGGCCGACCTCGTGGTGGTCGCGGGCGGGGCCCGCGCCGACCTGCGGATGCTCGACCTCGGCCGCCCGCTGCCGATCTCCGGCCACACGGCGTGGCACTCGATGGAGGCGATCTACGACCTCATCAAGCAGCACCGCACGACCCTCGTCTTCGTCAACACGAGGCTCCAGGCCGAATACACCTTCCAGGAACTGTGGCGGCTCAACGAGGACACGCTGCCCATCGCGATCCACCACGGCTCCCTCGATGCCGCCCAGCGGCGGCGGGTGGAGGCGGCGATGGCGTCGGGGGGCTTGCGGGCCATCGTCTGCACCGCGACCCTCGACCTCGGCATCGACTGGGGCGATGTCGATCTCGTCGTGAATGTCGGCGCGCCGAAGGGAGCGAGCCGGATCATGCAGCGGATCGGCCGGGCCAACCACCGGATGGACGAGCCGTCCAAGGCCTATCTCGTCCCCGGCAACCGCTTCGAGATGCTGGAATGTCAGGCGGCGCTGGATGCCGTCGAGGAGGCGGCCCAGGATACCCCCGACGCCCGCGAGGGCGCCCTCGACGTGCTGGCCCAGCATGTCCTCGGCATGGCCTGCGCCGACGCCTTCGACGCGAGCGACCTCTACGACGAGATCGTCTCGGCCTCGCCCTATGCCGGGCTGACCTGGGAGCGGTTCGAGCAGGTCATCGACTACGTGGCGACCGGCGGCTACGCCCTGCGGGCCTACGAACGCTTCGCTAAGATCCTGCGCGGGCCGGACGGGCTGTGGCGGGTGCGTGACGCCCGCACGGCGCAGCAATACCGCATGAATGTCGGCACCATCGTCGAGGCGGCGCGGGTGAAGGTGCGCCTCGGCCGGAGCCTGCGCGGCAAGCCCGGCACGGTGCTGCCGAAGACCGGCCGCGTGCTCGGCGAGATCGAGGACGAGTTCGCCGATACCCTGACGCCCGGCGACACGTTCCTGTTCGCGGGCGAGACCCTGCGCTTCGAGGGGCTGGCCGAGGACGAGGCCCTCGTCACCCGCGCCCCGCCGGGGACAGACCCGGCGATCCCCTCCTATGCCGGCTCGAAGTTCCCCCTCTCGACCTTCCTGGCGGCACGGGTGCGGGCGATCATCGCCGATCCGTTCGAATGGGACCGGCTGCCGACATCCATCGGCGATTATCTCGTGCAGCAGCGCCGCCGCTCGGTTCTGCCGGGGGAGCGCGACCTGTTGGTCGAGACCTTCCCGCGCGGCAAGCGCCACTACCTCACGGCCTTCCCCTTCGAGGGGCGGCTCGCCCACCAGACGTTGGGGATGCTGCTCACCCGGCGCCTCGAACGGGCGGGGCTCCGGCCGCTCGGCTTCGCGGCCAACGATTACGGCATCGCCATCTGGATGACGTGGGACATCTCGGAGCGGGCCGCGTTCGATCCCGACTTCATCGCCGAGCTGTTCGGCGAGGACATGCTCGGCGACGACCTCGAAGCGTGGCTCGATGAATCGGCCATGATGAAGCGCACCTTCCGGCAATGCGCCGTGATTGCCGGGCTGATCGAGCGCCACCACCCCGGCCAGAAAAAGACCGGCCGGCAGGTCACGATCTCGACGGACCTGATCTTCGACGTGCTGCGCAAGCACGAGCCCGACCACCTGCTGCTCGCCGCCGCGCGGCAGGATGCGGCAACCGGACTCCTCGACGTCAGGCGGCTCGGCGTGATGCTAGAGCGTATCCAGGGGCGAATCATCCATCGCGCCCTCGACCGGGTGTCGCCGCTGTCCGTCTCCGTGATGCTGGAGATCGGCCGCGAGCGGGTCTACGGCGAGGGAGCGGACGAGATTCTGGCCGAGGCGGAGGCGGAGCTTCTTCAAGAGGCCCTGGCTTGAGCCGAGGCCCGCACGACGGTTCGCCCTCCCCCGACGCGATAGAGGATGCCCTGGTGGCGGCCGGACTCCGACTCGAGAAGACCCAGAAGCACCCGACGATCACCGTTGCGGGTGAAGTGCTCACCCTCGATCTCTGCGGCGGGATCTGGCTCGAAGCCCACCGCACGCTGATCGTCTCCGACCTTCATTTGGAGAAGGGCTCCGCCTTCGCCGCCCGGTCCGGCCAGTTCCTGCCGCCCTACGATACCCGCGAGACCCTGGCCTGCCTGCACGAGGCCATCGTGCGCCACGACCCCGCCCGTGTCGTCGCGCTCGGCGATTCCTTCCATGATGCGCGCGGCCCCGAGCGCATGGAGCCCGGCGACCGGGCGATGGTTTCCGCCCTTCAGGAGGGGCGCGACTGGGTCTGGATCGCCGGCAACCACGACGCGGCGGTGCAGGAGGGCGTCGGCGGGCGCTACGCCGAGGCGTTGACCCTGGGCAATCTCGTGCTGCGCCACGAGCCGGGCGAGGCCCCCTCCTCCGGTGAGATCGCGGGCCATCTCCACCCCTGCGGGAAGGTGGCGGCCCGCGGCCGGGCCGTGCGGCGGCGCTGCTTCGTCACCGACGGTCAGCGCCTCGTCATGCCCGCGCTCGGCGCCTTCGCCGGCGGCCTGAACGTGCGCGACAAGGCCTTCGACGCCGCCTTCCCGAAGGGCTTCACGGCCTATCTCCTCGGCGACGGCCGCGTCTTCGCCATCGGCCGGGCGCAGCTGGCGCGGGATTGATCGTGGCGATGCGGGGGGTGGACCGTCGCGGCATTCGCGCAAGGTCCGCGCCACCCTCGCCGTCGTTGCGAGCGCAGCGAAGCAATCCAGTGTAGCGGGACGTCTCAGACCGTGGCGGATCCCTGGATTGCTTCGTTCCTCGCAATGACGGGATTGGCCGTCTGAGCGACAGCCCCGCTAAAACCAGCCGCGTATCCTGAAATAGATGATCGGGATCACCGCACTGATGAAGATCAGGCAGAGGGCGTAGGGATAGCCGTAGGCCCAATCGAGTTCCGGCATGTGCTTGAAGTTCATGCCGTACATGGACGCGATCAGCGTCGGCGGCACGCCCACCACCGAGACGACGGTGAGCACCCGGAAGACGTTGTTCTGCTCGATGTTGATGAGCCCCAGGGCCGCGTCGAGGAGGAACTGAACGTTCTCCGCGAGGCGCGTCTCGAATTCGTCCAGCGATTCGATGTCCCGGCGGATCGTCTCGAACCGTCCGTCGTCGGTGAGTTCGAGCCCGTCGCAGGCGCTCGACACGAAGGGCAGGATTCGCTCCAGCCCGAGCAAACTCGCCCGCACCTTGCCGAGCACTTTCCCCCGGCGGCTGATCGCCCGCAGGATGCGCCGGAGGGCAAGGTCGCGGCGGCGGGGCGGCGGCTCTTCCATCCGCCGGGCGGAGGGACCACGCACATCGAAGTCGAAGATGCGGCTCGAGAGCGAATCGAGATCGGCGGCCATCTCCTCAAGCGCGTCGGCGAGGCTGTCGACCAGTTCCTCCAGCAGGACGATGAAGGTCTCGGCCGGATCGCCGGCCTCCTCTTCCGTCAGGCGCTTGGCGGCCTGTCCGTAGGCGCGCAGGTCGTGGAAGCGGACGGTGACGAGGTGATCCTTCGTCAGCAGGAAGCCCAGGGGCTTCAACTGCGAATCCGCCTGCTCGAAGGTGATCATCGGCGTCGAGAGCGACAACCCGCCCTTGAGCCGGCGCAGGCGGCTCGACGATTCCACTTCGGAGAGCGCGGCGCGCGTCGGAATGCGCAGGCCGGTCTCCTGCTCCACCGACGCGACTTCCTCGGCGGAAGGGTCGAGCAGGTCGATCCAGACCGCCCCGTGTTTCTTCAGCATGGCGGGCGGAAATCCTGGCAGGCATGGGCCGTCACGCGGCCCCAACGGGTGCGACCATCTTGACTTGGAACACCACGATGGCTATCTCGCCGTCGCGTTGGCACTCGTCGGAAGAGAGTGCTAACAGAGGTGCTAACCATGGGGTCGAGGCGACCCGCCGGGCCGCATCAACGCCATCTCCAGACCTGAAGCAAGAGGGCAGCTCATGAAGTTCCGTCCGCTGCACGACCGAGTGGTCGTCCGCCGCATCGAGAGCGAAGAGAGGACGAAGGGCGGGATCATCATCCCGGATTCCGCCAAGGAGAAGCCGCAAGAGGGCGAGATCATCGCCGTCGGGCCGGGCGCCCGCGACGAGAACGGCCGGGTGAACCCCCTCGACGTCAAGGCCGGCGACCGCGTGCTGTTCGGCAAGTGGTCCGGCACCGAGGTCAAGATCGACGGCGAAGACCTCCTCATCATGAAGGAGTCGGACATCATGGGCGTGGTCAACCTCTGACCCCCATCCGGCACCTACAGGCTTGAAGCCCCTTCGAGGCCGAACCCGGCCTCGGGGCATCCTCGAACCGAAAGAGCTTAGGACATGGCAGCGAAAGACGTTCGTTTCTCCGCCGACGCCCGCGACAAGATGCTTCGCGGCGTCGACATCCTCGCGGACGCCGTCAAGGTGACGCTCGGCCCCAAGGGCCGCAACGTCGTGATCGAGAAGAGCTTCGGCGCCCCGCGCATCACCAAGGACGGCGTGACGGTCGCCAAGGAGATCGAGCTCGCCGACCGCTTCGAGAACATGGGCGCCCAGATGGTGCGCGAAGTGGCCTCGAAGACCAACGACATCGCCGGTGACGGCACCACCACCGCGACCGTGCTGGCCCAGGCCATCGTTCGCGAGGGCGCCAAGTACGTGGCCGCCGGCATCAACCCGATGGACCTGAAGCGCGGCATCGACCTCGCCACCGCCGCCGCGGTGAAGGACATCATCGCCCGCGCCAAGAAGGTCTCGACCTCCGACGAGATCGCCCAGGTCGGCACGATCTCCGCCAACGGCGACCAGGAGATCGGCGAGATGATCGCCCACGCCATGCAGAAGGTGGGCAACGAAGGCGTCATCACCGTCGAGGAGGCCAAGACCGCCGAGACCGAACTCGACGTCGTCGAGGGCATGCAGTTCGACCGTGGCTACCTCTCCCCGTACTTCATCACGAACGCGGAGAAGATGGTCGCCGAGCTCGAGGACCCCTACATCCTCATCCACGAGAAGAAGCTCTCGTCGCTCCAGGCCATGCTGCCGGTGCTCGAGGCCGTGGTGCAGACCGGCAAGCCGCTCCTGATCATCGCCGAGGACATCGAGGGCGAGGCCCTGGCCACGCTCGTCGTGAACAAGCTGCGCGGCGGCCTGAAGGTCGCGGCCGTGAAGGCTCCGGGCTTCGGTGATCGCCGCAAGGCGATGCTCGAGGACATCGCGATCCTGACCAAGGGCCAGATGATCGCCGAAGATCTCGGCATCAAGCTCGAGAACGTGACTCTCCCGATGCTCGGCCGCGCCAAGCGCGTCCGCATCGAGAAGGAGAACACCACGATCATCGACGGCGTCGGCGAGAAGTCCGAGATCGAGGGTCGTATCTCGCAGATCAAGGCGCAGATCGAGGAGACCACCTCGGACTACGACCGTGAGAAGCTGCAGGAGCGTCTGGCCAAGCTCGCGGGCGGCGTCGCGGTGATCCGCGTCGGCGGCGCGACCGAGGTCGAGGTGAAGGAGAAGAAGGACCGCGTCGACGACGCCCTGAACGCCACCCGCGCTGCGGTGGAAGAGGGTATCGTTCCCGGCGGCGGCACCGCCCTGCTCCGCGCCAAGAAGGCGGTCGCCGAGCTGAAGTCCGATATCCCGGACGTCCAGGCCGGCATCAAGATCGTCCTGAAGGCCCTTGAGGCCCCGATCCGCCAGATCGCCCAGAACGCGGGCGTCGAGGGCTCGATCGTGGTCGGCAAGATCACCGATAAGACGGACTCCGAGACCTGGGGCTTCAACGCCCAGACCGAAGAGTACGTCGACATGATCCAGGCCGGCATCGTCGACCCGGCCAAGGTGGTCCGCACCGCCCTTCAGGACGCGGCTTCGGTCGCCGGCCTGCTGGTGACGACGGAGGCCATGGTCGCCGACGCGCCGAAGAAGGACAGCGGCGCCCCCGCGATGCCGGGCGGCGGCGGCATGGGCGGCATGGACTTCTAAGTCCGACGCCACCTATTGAAACGGGAAGGGGGTCGCCGAACGGCGGCCCCTTTTCTTTTGGGCGTAACGAGGGCAAAGTTACCAGGAATTGGTAACACGCTCGCCGGTGAGGTTTCCGTGGGACGCAATACCTCGATCGCGCTCAACGACCATTTTTCGCGCTTCATCGAGCGGCAGGTCGAGGGCGGACGCTACGGTTCGGCCAGTGATGTCGTCCGGGCCGGGCTGCGCCTTCTCGAAGAGCAAGAGGCCAAACTGGAGGGCGTGCGTGCGGCGCTCATCGAAGGCGAAGGCAGCGGTCCCGCCGAGCCGTTCGATGTCGAGGAGTTCCTGCTGAGCAAGCGCAACCAATAGCCGTGAGTTCGGACTACACGATCACGCCACGGGCACGCGGTGATCTCGACGAAATCTGGCGCTATACGGCAGGCCATTGGGACGCCGACCAAGCCGAGACGTACCTACGGCGTCTCGCCACCGCCTTCGGCGACATCGCGAGCGGTCACAGACCTGGGCGAAACGCCAACGATATCCGACTGGGTTATTGGACACTCGTAGTAGGCTCTCACACCGTCTACTACCGGCGGCAAGACGACGGACGTATCCAGATCGTGCGCGTGCTTCACGGGCGCATGGACCCGAGGCGCCATCTCTGACGAGGTCTCGACCCTCAGACCGTATCGCGATGTTCCAATGCCGGTGTCGGCGGCTGGACCACCCCCGACAGCGGCGTGATCCTCAGTGTGGTGATCCGGTTCTTCGCCTTCCGCAGCACCTGGAAGCGGAAGCCGTGGAAGTTGAAGGCCGTGCCCGTGTCGGGAATGGTCCGCGCCTCGTGGATGACGAGGCCGGCGATGGTGGTGGCCTCGTCGTCGGGCAGGTTCCAGTCCATCGCGCGGTTGAGGTCGCGGATCGGTACGCCACCATCGACGTTCACCGAGCCGTCGCCCTGAAGGCGCACGCCGGAGACCGTCACATCGTGCTCGTCGGCGATGTCCCCGACGATCTCCTCCAGGATGTCCTCCAGGGTCACGAGACCCATCACCTCGCCGTACTCGTCCACGACGAGGGCGAAGTGGGTCTTCTTCGAAAGGAACGCCTTGAGCTGCGCCCGCAGGGTCGTCGTGCCGGGCACGAACCATGTTTCCAGCGCCAGTTCCTCGACCTTGAGGCCCGAGGCGTCGCCGCCCGCCGCATCCAGGGCGCGAAGCAGGTCCTTGGCGTGCAGCACGCCGACGATGTTCTCCGGCGTTCCCCGCCAGAGCGGCATGCGGGTGTAGGGCGAGGCCAGCACCGCGCGGACGATGTCCACCGAGGGCATGTCTGCATCGATGGCGCGCATCTTGGTGCGGTGGACCATCACGTCCGAGACGGAGAGGTTCGAGAGGTCGAGGAGGCCGCCGAGCATGTCGCGCTCGGCCCGCTCGACGCCGCCTTCCCTATGGAGCAGCGCCACCTGCCCGCGGATCTCCTCGGCGGCGGTGAGGATCGACTGGTGCTCGCCGATGGTGATGCCGAACGGCTTCAGCATCAGGCGAACCAGTTGCTCGATGGCGAGCGCGGGCGGACCCATCATCGCGACGGCGAAGGCCACGGGCCGCGCGATCAGCAGGGCCATCTTGTCCGGGTTGGAGATGGCGAGCGTCTTCGGCAGCACCTCCGCGAAGACGATGACCAGCACCGACATGCCGACCGTGGCGTAGATCACGCCGCTCTTGCCGAACAGGGCGGTGAGCACGCTCGTCGTGAAGGCCGAGGCGCCGATGGCGACGATGTTGTAGCCGATCAGCATCGCGCCGATGAACCGCTCGCGGATCGCGAGAATGCGGTTGACGATGCTGGCACGGGGATCGCCGCCCTGTTCCAGGGCGTGCATCCGCGCCCGCGAAGCGGCGGTGAAGGCGGTCTCGGCGCCCGCGAAGAAGGCGGAGAGGATCAGCGAGATCAGGACGATGCTCGCGGCGAACCAGAGGTCTGTTTCGGTGTCCATCAGTCAGATCTGACGCGCCGCCCCTGGCGCTAGGAGAGCCATATAACGCTCCCGTGAGCGCGGCGCATGTGTTTCCCGTCAGGGCGTTCCGGTCTTGCGCACCGTCCATGTCGCCCAATAGGCGGGACGTCCGTAGACCTTCGAGCCCTCGTAGCCCCCGGCGCCTGGGGCAAGGCGGTCGACCCAGGTCAGCAGCCCCGACTTGCCGGCATAGATCGCCGGCAGGTCGAGGTTGCCGTGGGCGTCGGTCATCCAGAAATGCGTGCTGCGATCGAATCGGCCCGCGCCGTTGCCACCGGAGCGCAGGCCGAGATAGGCGGGCGAGCGCCCCGCTTCGACCGGATCCGCGTAGAGCGTCAAAGCACCGATCCCGGCGGGGTCGAGGTCGGCGGTGTATTGCAGGCAGATATCGGCCACCGGCCCGCCGGGGGCGTTCGCCGGCCGGTTGCAGGTATAGGACACCGCCCAGCGGGTGGTGCCCTTGGCGCGGGCCACCCGCACGAGGCTGTTCGGCGGCAAGGCCGGGCCGAGGCGCCGCGCGGCAGACCACACCCTGTCGGCGGCGAGGTCGCCGGACGTGCGCAGGTAGAGGCCCATGCGCCGCTGCTCGGGCGGCAGGCCGCAATCCTCGGGCAGCACGTCGGTGTAGAAGTAATGGTAGGTGCGCTCGACGATGCTGATCGAGCCGACGAGTCCCTGCGTCGCGAAGGGCGGGGCCTGGCAGGCCGACATCAGCGGCTTGCCTGCCTCGTCCAGTACCGCCGTCGGCGTCGGAGGATCGGAGCGGCGCTTCTTCTCCTCCTGCGTGACGGGCACCCAGGCGAGCCTGCCGTCGGCGCCGCGGGTTCGGATCTCGAAGGTGGTGAAATCGAGGGTGCGCGCCGCGATCTGCACGCGGCGGAAGGAGGCCGGCATCGCCGCCTCGGAACTCTCGCGATTGCGGCGCCTGCCCCGGCGGCCCGGCGTCTCTTCGGTGGTCTCGGCCCCTGTCGCGGAAGGTTCCTGCCCCAGCAGGAAGACGTAGGAATACTCCTCGCCGGCCCAATCGCGGCCCGCGATGGCGATCGGGTCGCGCGGGCCGATGCCTTCCTGGGTCGGCTCCTCGCCCTTCCGTCGCCGCTCCTCCGGCAGAGCGACGCCGAAGCGTGATTGCGCGGGCGGCAGGATGGTCGCCAGCTGTTCCGGGCTGCGGCCGGTTTGAAGGGCGCCCCCGTCGCGCGGGTCGGTGACCCGGCGCTCCGGGCAATCCTCGCCCCGGCGCGTCTTTCCGAGCGGACTCTGGCCCTGGAAGACAGCCGTGATGCCGGTCTTCGGGAGCCGCAGGAGCTGGATGCCGCGCGCGAAGGCGCAGGGCGAGGGGGCCGCGAGGACTCCCTCCGCCTCGCTGCCGTCGCGGCAGATCTCCAAAGCGCCCCCAGCGGTGAGAAAGCAGGTCGGTGCGCTGCCGTCGTAGCTCGGCCGCGCCTCGGCGGGCGATGTCGCCAACCAGAATAGGCCGGCGCCCGCAAGCAAACTTGCCCAGGCGGGAAGCCGTGCGGCTAGTGTCGCGGGCGGGGCGAAAGGGTCGGTCGTCATCGGCGTTCTGCAAGCCCGTAAGGCGCCGCTTCGTTCCGCCGAACGGTGTGGACCACGCACTCTGCCGCTTTCCCCGAAAAGCCGGAGCGAACCGCCGCGCGCCTCGCCCGTTGTCGCGGCTCAAGGGGCGTGGATGCCCTGCTGTTTCATGCGTCCTCAGGAGACATCGATGGACCTCGCCCCCGACACCGTCGCCGATATCGTCATCCGGCTCCGCGCGATCGAGGTGAAGGAAGGCCCGACCGATCCGGATTCCGGCTCGAACCCCATCGATGACGGCGCCACCGACGTGCTCGTCTCCGGCACCGACGACGCGACCGAATCGGAGGTGCGCGGCATGATCGCCGGCATGGACGACGATTCCCGCGCCGAGCTTCTGGCGCTCCTCTACATTGGCCGTGGCGACATGGAGCCGGAGGAGTGGGACGCCGCCGTGAAGTTCGCCCGCGAACGCGAGGCGGCCGGAGAAGGCGCGGTGAAGGAACTGCTTGGCTCACCCGATGCCGGCGACCTGCTGGAGGAAGGCCTCGACGCCCTCGGCCTCACCCCCGATCTCCCGCAGGCCTGAGGCCGTTCGCGGCATGTCGACACGAGCCGGCCGGGCCGCGCGAAAGGCGCTGCGCGTCGTCGCCCGCCCGGTCCGGCGGGCGCAGGGGCGCGGCGGGCTCGTGGTCGAACCCTACCGGGGCTACGGCTCGGCCGAGGCGATCTTCCTGATCGGCCGGGTGTTCCGCCAATCGCCGGACAGGCCCGGCGAGGATCCCGATTCCCTGCGGGCGCAATGGCGCGACGTCCGCCGCCGCATCTCCCGGCGCATCGTCGCGGATGCCTCGATCCTCGCCCGGTTCGGCGGGGCCGAGACGCGGGTCGTGACGGACAGCGACGGCTATTTCCGGGTGCATCTGCGCCCGCAATCCCTGCCCCCGGTCGAGGGGCCGTGGCACGAGGTCCAGCTCACCCTGGAGGCCGATCCGCCCATCCCGGCAAAGGGCGAGGTCTACATCCCGCCCGTTGGATGCGGTTACGTCGTCGTCAGCGACATCGACGACACGGTGATGCTCACGGGTGTCGCAAACAAGCTGAAGATGCTCTGGCGGCTCTTCGTGGAGGATGCAGAAAGCCGCGTCGCCTTTCCCGGCGTGACGTCGCTCTACCGCGCGCTCCATGTCGGCCCGAGCGGGGGCGAGGGCAACCCGATGCTCTACGTCTCGCGGGCGCCCTGGGGCCTCTACGAGATGCTCACCGAGTTCTTCCGGCGCCACGACATTCCGGCGGGGCCGGTGCTGTTCCTGCGGGAATGGGGCCTGTCCTGGACCCACCCGCTCCCGCGCAAGGCCGAGGACCACAAGCAGGCGCTGATCCGGCATATGCTCGACCTCTACCACGACCGGCCCTTCGTGCTGATCGGCGACAGCGGACAGCACGACCCCGAGGTCTACGCGCAGATCGTGGCCGACAACCCCGGGCGGGTGAAGGCGGTCTATATCCGCAACGTCTCGCGGGATGCCGCGCGGACGGAGGAGGTGGTGCGCCTCGCGGGCGCCGTCGCGGCGACCGGATCGAGTCTCGTGCTGGCCGCCGATAGCGTCGCCATCGCCCGCCACGCGGCCGGGCTCGGGCTCATCGCGCCGGATGCGGTCGCCGCCGTGGCCGACGAGCATGCCGGCAGCGATGCGCCGCCGCCTCGCACCGAAACGGTTCACCTCATCCCGGCTTCCGGCGAAGCCCTGGCTCCCCAGGTCCTCGCGGCGTTCTCGGACGAGGAGAGCGTGCCGACGACCGTTGTCGTCTCTCCGCCCGAGGCATCGTCGCTCACGCGAGTGTGACGGCACCGTTCGGGTGACTCAAGTGTCTTTCCGCTCGTGCGAAACGACCCTGGAGGTGGTCTTGAGACGCTGAACCCACCGCTGAGTTGGACCGGATCACGGAACGTCCGGCCTGTTGTTGCATTGCAGCAATTCGGAGAACGCGCTTCTCCTGGCCGCCGGGATTCCTAGGTTCGCCGCCTTTCCGTGCTGCTCGTTTGAGTTGGAGCCGCCGCATGCAGACCTACACCCTCGCCATCGCCGACGGCGTCCTGTTCGCTTGCCTTCCCGATGGTGGCGATATCGGGGCCGCCATTACCGACGCGACCGCCATGAGCTACGGCGCGGGCCTCGCGCTCGACATCGTGCGCGGCACCGTGCTCACCGACGCCGCCGGCCCCGGCGACGAGATCGTCTGGCGGGAGAGTTCCGACAGCGAGTTGCTGGACGAGGAGGGACGGCGCTACCGCTACGCCGTGCGCCGCCACTCGTAAATTTCCTTTCGGCGACGAGGGCGGGCAGGAGCCAATTACTGTCCGCTATGGTACAAAGGCAGAACATGCCGACCGTCGCCGAAATCCAGATCCCCCTCGCGATCGATACGCCCTACAGCTACGTCGTCCCGCATGGGCTGACCGTGACGGCCGGCGACGTGGTGCAGGTGCCCCTCGGCCCGCGTGAGACGGTCGGGGTGGTGTGGAACGTCGCCGAGAGCGTCGGCGGCTCGAACCTGCGGCCTGTGACCGGCATCCTCGACGTTCCCCGGCTCAACGGCACCCTGCGCGGGCTGGTGGACTGGATCGCCCGCTACACCCTCGCCCCACGGGGCTCGGCGCTCGCGATGGTGCTGCGCCTGCCCGACGAGGCGGCGGGTGCGGAAATCGCCCGCGTCGCGGTGCGCGGTTCCGGCAAGCCCCCGTCCCGGCCGACGCCTGCACGCACGAAGGTGCTCGCCATTGCCGCCGACGGGGAGTTGCGCGGCAAGAGCGCCCTCGCCAAGGAGGCCGGCGTCTCGCTCTCGGTGGTGGATGGGCTCATCGATGACGGGGCGCTGGAGACGCTCGCCATCGCGCCGGAGCCGGTGGCGCCCGAGCCAGACCCGGACCACCCCCGCGTGCCCCTCTCCGAGGCACAGGCCGAGGCGGTGGCGTCGCTCGATGCGATCATCGCGGCGAGCGCGGAGGCCGGCACGGCGAAGCCGGTCCTCCTCGAAGGCGTCACCGGCTCGGGCAAGACGGAGGTCTATTTCGAGGCGGTGGCGAGTTGCGTCCGGGCGGGGCGTCAGGCGCTGATCCTGATGCCGGAAATCGCCCTCACCGCGCAGTTCCTCGACCGGTTCGCGGAACGGTTCGGCGTCCGCCCGGCGGCCTGGCATTCCGGCATCGGCGGACGGCGCCGGGAGCGGCTGCGGGTCGCCGTCGCCTCGGGCGAGGCGAAGGTCGTGGTGGGCGCGCGTTCGGCCCTGTTCCTGCCCTTCGCGCAGCTCGGCCTGATCGTGGTCGATGAGGAGCACGAGGCCGCCTACAAGCAGGAGGACGGCGTCCACTATCACGCCCGCGACATGGCGGTGGTGCGGGGGCGACTCGAAGGCTGCCCGGTGGTGCTCGCCTCGGCGACGCCCTCCATCGAGAGCCGGGTGAACGCGGCGCGGGGGCGCTACGACCACCTCGTCCTGCCCGAAC
The DNA here is from genome assembly GCF_056430985.1 of Methylobacterium sp. Gmos3. NCBI lineage: Bacteria > Pseudomonadati > Pseudomonadota > Alphaproteobacteria > Hyphomicrobiales > Methylobacteriaceae > Methylobacterium > Methylobacterium sp. Gmos3. Next base: position 286,228 of record NZ_JBWJYL010000004.1, read on the forward strand.
GGTTCGGCGGACGGCGCCTGCCGGACATCGCGGCCATCGACATGCGGCGCGATGCGCCGGCGAAGGGCAGCTTCATCAGCCCTCCCCTCATCAACGCGGTGAAGCACACCCTGGAGCGCGGCGAGCAGGCGCTGCTGTTCCTGAACCGGCGGGGCTATGCCCCGCTCACCCTGTGTCGGGCCTGTGGCCACCGCTACCAGTGCAAGAATTGCTCGACCTGGCTCGTGGAGCATCGATTCCGCCGGGCGCTGGTCTGCCACCAATGCGGCTACACCGAGCGGCGGCCGGAGGCCTGCACGAATTGCGGCGCCTTCGACCACCTGACCCCCTGCGGCCCCGGCGTCGAGCGCATCGCCGAGGAGGCTGCCGGGCTGTTCCCGGACAAGCGCATCATCGTGCTGTCGAGCGACTTCCCCGGCGGCGCAGAGCGGCTGCGCCAGGAACTGGAAGCGGTGGCGGCGGGGGAATGCGACCTCGTGATCGGCACGCAGCTCGTCGCCAAGGGGCACAACTTCCCCGGCCTGACGCTGGTTGGCGTGCTCGATGCCGATATCGGCCTCACCTCCGGCGACCCGCGCGCCGCCGAGCGGACCTTCCAGTTGCTGCAACAGGTGACGGGCCGGGCCGGGCGCGGGGAGAAGCCGGGCCGGGCGCTCGTCCAGACCTACCAGCCGGAGCATCCGGTGATCGCCGCCCTGCTCTCGGGCGATGCGGAGCGGTTCTACGCGGAGGAGATCGCCGCCCGCGAGGCGGCGGGCCTGCCGCCGTTCGGCCGGCTCGCGGCGCTGATCGTCTCCGCCACCGACAAGGCGGTGGCCGAGGCCTACGGGCAGGCGCTGGCCCGCGAGGCGGACCCTCCGGCGGGGGTGATGGTGCTCGGCCCCGCCGAGGCGCCGCTGGCCTTGATCCGGGGGCGCCACCGCTTCCGGCTGCTCGTGAAGACCGAGCGCAACGTCGACATGCAGGCCTACCTGCGGGAGTGGCTGGCCCGCGCCCCGAAGCCGCGTGGCAACCTCAAGGTCACGATCGATGTCGACCCGCAGAGCTTTTTGTAGGAGACAGGGCGCGTCGGCTGCGACGCCGTGGACGGAGAGCGATCAGTGCTGAGCTACACCAAGACGCCCGACTCGAACGTGGCCGAAATCGTGGTCGACGGGAAGATCTCCGACGAGGAGATGAACGCGGCCATCACCGCCATGAAGGCGGACCTCGACAAGGGCGAGCGCATCAAGCTCCTGGAGGATATCCGCAGCTTCCAGGGCATGGAGCCGGCGGCCTTCTTCAAGGATCCGCGCTTCGGCATCTCGATGATGAAGGGCGTTAGCCACGTGGCCCTCGTCACCGATGCGCCGTGGCTGAAGATGATGGCCGAGACCTTCGCGTTCGTCTCGCCCTACAAGATTAAGGTGTTCGAGCGCGAGCGCCTCGCCGAGGCGCGCTCCTGGCTCGCCGCTGCGGCCTGAGGGCTGTTACTCGGCCTGGGCGGTGCGCGTGTCGCCGCGCCGGGCCGTCCAGCGGCCGGAGCAGAGCGAGGATACGGCCCAGGTTCCGGACCCCTGGGTGCCGCCGAGGCGCCCGGTGCCGGTGCCCGAGCCGCCCGCTCCGGCGACCGTGATGCCCACTGTCCCATCCGGCGAGACCCGGCCGCTGACCCTCGCGCCGGTCGCCGAAGCGGGCCGCACCTCGCCGTCGTGGATGGCGACGCTGTAGCTGTAGCGCGCGCTGCACAATCCGCTGTCGGTCACGAGTTCCACCGCCCAGGTGCCATTGTGCCGGTCGGGCCCGGCCGCTGCGGACGCGGTGAAGGCACCGGCGGTCAGGGCAGCGGCGGCGAAGACAGTCGGAACGGTGAAGGTCATCCTGGGAACGGCTCTCTGCAAATACAGCGACGCCGCGGCGCGATTTCGCGTCCGGTCGTCAGCGTTGTTGCGGGATGAGTCGTTGTAAACCAAATTGCGCGGCATGAATATGGCCGCGCCCGACAAATATGTATTATTTCGTAACTGAGCGAAAGCTCGGCGATACGGCCGAGCTTTCGTTACGTTCGCAGCGACAAGAGTTTAGTCGTGCAGCGGTCGCGCTTCTTCCGGCAGCATGATTGGAATACCGTCGCGGATCGGGTAGGCGAGCTTGGCCGAACGGCTGATCAGCTCCTGCCGGGCGGAATCGTATTCCAGCGTGCCCTTGGTCAGGGGGCAGACGAGGATTTCGAGGAGTTTGGGATCGACGCGGGTCGCCTCGACGGGGGCGGTAAGGTCGTTGGCCATGACGGGGTGGAATCCTATTGCATCGTCGGCTCGGGGCCGGAGCCCCGCATCAGTTCCATCTGCGTGACCGCGATCAGGATCTCGGCGCGGGTCTTGAGGTCCGCCGCTTCGAGCATCGCCTGCTTCTCGCGGATCCCGAACGGGCTCATCATGCACAGCGCGTTCACGAGGGCCTCGTTGGGGGCCTCGTCGATCCCCGCCCAATCGACCTTGAGGTCGTTCGACTCGACGAAGTCGCGCAGGGCCTTCAGGACGCCCGGCCGGTCGACCTGTTCCTCGCCCGCCCGCGCCTGGAAGTCCATGGCGAACTCGTCGTAGCTCACCTGGCACAGGCGGTAGCTGTCGGCCGAGGCGACCTCGCTCTCGACCCGGAAGCGGCTGACGCCCGTCAGCGAGATGAGATACCGGCCGTCGCCGGTCTCGGCGTATTGGGTGATGCGCCCAGCGCAGCCCACGCGGAACAGCTTGGGGTGGGCCGAGGCCGTGCCGTCCGGATCGGGCTGGATCATGCCGATCAGCCGATCACCGCGCAGGGCGTCGTCCACCATCTTGAGATAGCGCGGCTCGAAGATGTTGAGCGGCATCTGTCCCCTCGGCAGCAACAGGGCGCCGGGCAACGGAAACACCGGAATGACGGCGGGGCAGTCCGCCGCACGGTGGAAGCCGGAATGCGTGCTCATCGCACCTCCTCTGGCGCGTTCTCCCGGCCCGGCTTCCGGACGCGCCTTCATCGTCCGGGATGGGGCCGGCGCGCTACGAGAACAGCAGCGCCGAGAGTTTGCGCCGACCGCGGATCGTATCGGGGTCCATGACCCCCCAGGCCTCGAAGAACTGAAGCAGCTGCTTGCGCGCCGCGTCGTCGTTCCAGGTCTTGTCGCGCTTGCGGATCTCGATCAGGTGATCGACCGCCTGCTCGCGCTGGTTGCGCCCCGCGAGGCCCAGCGCGAGATCGTACCGCGCCTGATGGTCGTCGGGGTTGGCTTCGACGGCCTTCTGGAACCCCGCCAGATCGCCGAGGGAGGCGGCCTGCTCCGCGAGTTCCAGGGCGGCGCGGATGCCGGCCAGGGCCGGATCGTTCGCCTTTTCCTCCGGCACCATGGCGAGCACACGCTTGGCGTTCTCGATCTCCCCGGCGTCGAGCTGCAGCTTGGCGAAGCCGGCCAGCGCCGTGAGGTTGTCGGGCTCCTGTTCGAGCACCGCCGCGTAGATTTCCGAGGCGCCCGCGAGGTCGCCGGTTTCCACGAGGGAGGCCGCCTCTTCCAGGGCCGCCTCGATCGGCGACGGGCCACCGGAGCCGGCGAGCCGGTCGATCAATTCCTTGATCTGACCCTCGGGCACGGCACCCATGAAGCCGTCCACCGGACGGCCCTTGTCGAACGCGATCACCGCCGGGATCGACTGGATGCCGAGCTGCCCCGCGATGGAGGGGTGCTCATCGATGTTCATCTTGGCCAGCACGACCTTGCCGCCCGCGGCCTGGACGACCTTCTCCAGAACGGGGGTCAGCTGCTTGCACGGCCCGCACCAGGGCGCCCAGAAATCCACCAGAACCGGGCGGTCCATGGATTCGGCGATGACGTCCTGCCGGAAGGAGGCAGTCGTGGTGTCCTTGATCAGGTCGGCGGAAGCGCCGCCGGCGCTGAGGTCGTTGAGCATCGATCTGGCTTCGGAACTTTTCCCGTGATCGCCGGTAGATGGGGCTTCGGGCCGCCTCTGACCAGTCCGCCGCGCCGATGCTTCGCGGTTGTCCACCCCCGCGTCGGCCTCGCTCAGCGAGATGGCGCACCCGACGCCGCCTTCGCGGCGGTCACGAACGTCCCTGAATAGACCCGCCCATCCGCCGTCTTGGCCTCGCAGGCGATGGAGGTGCGGCCGGGCTCCGGCGTCGAGAACCGGCAGGCGCCGATGGCGAGGACCGGCGCGCCGACCTCGCTGCCGGTCTTGCTCTCCGAGACGACGTTGATCGGCTGGAGCGGGTCGGTCTCCTCCGTCGCCTCCTGCTGGGCGCCGTTGCCGGAGAAGCTGATCACCTGCCCGTCCTTCGTCATGAAGTCGAAGGTGGTGCGGTTGCGGCTCACGGCGTTGGTCAGGATCGGGGAGCATTGGGCGCTCACGTCGCGGCCCGCCACCACAAGCGATTCGCAGGCCCCTTCCAGCTTGAAGGCGGTCTGGGCGGCGGCGCCGTGGATGCCGAACCCCGTGAGAGCGGCACAGGCGAGGGTGAAACGGAGTGTGGCCGTCATGGCGTTTTCGTGTTCCTCCCGCAGGGTCATCGCCCTTTGCCCTGACTTAGGCGCGCGAATGCCGGCGTCGAGGGAACGTACGGTTTCGACCCGTCTGGCGCAGACCAGACTTGCGGCGAACCCTCTGTTGCAGCGCAGCAAAACACGGCATCGTGTTCGGGCTGACGGGTGCTCGGGCGCCCTCGCCCTGATACTTTACTGCTCGAGGAGTATTGCGATGATCCCCGCGCTGGCGCCCGTCGCGGAGGCGGCCCTATTCACGCTCGGATGCATGGCGATCCACGCGCTGCGGCGGCATGCGGACACGGTCACGGCCACCCTCGCCTGCTTCGCCACCATTCTCGTGCTTCTGCTCGGCATCGCCTACGCGCCGGCGTCGGTCAGCCAGTACCAGCCCGGCGATTTCGCGATGATCGACCCGGCCATCTACTGAGCCGGCAGCGGCCTCGGCGGCGCCCCGCGCCGTGCGGCCGTGGCCACGTCGTAATCGTCCGAAGGCACCCGCGCCAGGAATCGCTCGGCCAGTTCATAGAGCAGAATATCCGGCTTCACCGCCTCGATGTAGCGCCAGTCCAGGCTGGACGACCAGACGAAGTGCACCTCACGGAAGCTTTCGGCCAGTAAGCCCGTGAGCATGAATGGCGCGAAATGCGCGCAAGAATCACCGAACAGCACCAGCCGGCGCGGATCGGCGGTTTCCGCTGCATTGCGATAGACGACATGCGCGCCGGTATGCAGTTCGGTCGCCCGCCCGGCCGCTTCGTAGGCGGCGAGCAGCGGGCCGGTCTCGACGCGGGCGGCGTCGCGCAGGATCGCCATGCGCTCCACCGCCTCGACCGGCGGCTCGGCGAGCTTGGCGCCCAGATCCATCACCTCGGGGCAGTCGATCCGAAGCCGCGCCGCGATGTCGGCCGGTGGGGTCGCGCTCAGGGCGCGCATGATCGCGCGGTAGACGAGCAGGCATCCTTCCAGCGACCAATGGGTGTCGGTGCGCAGGTAGAGCGGCACGTTGCCGTCGCGTGCCGCGCGCAGCGGCGCCAGCAGGTCGAGATAGGCGTGGCTGTGGCCGAGCCGGCGGGCCAGCTGCCGCGTCGAGGCGTTGCCGGGGGCGTAGCGCAGCCCGTCGGTCTTGTTGTCGTAGACCGAGAGCTTCTCCGGCACGAAGACGTGCAGGCAGCGGATGCCGAGTCGCTCCGCCCGTGCGGCGCGGGCCGCGATCAGCCGGGTCCAGCGGCGCAGCAGCCACCATTGCGCCAGGGGGCCGCGATAGCGGTCCATGACGCGGTTGTGGCCGCCGATGAGGAAGAGCCAGCCGTCGCGGCCGGTATGCACGTGGGTCCTGTCGGTCTCGGCCATCGCGGGGAGCTTTAGCCGCACGCCTCGGCGGCGGGAAGGCGGACCCCGCCCGGCGGTTGCGGCGTTCGCACGGAATGGACATGGCCGTTGCATCTCCCCCCGCCGAGGCGCGCGGCCTCCGCGCGCCGCGCCTGTGGCGCCCGCGCCGGGTCTTGGTGACGCCAGCGGCCCTCGACCATGCCCATGGGCGGGCGATGGTGGCGCGGATCGAGCAGCAGGGCCTTCCGGTGGAACGGCTGGCGGCCAACCGCCTGAGCCTGCCGCGCCAGGCCGATCCGCGCCGCGCCTACACCGAGGCCAAGGCGACGCTGGCGATCACCGTCGCGCCGCCGACCAAGCTGAGATTGCAGCCGATCCCGCCTTCGGCCGATTGGCGGTTCGACCTTGCCGAGGGCTGCCCGGCCCATTGCCAATATTGCTACCTCGCCGGGTCGCTCTCAGGCCCGCCGGTGACGCGGGCCTATGCGAATCTCGGCGACATCCTCGGCAACCTCGAATCCTATCTCGGGCGCGGGAACGTCACCTCGGCCTCCGCCGCCCGGGCGGCCGAGGGCACGACCTTCGAGGCCTCCTGCTACACCGATCCGCTGGGCATCGAGCACCTGACGGGCTCGCTCTCGGCGGCCATCGCCCGGTTCGGCGCCTGGGACGCACCGGTCCAATTGCGCTTCACGACGAAGTTCGCCGCCGTCGCACCCCTGCTCGACCTCGACCATGGGCGGCGGACGCGCATCCGCTTCTCGGTGAACGCGCGCGGCGCGGCCCGTTACGAGGGCGGAACCGATCCCCTCGATGCCCGCCTCGACGCCCTCCGGCAGGTCGCGATGGCGGGATATCCGGTGGGGCTCACCATCGCGCCGATCCTGCCGATCCCCGACTGGCAGGAGGCCTATGCCGGGCTGATCCACGACGCGGCCGACGCCCTGTCCGGCGTTCCCGATCTCGATCTCACCGCGGAACTGATCACGCACCGCTTCACACCCGGCTCGAAGGAGGTGCTGCGGGGCTGGTATCCCGGTTCCGACTTGCCCCTCGACGAGGCCGAGCGCTCGCGCAAGCTCACCAAATTCGGCTCGGCGAAGTACGTCCTGCCGAAGCCGCAGATGGACGCGATGCGTGCCGCGATCACCGGGGAGATCGCCCGTGCCCTGCCCGGCGCGCGGGTGCTCTACTGGACCTGAGCATCCGGCGCGCCATGTCGCGACCGATGCAAGAGCCGGCCCCCCTCATCCTCACCCTCGCCTTCGACGAGGACACCTTCGCGCGATTCGACGGGGAGCGCCGTCGCCACTTCCCGGAGAAGCTGAATCAAATCCCCGCCCATTCGACCCTGTTCCACCATCTGCCGGGGGACAGGGAGCGAGGCGTGCTGGAGGCGATCACCGCCCTCGCCCGCACCCTCCCGCCGCCCGAAGTGGCGGTGACGGGCGTGCGCTTCACCGGACGGGGCGTCGCCTACGTGCTGCATTCGGAACCGCTCGACACGTTCCGGGGCCGGCTCGCCCGCGAGTTCGCGCCGTGGCTCACGGCGCAGGACCGCCAGGGCTGGCGCCCCCATGTCACCGTGCAGAACAAGGTCTCGCCCGAAACCGCCCGCGCCCTCCACGCCTCGCTTCAGGACGGCTTCGCGCCGTTCCGCTTCACGGCCCCGGCGGTGATGCTGTGGCGCTACCTGGGCGGTCCGTGGGACCGGGTGGCGCGTATCCCGTTCGGGGAGAACGCGTGATCCCTCGTCCGGCTGATCGTTTCATCGTCATTGCGAGCGTCAGCGAAGCAATCCAGCCGGCACACTCCTCTTCGGAGATGGCGCGCTCTGGATTGCTTCGGCTCCGCCTCGCAAAGACGGGGGCGGATCGTGCTCTTCAGCCATCGATTTCAGGACCTGAGGAAGCCGCAATCGTCCCGAAATGTGACGCTGAGTCCGTGGACGCTGGGTCTGCAAGGCGGCGTTGTCCGCCCATGGTGGACTACAGGATCGTCCTGGCCGAGAACCTGAGGGCCGCACGGAAGGCTTGCGACCTGTCGCAGGAGGCGTTGGCGCTCGTGGCGGGGATCGACCGGACCTATGTGTCCGGTATCGAGCGCGGCCGGCGGAACCCTTCCCTCATGACGATCGTCAAGCTGGCCGAACATGTGAAGACGACGCCGGCCGCACTCCTCGCCCCCGTGGAGCGCTCACGCGGCGTGTGACGTGAGGAACGGCCCTTGACCCCTTCGACCCGCTGGGCCCGCAACCCGATCACCGGACGGGCCACGGCCGTCTGGTTCTGGCTACGCCTCAACGAGGTCGGGCCGCTCGTGGCGCTGCTCTGCCTCAGCACCCTCGGCTACGGCTTCTTCGCCCTTGCGCATGAGGTCGGCGAGGGGTCCACGGAAGCCCTCGACCGCCGCATCCTGCTGGCCCTGCGCAACCCCGCCGACCTGTCCGATCCCATCGGCCCGCGCTGGGTCGAGGAGACCATGCGCGACATCACCGGGCTTGGCAGCGTGTTCACGGTGGTGTTCGTCACCGCCGCCGTGGCGGCCTACCTCGCGTTGTCGAACCGGAAGAGGATCGCCCTCTACGTCCTGGGAGCGGTGGGCGGCGGCGAATTGGTCTCGACGGTGCTGAAACTGTTCTACCACCGGCCCAGGCCCGATCTCGTTCCGCACGGGATGGAGGTCTTCACCGCGAGCTTTCCAAGCGGCCACGCGATGATGTCAGCCATCGCCTACCTCACCTTGGCGATCCTGTTGGCGCGTGTGGATCGCAACCGCCAGGTGAAAGCTCTCGTGATGGGCATCGGCGTGAGCGTGACGCTGCTCGTCGGCATCAGCCGCATCTATCTCGGCGTTCACTGGCCGAGCGATGTGGTGGCCGGATGGTGTGTCGGCGCCGCCTGGGCCTCGCTCTGCTGGTTCATCGCCCTGCAATTGCAGCAGCGCGGCGAGGTCGAAGTGAACGATCCGCCCACCGGCCCGCCGACGCGTTAATCATGACCTCACGTTGTCCGGCCGGACACGCAGCCAGACGGTGAAGAAACCGTTACCACTGCTCACGGACTCGTGAGGAGCGGATGGTTGTGCTGGAACGGAGAGACGATACCCGCCGTCGGGTCCTGCTCGGCGGCATGGTCGAAACGGCCGCCTACCTGCCTGAGCTGCCCTGCACCGTGCGCGATGTCTCGCTGACCGGCGCACGGCTCCGCCTCGCCAGGGGCGCGATCCTGCCCGAGCGCGTGATCCTGCGCGTCCCGATCCGGGGCGAATGCCGGCTCGGCCGCGTCGTGTGGCGGGACGGCGAGATGGTTGGTCTCCGCTTCGAGGCGGATGACCCCGCCATGGAGGCCCGGACGGTGTTAAAGGAACGGGATGCCGAGATCGCCCGATTGCGGGCGGCTTTGGTCGCAGGGCCGGGCGACGCGATGCACTGAGGGCATCCGTCGCGGGCCGGAACCCCGTCTCGCCGCACCGGGTTCCCGAAGCCCGATTCGATGAGCGGAGCCCCATGGCGGACGAAGAACGCTTCTCCCGGCGCAGCCTCCTCGCGGCAGGGGGCGCGCTGGCTGGCGCTGCCCTCGGCGGCACGGGCGCCCATGCGGCGACCCCTGGACCCTCCGTCCCGGCCGATACCGGCGCGGTCCAGGGCAGCCGCGTCCTCTTCCCGAACTGGCGTGGTCCCGGAGACCCGACCCCTGCCCCGAGCCCGGCGCCGCAGCCGCCGGAGCAACGCGTCGGCTATTGCATCGTCGGCCTCGGCCGCCTCAGCCTTGACGAGATCCTCCCCGCCTTCGGCGAAGCCAAGCGGTCGCGCCTCGTGGCGCTGATGTCCGGGAGCCCGGACAAGGCGAAGCTCGTCGCCCGCCAGCACGGCCTGCCCGACGACGCGGTCTATGGCTACGACGAGTGGGACCGGCTCAAGCAGAACAAGCAGGTTCAGGCGGTCTATGTGGCGACGCCGAACGCCGTGCATCGCGACAACGTCGTGGCGGCGTCCGGCGCGGGCAAGCACGTGCTCTGCGAGAAGCCCATGGCGGTCTCGTCCCCGGAATGCCGGGAGATGATCGACGCCTGCGCCAAGGGCGGCGTGAAGCTGATGATCGCATATCGCTGCCAGTACGAGCCGTTCAACCGGGCGCTCACGAAGGCCGTGCGCGGCGGGAGCCTCGGCAAGGCGCGGCTGATCCAGGCCTTCAACGGGCAGACCACGGGCCTGCCGGAGCAATGGCGGCTGAAGAAGGCCCTCTCGGGGGGCGGCTCGCTCCCGGATATCGGCCTCTATTGCCTCAACGGCACGCGGGCGCTCCTCGGGGAGGAGCCCGAGTCGGTCCAGGCCATCGCCTATTCCCCGCCCGACGACCCGAAGTTCAAGGAGGTCGAGGAGACGATCACCTTCACCCTTCGCTTCCCCTCCGGCACCATCGCCCAGTGCATCGCGAGCTATGGCGTACACGAGTCGCGCTCGTTGACGGTCCATAGCCAACTGGGCGCCTTCGATCTCCAGAACGCCTTCGCCTATCGCGGGCAGCGGCTGTTCGTCGGCCGGTCGGAGGGCAAGAGCGCCGCACGGGACGAGAAGCTCCTGACCCCGAAGAACCAGTTCGCCCTGGAGATCGATCACTTCTCCCGCTGCATCCAGGAGAACCTGAAGCCGCACACGCCCGGCGAGGAGGGGCTTCAGGACCAGATCCTGATGGAGGCGATCTACGAATCGGCCCGCACCGGTGCCCCGGTGAAGACCGGCCCCCTCCCCGGCACCGGCAGCGGCCTCGACGCCACGCGCGGGCCGGAGCCGGAGGACGCGGCCTGAGCGAAGCGGGCTGGTGCGGCAGAACCCCGCGCCTTCGCTTTCCCCCGGAGCTTCACTGCGGAACCCGGGGCTTGCCGAGCATGATCTTTCTCTATGGGCTGACCATCCTCGCCGGCGTCGCGAACGCGATCCAGCCCGGACAGAACTCGACGCTGTCGAAGTCGCTCGGCGCGCCGGTCACGGCAGGCCTCATCATCCTTGTGTTCAGCGCGCTGATCCTGCTGGTCGGCGGGCTCGCCGCCGGAAAGCTCGAATTGCCGACGGGCCAGCAAATGGCGAGCGTGCCCTGGTGGGCATGGTTAGGCGGATTCTGCAGCGCGCTGCTGATCCTCTCCCAACTCTACGCCGCCCCGTCCATCGGGGCGGCATCCTTCCTCGGCATCATCGTGACGGTGGGCGTCGTCTGCTCGATCGCCTTCGACCATTTCGGCCTCATCGGCTTCCAGGTTCACCCGGCGAGCCTGTGGCGGATCCTCGGCGCCGTCCTGATGGTCGCGGGTGTCGCCCTGGTGGCGCTGTTCTGAGCGGGGCTCAGAACGGCAGGAGGATGTCCACCAGTTGCTGGCCGTAGCGCGGCTGCTGCACGTCGGTGATCTGGCCGCGTCCGCCATAGGCGATACGGGCCTCGGCGATCTTGGTGGAATCGATGGTGTTGTCGGCGGCGATGTCCTCCGGCCGCACCACGCCGGCCACGACGAGTTCGCGCACCTCGAAATTGATGCGGATCTCCTGCTTGCCCTCGACCACGAGGTTGCCGTTCGGCAGCACCTGCGTGACCACCGCCGCCACGTTGGTCGTGACCGTCTCCGCCCGCTGGACCGAGCCGACGCCGTCGTTCGAGCTGGCCGAGGTCGCGTTGAGCAGGGCGGTACCGCCTATGCCGGCCGCCTTACCCACCGTGGTGTTTTCGAGACCCACCGCGTTCGGCAGTCCGAACGTCTCGGAATTGGCTCGGGTGCGCTTGGTCTCATTGCTGATGTTGGCCTGATCGGTCACGGCCACGTTGACGGTCAGCAGATCGCCGACCTTGGCCGCGCGCTGGTCCTTGAAGAAGGCCCGCGAGCCCGTGCGCCACAGGGAGTTCGGCGCGTACGAGACCGGCTGCACGTCGGGCATCGGCATCCGCACCGGCTTGTAGCCCGGCTGCGCCGTCGGGTCCTGGATCGCGGACAGGGCCGGGGTCGCGCCGATATTGGCCAGCCGGTCGGCGGTGTTGCAGGCGCCGAGCGCCAAGGGCAGCGCGAGCGTGGTGAGACGAGCGATCAGGCGCATCGGCGGAACTCCTCGACGCGGGACGGGTGATCAGCGCAGGGCTGTCGTGGCGGCGCTGGCCTGGAGCTGCGGGCCGCCGCCGGGACCGACGGAGACGCGGCCAGGGCCGATGACCGTAGCCTGCAGCACCTTCTTTGAGGCAACGTTAACCACGTTGACGACGGCGCCCATCCGGCCGTTGTCGTTGGCGAGGCCGCGCATCGAGAGGCTGATGCCGGGGGTCGAATAGACGATGGTGACCGTCTCGCCGCGCGCGACGAGGTCGGGCTTGGCGGTGTCGCCCTCGCGCAGGACGGTGCCGGCGGGCAGGCTGCGCTGGGCGACCTCGCCGAGGGCGGCGGTGACGCTGGACTGAACGTCGCTGCCGACGCCGTCACGGGGGCGCTTCTCGAGGGTGAGGTCGCCCTCGCGGATCGGTTCGCCCCGGTTGAGGCCTCGGGCCAGGACTGCCACCTCCCGCATCTCGACCACCACGCCGGAGACGCGCAGCGAGGCCTGCCGGTCGCCGAGGCTCACCAGCGCCGAGACACGGTGCGAGCGCTGGTCGTAGACCATGTCGATGGCGCTCGCCTGGCCGGCGAGGTCGAGGGGGGCGAGCATCGACGGCGCCTCGCCGTCGAGGCGGATCGCCATCAGATCGGTGTCGAGGCCGTAGCCCGTTTCGAGGCCGCGCTTCAGCGCCACCTCGATCTCGGCGGGGCCGACCCGGCGGGCGGCGCGCTGCACGGCGATCTGCATCCGGCCGCCGGTCTCGACGAGGCCGAGGCCGAGGCCGGCGGCGGCCTCCGCGATGCGGCGCGTCTGGATCGTTCCCGTGGAGCCGAGCGCCGGCGCCCGGAACAGCGGGCGGGAGGCGAGCGCCGTGGGCACGTTCTCCACGAGGTCGCCCAGCGTCAGGATGTCGGTCTTGGCGGTCACGTCGCCGCGCAGGCGCGGGGCGGCGGTCTCGGCCATGGCCGGCATCGCCACTGCGCCGAGGATCACGAAGACGACGAGGGCGAGGGCGGCGCGGATCAGCATCCCCGGCGCCGGCAGCGGCGCGCGGGGCCGGCGCGGCTGCACGATCGGGCTGAGGGCCACCTCGGCGAGGTCGTCGGAAGCGAAGGCGTGGTCGGTCATGACGAAGGATCCCGTGCCGGCCATCAGCCGCGGAACATCTGGGACGTGGTGGAGAGCATCTGGTCGGCGGCGGTCACGACCTTCGAGTTCATCTCGTAGGCGCGCTGGGCCGCGATCAGCGACGAGATCTCGGTGACGGCGTTGACGTTCGCCTCTTCGAGATAGCTCTGCTGCAGGTTCCCGAAGCCCTCCGACCCGGGTAGGCCGCTGATCGCGGGGCCGGAGGCGGCGGTCTCGACGAACAGGTTGTCGCCGATGGATTCGAGGCCGACCTTGTTGACGAAGCGCGACAGCTGGAACTGCCCCAACGCCTGCGGCGCGGTCTGTCCCGGCAGGGTCGCCTGCACGGCGCCGGTCGCGCTGATCGTCACCGAGGTCGCGGTGTTCGGCACGGTGATCGCCGGGTCCACGAGGTAGCCGTCGCGGGTGACGAGCTGGCCCGAGGCCGACAGGTCGAAGGAGCCGTCGCGGCTGTAGGCGGTGCGGCCGTCCGGCAGGGTGACGCGGAAGAAGCCCTCGCCGCGGATCGCGACGTCGTAATCCTTCTCCGTGGAGCTGAGGGTGCCCTGAGACATCACCCGGGCGGTCGAGGTGGTCTTGACGCCCGAGCCGAGGGCGAGGCCGGCGGGAAGCTGGGTGTTCTGCTCGGAGGTCGAGGAGCCTGCCCGGCGGATGTTCTGGTAGAGCAGGTCCTGGAAATGCACCTGCTGGCGCTTGTAGCCGGTGGTGCGCAGGTTCGCGATGTTGTTCGAAATGACCTGGACGTTCAGTTCCTGGGCCGCCATGCCGGTGGCGGCAGAGTAGAGCGCGCGCATCGGATGCTACCTCAGGCCACGTTGGCGAGCTTGGAGATGGCCGAGCCGCGAAGCTCGTCCATGCGCGTGATCATGCTGGTCACGAGGGCGTAGGAGCGGTTCACGTCCATCAGCCGGGTCATCTCAAGGACCGGGCTGATGTTCGAGCGCTCCAGCGCGCCGGATTCGAGCCGCCCGTCGAGGCCGGCGGGGCGTGCCGGCGCGGTGGACGAGTAGAGGTTCGCGCCCTCGTTCACGAGGTTGGCGGGGTTGGCGAAGGTCACGAGCTTGATCCGCCCCCTGATGCCGAGGTTGGTCGAGACCGTGCCGTCCGGGCCGATGGAGAGACCCGTCTCCTGCGGGTTGACGGTGATCGGGCCGCCATCGCCCGCGACGGCGAACCCGTCGCTCGTCACCAGCTGGCCCTGGGCGTTGACCGTGAGGGCGCCGTTGCGGGTGTAGCGCTCGCCGCCCGGCGTCTGGACGGCCATGAAGGCCGTGCCCTTCACGGCGACGTCGAGGGGGTTGCCGGTCTGCTCGATCGGACCCTGATCGAGATTCAGGGTCGTGCCCTGGTCGATGACGTAGGAGATGCGCCGGTCGGGCGGGGTGAAGCTGTCCGCCCGCGCCGTCGGCGCGAGGTACTCCTGAAAGCGGCTGTTGCGGCCCTTGAAGCCGTTGGTCGAGACGTTCGCCATGTTGTTGGCGATGACGTCGAGCTCGCGCTGAAGCGCGACCTGGCTCGACACACCGACGAGGAGGGCATTCTGCATCGTGAACTCTGGCGCCCACGAACGACCGGGGCGACAGGACAATGAGCATCCCCCGTGCCAGCTCGCGACGGGGCGATTTAAGCAGTCGAGACAATCACTTATTCAGCATGCTGCGCGGTTCCCGGCTATGATGAACAGTCCTTGCGGCAAAGCCGGCCCGGCAGAAATTGCCTCCTTAACGGCGCGTTAACCGCATCTGCCGATACCTGACCTCGACGACCTCCATTCAGCTTCGCGAGTGACGGCCCCATGGCCAAGAAGCCCAAGAAGGCGAGCGCCCCGGCGGGGGAAGGCGGTGCCGCCGAGGCCCCGAAGAGCAAGAAGAAGCTCATCATCATGGCGGCCGCCGGCCTGCTCGTGGTGGTGGGCGGCGGCGCGGGCTTCTTCCTGATGAAGGGTGGCCACGCCGACGAGGCCAAGGAGGGCGCGCCGGCCGCCGAAGCGTCCGCCCATGGCGGGGGAGGTGGCGGCGGCGGGCATGGCGGCGCGGCGGATCCGAAGAAGCAGATCGCCTTTGTCGAGCTGCGCGAGATGATCATCAACCTCAGCCCCGATGCCGGGCAGGACAAGGGCAAATTCGCCAAGCTGCGCGTGAGCTTGGAGATGAAGGATCCCAAGCAGGAAGAGGACGTGAAGTCGCTCACCCCGCGCATCGAGGACACGCTCCAGGTCTACTTGCGCGAAGTCCGCGCCAGCGACCTCTCCGGCTCGGTCGGCGTCTATCGCCTGCGCGAGGAGCTTCTGAAGCGCGTGAACGTCGCCGTGTACCCGGCCAAGGTCGATGCGGTGCTGTTCAAGGATCTGATCATCCAGTGAGGCGGTGATGGAACCGGAGGATCAGGTCGAGGAAGACGATTGGTCGGCGGCCCTGCTCGAGCAGGGGGCCGAGGGCGGCGATTCATCGCTCGCCGAGGAATGGGGCGCGGCCCTCGCCGAACAGGGCACCACGCGCAACGCCAGCGACGTCGCCGCCGAATGGGCGACGATGATCGAGGACGGGGAGAGCGACAACCTCCCCGAACTCGCCGGCAACGATCGCATCCTGAACCAGGAAGAGATCGACGGCGTCCTGGGCTTCTCCATGCGCGAACTCTCGGCCTCCGGGGCCGGGGGCGTGCGCGCCATCGTCGATTCGGGTGTCGTCCAGTACGAACGCCTCCCGATGCTGGAGATCGTCTTCGACCGGATGATCCGGTTGCTGTCGACCTCCCTGCGCAACCTGTTCCAGGACAACGTCGAGGTGACTCTCGACAACATCACGTCGGTGCGGTTCGGCGACTACGTCAACGCCATCCCGCTGCCGACCCTGCTCGGCGTGTTCAAGGCCGACCCGTGGGAGAATTCCGGCCTCGTTACGGTCGACACCAACCTCGCCTACGCGACCTTCGACCTGCTGCTCGGCGGCAAGCGCGGCGGCCTCTCGAGCCGCCTCGACGGACGGCCCTTCACCGCCATCGAGATGACGCTGGTGCGGCGCCTCGTGGAGATCATCCTCGCGGACCTGCAACTCTCCTTCCAGCCGCTCTCGCCGGTGAACTTCCTCATCGACCGGATCGAGACCAACCCGCGCTTCGCGACCATCACCCGGCCCGGCAACGCGGCGATCCTGATCGGCCTGCGCCTCGACGTCGACGGGCGCGGCGGGCGGATGCAGATCCTGTTCCCCTACGCCACGCTGGAGCCGATCCGCGAACTCCTCACCCAGAGCTTCATGGGTGAGAAGCTCGGGCGCGATCAGGTGTGGGAAGGCCACCTCGCCACCGAGATCTGGCAGGCGGACGTCGCCATGGAAGCGGTGCTGCACGAAATGATGCTGCCGCTGAAGCGGGTGATGCGGCTACGTGTCGGCGATACCCTGATGTTCGACGCCAAGCCCACGGACCTCGTCACCGTCCGCTGCGGCGAATGGGCCCTCACCCAGGGGCGGATCGGCCGGGTCGACGGCAACATCGCGGTGCAGGTGACGCGCCCCCTCCGGCGCTCCCGCACCACGCTCCAGGCCTACGAGGCCTCCATGAACAACCACTCGGACGGGTAGGCCGGCATGAGTCTCTTCGTCACCGTCGCCGCCGATCTCCTCGTGGCCGTCCTTCTGGCCGCGACCATCGTCACCTCCCTGCGCCTATCGAAGCGCATCGGCCAGATGAAGGGCGACGAGTCGGCTCTGCGCTCGACCATCGGCGACCTGATGGTCGCGACCCACAATGCCGAGCGCGCCATCACGGGCCTGCGCAGTGCCCTCGACGATTGCGACCGGACGCTGGCCGACCGCATCCAGGCGGCGCAGGCCTGCACCGCGACGCTCACGGGCGGCGTCGAGGCGGGGGAGGCGGTGCTCTCGCGCATCGCCACCATCGTCTCCGGCGCCCGCAACGCGCCCGTGGCGCCGCGCCCGGTCGAGGTGCGGCCCGAGCCGAAGATCGAGGTACCGCCTCGCCCGGCGCCCGCCGTCACCGAAGGCCCGAACGGTGAGCGCCTCGGCGCCGCCGCCGCCGCCGCCCTCGCCATGACCGAGCGGGCGCTCGCCCGCGTCCGCGCCCGCGCCGCCTGATGAGACCGCGCTCCTTGCCGAAGAAGGCACCCGAACCCGCCGGCCCGGCGAAGGACGTGACGGCGGTCGTGCGCGATCGGCTGACGGCCCTGCGTCGCCCCCGGCCGAAGCCGGAACGCTCGCTGAAGCTGCGGTTGATCGATGCCGTCGCCCTCTCGGCCGGGGCGCTGCTGTTGCTGAAGCTGCTGACGCTCTCGCAGGCCGGGATACCGGAGGCGAGCCTGCCCGCCTTCGCGCGGGCCATCGCCAAGGCGCGGACCGGCTACGAGATCCCCGACCCCGAGACGACGGGTTCGGTCGAGCCGAAGAAGGAGGAGTCCAAGCCGGCTGCGCCCGCGCCGGAGCCGGCCCAGGCCCAGCCGCCAGCGCAGGACCAGTCGTCGCCAAGCGAGAAGGCGCTGCTCGAAAAGCTCGGCGCCCGCCGCAACGCGCTCAAGCAGAGGAGCGACGAGCTCGACCTGCGCGAGAAGATGCTCGACGAAGCGGAGAAGAAGATCGAGACCGGCATCGGCGACCTTAAGAAGGTCGAGGACAAGAACGATGCCGCCGCCAAGGCGAAGGACGAGGCCGAGAAACAGGGCCTGAAGAGCATCGTCACCATGTATGAGACGATGAAGCCGAAGGACGCCGCGCGGGTCTTCGATCGGCTCGGCCATGATGTGCTCGTGCCGCTCGTGGTGTCGATGAACCCGCGCAAGATGGCCGAGATCCTGGCGGTGATGCAGCCCGAGGCGGCCGAGCGCCTGACCGTCGCGCTCGCTAACCGCGCCCGTGGATCCGGTGGCGCGGCGCAGGCCCAGGCCGGCAGCCCGGCCCTGCCGCCCGGCGAATTGCCCGCCATCGACGCGCCGGCCGCGCGGTAGCGCCCAGGACGTCGGAGTTCCGCGAGAGTTCTCGACGGCATCGTAGAAGCGGCTTCTGAAAGTCGACCGCACCCTCTCCGTCATTGCTTCGCTTACGCTCGCAATGACGGCGGCGGTGGCCTGCACGCCCGGCATCCTCGGAACGATCATCTCTCTCGGCAGACTGATCCGCGGCCGGCTGCAATTCGCGTTTCAGCGCAGACCGGCTGCAACCTCTGCCATGTCTGGCCGGGCCGCCGTGTCGGTATCGGCGCAGGCCGTGGCGAGGGCGCCGAGGTCATGGGGCGTCTCGGGGCAGAGACTCAAAAGCTCCTCCAGCAGGATGCCGAACGCACGGGTCTCGATCCGCGAGAGGGCCCGCCCCGCGTCGCCGTCCGGCAGGGTCGAGGCGGCGCCGAAATCGCCCAGCACCGCCGCGCCACTGGCGCCATCCCACAGGATGTTGTGGCCGTAGACATCGCCGTGCATCAGCCGCCGGCCGTGCAGATGCGCCGTGGCCGAGGCGATGGCGCCGGCGATGCGCCGTGCCGCCCCGGCGTCGAGCCGGAGCGTGGAGTCGTAGACGTCGCGGCTGCAACTCGCGAGGCTCGGTGGCCCTGCGAGCACCGGCCAATCCGGCGGCACGAGGCGCAGCAGCAGTCCGGGCGTTCCCTCGGGGTGGCCGACGATGCGGCCGAGGGCGCCGATCAATGCCGGATGATCTCCGGCACCGAGGCAGGCCTCGATCTCGCGCTCGGGCAGGCCGTCGCTGCCCATCGCGCCCTTGAACAGCTTGAGGGCGACATCGCCGCGCCATGTCGCGCGATAGACGCGGCCCGAACTCCCCTCCCCCAGGAGCGGCCCGACCGCGAGGTCGCGCCAGGGCACGAGCGGCGCCTGCGTGATTGGGCTCGGCGGCTCGGCGGGGTTGCCGGAATAGGACACCCACGCGAGCGCCGGCAGCGCGGCGAGCCAGGGCGGCAGACGCTCGAAGCGGTTGCTGCCGAAGCGGACGAGTTCGAGCGTGCGGTGCCCGGCAAGGCTCTCCGGCAGGTGGGCGAGGGCATTGCCGGACAGCATCAGCTTCTGAAGGCGCGGCCGGTGCCCGAGTTCGCCGGGCAGCGTCGTGATCGCGTTGTCGGTGAGGGTCAGCCAGCGCAATTGCGGTGGGAGCGCTTCGGCCGGCACCTCGGCGATGCCGCAGCCCCGGAAGCCGACTTGGCTCAGCGCCTCGCAATCGCCGAGGACCGGCGGCAATGCCGCGAAAGGCGTACCCGAGCAGAACAGAGCCCGCAGGGCGCGAAAGCGGCCGAGATCGACGGGCAGCGTGTAGCTCCCCCGTCCGAGATCGAGGATTTCGAGGGTGTCGGCGAGGCCGTAGAGGTCCGTTGGGAACGCACGCAACCCGTCGGGCAGGCGGACTTCTCGCGCGCCCGCGAGATCGCCCCGGCGCAGGGCCGCCAGTGTGGCCGCGCGGTCCAACTCAACCGCGCTTGAAGAAGGAATCCGCCGAGGATTGCGCGGCCTCCTTGGCGGCGCGGGCGGCCTCGATGCGGGCGATCTCGGCGCGGAGCAGCGCGATCCGCTCATCGAGGTCCGAGAGCGAGAGCGTGTCGAGGGGCTGGCCGATCTCGTGCGTCGGCGCTTTGCGCGGTTTGTCGTCGTCCCACATGAAACGCTCCTACAGGAAGGGCTTGCCCGCCCCCACGGCGGGAAGGCCGAGATGGCGCGCGAGGGAGGCGGCGATGTCGGAGAGGCTGTCCCGCCGGCCGATGTGACCCGCGCCGATGCCGGGTCCGAAGGCCAGAACCGGCACCTGCTCGCGGGTGTGGTCGGTGCCCGCCCAGGTCGGGTCGTTGCCGTGGTCGGCGGTGATGATCGCCACATCGCCGGGCCGCAGGGCGGCGCGGATCGCGGGCACGCGCGCGTCGAAGGCTTCGAGTTCGGCGGCGTAGCCCGGCACGTCCCGGCGATGGCCGTGCTCCGTGTCGAAATCGACGAGGTTCACGAACACGAGCCCGCCCTCGGCGAGGTCGCGGAGGGCGGCGAGCCCGGCGTCCAGACAGGCGGCGTTGGCGCCGGGCTTCAACTCGCGGCCGGTGGCGCGGTGGGCGAAGATGTCCCCGATCTTGCCGACGCTCACCACCTCGCGGCCCGCCGCCTCGGCCCGGTCGAGAAGCGTCGCGCCGGGGGGCGTGACGGCGAAATCCTTGCGGTTGGCGGTGCGGCGGAAGCCGGCTTCCGCCGAGCCCACGAAGGGCCGGGCGATCACCCGGCAGATCCGATACGGATCGCAGAGACGGCGCGCGGTTCGGCAGAGATCGTAGAGCCGCTCCAACCCGAAGCTCTCCTCGTGCGCCGCGATCTGGAAAACGCTGTCGGCGGAGGTGTAGCAGATCGGCTGTCCCGTCCGCACATGCTCGGCGCCGAGCGCCTCGATGATGCTGATGCCGGAGGCGTGGCAATCGCCGAGGATGCCGGGCAGGCCGCCCTGCGCGACCAGGGCGTCGGTCAACTCACGCGGAAAGGCGGGCCGCTCGTCCGGGAACGTACCCCAGGGCTCCGGCAGCGGCAGGCCGGCGATCTCCCAATGGCCGGAGGGCGTGTCCTTGCCGGCGGCGGTCTCGACGGCGTTGCCGTAGAGCCCGTCCGGTTCGGCGGCCAAGTCGAGACCGGGCCGCACCGTACCCGTGGCGCCCCGCGCGGCGAGGCCGATGCCGAGGGCGATGAGGTGCGGCAGGCGCAGCGGCCCGGCCCGCAGGCCTTGCCGGTCGCCTTGCCCCTCAGCGCAGGCCCGCGCGATGTGGCCAAGGGTATCCGAGCCGGCATCGCCATAGGCGGCGGCATCGGGAGCGCCGCCGATCCCGACGGAATCGAGCACGATGAGGAGCGCGCGGGCCACGGCTCAGGCGGGCTCCAGCTCGGTCGGCGCATCGCTGTCGAGGGCGAAGGCGGCCTTGAAGAGGGTGCGGGTGTACTCGGTGCGCGGGTTGGCGAAGATCGTCTCGGCGGCGCCCTCCTCCACCACCTGCCCGTTCTGCATCACCACCACATGGTTCGCGAGCGCCCGCACCACCTTCAGGTCGTGGCTGATGAACAGGTAGGCGAGGCCGCGCTCGCGCTGAAGGTCGCGCAGCAGGGTCACGATCTGCGCCTGGACGGAGCGGTCGAGGGCCGAGGTCGGCTCGTCCAGCACCACGAATTTCGGACCGAGCACAATGGCGCGGGCGATGGCGATGCGCTGCCGCTGGCCGCCGGAAAATTCGTGCGGGTAGCGGTCCATCGTCGCCGGATCGAGCCCGACATCGTGCAGCGCCTTCGCCACCACCGCCCGGCGCTCGGTCCGGTTCCGCACGGCGCCCTGCACGACCAGCCCCTCGGCCACGATGTCGGCCACCGCCATGCGCGGCGAGAGCGAGCCGTAGGGATCCTGGAAGACCACCTGCATGTCCCGCCGCAAGGGCCTCATCTGGCTTGTGGAATAGCCCTCGATGCGCCGGCCCATGAACACGATGGGTCCCTCGGAAGCGGTGAGCCGCAGGATGGCGAGGCCGAGCGTCGTCTTGCCCGAACCGGATTCGCCCACCACCCCCACCGTCTCCCCGGCGCGGACCTTCACCGACACGCCGTCGACGGCCTTCACGTAGCCATCGGTGCGCCGCAGGAACCCGGACTTGAGCGGGAACCACACCTTCATCGGCCCCGCCTCGACCAGTTTCGGCGCGTCGGCGGCGACGGGGTTCGCGCGGCCCTTCGGCTCGGAGGCGATGAGGCGCCGTGTGTAGTCGTGCTGGGGGTTGCGGAAGACGGCGGCGGTCTCCCCCGCCTCCACGATCCGGCCCTTGAGCATCACGCAGACGCGGTCGGCGATGCGCTCCACGATGCCGAGATCGTGGGTGATGAACAGCATCGCCATGCCCAGGCGCTTCTGCAGGTCGGCGAGGAGCGCGAGGATCTGCGCCTGCACGGTCACGTCGAGTGCCGTGGTCGGCTCGTCGGCCACGAGGAGGTCAGGCTCGCAGGCGAGCGCCATGGCGATCATCACCCGCTGCCGCTGGCCGCCCGAGAGTTCGTGCGGATAGGCGCCCATCCGCGACCGGGCGTCCCGCAGGCCGACGAGTTCGAGCAGTTCGAGGATCCGGGCCTTCGCCGCCTTGCCGGTGAGGCGGCGGTGCAGGGCCAGCACCTCGCCGATCTGCCGCTCGATCGTATGGAGCGGGTTCAGCGAGGTCATGGGCTCCTGGAAAACCATGGTGATGTCGGCGCCGCGCACGTCGCGCATCTCGCGTTCCGGCAGGGCGGCGAGGTCGCGCCCCTTGAACAGGATGCGCCCACCCTGCACCGCCGCCGGATCGAGGAGGCGCAGGACCGCCAGTGCCGAGACCGACTTTCCCGAGCCGGATTCGCCGACCAGCGCCAGGGTCTCGCCCCGGGCGATGTGGAAATCGACGCCGTCGACGGCCTTCGTGTCGCCGTCCCGCGAGCGGAAGACGACCGACAGGTTCTCGACGGACAGGAGAGACGACTGCGGATCCGGCATGGAGGCCTTATAGCGCGGACGGCCCCGCGTCACAGTGCCGGCCGCCGCGACCGACTTGCATTGATCGGGGGAATCCCGGACCTAGTTGCGGCCCGTCGCCCGGGTCGCGCGATGCCATCGGAGAGCGCCATTCCCCTGCCCCGCCCCGTGTCCCAGGCGCTGCGCATCGGCCTGGCGATCCTGTCCCTGTCGGGATGGGTCACGCCCGTTGTGGCCGCACCCTCCGAGGGCGCGACGGAGACGGTCGAACAGGCGCTCTGCCGACTGATCGACGAATCCGCCAAGACGCGGGACCTGCCGGTGGCCTTCCTCACCCGCCTGATCTGGCGGGAATCGAGCTTTCGCGTCGGGGTGGTGAGTCCGGCCGGCGCGCAGGGCGTCGCGCAGTTCATGCCGGGCACGGCGAAGGAGCGCGGGCTGCTCGATCCGTTCGACCCGGAGCAGGCGATCCCGCACGCGGCGCATCTGCTGGCGGACCTGAAGCGGCAATTCGGCAATCTCGGCCTTGCGGCGGCGGCCTACAATGGCGGCCCGACGCGGGTGACGAACTGGCTCGCGGGCAGCGGCGGCCTGCCGGCCGAAACCCGCGCCTACGTTCTGTCCATCACCGGCCGCTCGCCGGAGGAATGGCGCACGCCGCCCGGCGGCAAGATCGAGTACCCCGAGGGCGGCGCCCCGGCGCCGAAGCCCGCCGACTCGACGGCCGCGCCGGAGAAGCCGCTGACCTGCCTCCAAGTCACGGCCGCCCTGCGGGTGCCCAGCCGTGGCGACCGCTTCGCGCTGGGCGGCTCGGAGGGCCCGGCCGCGCCCTGGGGCATCCAGCTCGCGGGCAATTTCTCGAAGGCGCTGGCGCTGCAAAGCTTCTCGCGGACGCGCAGCACCTATGCTGGGGTGATCGGCGAGGTCCGCCCGATGATCATCGGCACCCGCCTGCGCAACCGGGGGACGCGCGCGTTCTACCGCATCCGCATCCCCGCCGAGACGCGGCAGGCGGCGGATACCCTCTGCGGCAAGATCCGCCGCGCGGGAGGGGCGTGCATCGTTCTGCGAACCTGAAATATTTTCTCAACGCCACGCCTGCGTCATCAATCTGCCCTGAGGCGGGTGATTCTTCCGACGGCACGGCGTAACCGGACGGGATATGACACGACTCCTCACCGCCTTTGCCAGCCTCATCTGCCTGGGCCTCGCGGCTCTGGGCTTCTCGAACGCATCTCCCCTGTCGCTCTTCGACGCGATCGGCCCCCGCGATGCCGGCGGCAGACTGGCGGCGCGGAACCAGGTGTTCGGCAAGAACGACCGCAACACCCTCGACGTCTACGTGCCCGTTGCAGGCGCGGAAGGCGCCCCGGTTCTCGTCTTCTTCTATGGCGGCTCGTGGGACAGCGGCTCGAAGGACGATTATGCCTTCGTCGGCCATGCGCTGGCCGCGCAGGGCTTCGTGACGGTGCTGCCGGATTACCGGCTCTACCCGAAGGCCCGCTTCCCAGATTTCCTGAACGACGGCGCCGCCGCCATCGCCTGGGTGCGCGACAACATCGCGACCTATGGCGGCGATCCGCGCCGCATCGTCCTCGCCGGCCATTCGGCGGGAGCCTACAACGCGGTGATGCTCGGCCTGGACCCGCGCTACCTCGAAGGCGTCGGCGTCGATCCGAAGACGATCCGGGCGGTCGCCGGCCTCTCCGGCCCCTACGACTTCCTGCCCCTCGACACCGACACCACCATCAAGGTGTTCGGGAAGGCCCCCGACCTGTCCCAGACGCAGCCCGTCAACTTCGCCGGACCGCTCTCGCCCCCGGCTTTCCTCGCCACGGGCGACGGCGACACAACGGTCCGCCCGCGCCACACGGCGAGCCTTGCCGCGCGTCTGCGCGCCGCCAACGTTCCGGTTCAGGAGCGGGTCTATCGCGGCCTCGATCACAAGGACACGCTCCTCGCCCTCTCCGTCACCTTCCGCTCGAAGGCACCGGAACTGTCCGAGATGTCGTCGTTCCTCATGCGGCAGGCCGCGGGCCGGACACAGTATACGATGACCGATCCGGCCCGATCCGTGAAACTTCAACCCTAACGAGAGATTATCGGGACATTCGCGGGTCCGTTAGCTTTTGCCTATAGGCCTCTGCGCTAAGGTGCGGATGTTCCGGCAGATTCAGTTCGGGCCGGCAGTGGCGAGACCGACCTGTGAGCACGGTGACCGATACCGTCATCTCCACGAGCCGACCGGCCGCGGGCCATACTGACCGCGACCTGCCGGATTTCGTGCGCCTCTCCTACATGGTCTTCGTGCTGGTGGCCCTGCTGAACCACGCGTGGTTCACGGACCTCAGCGACCCCACGCCGATCGGCGAGGTGGAGGGCGGCAGCCTCGCGACGCAGCTCCTGTTCGGGGGCATGATCCTCGTCGGCATCCCGATGGTCTGGCACCTCGGCCTGCAGCGCCTGCGCCCGGTGGCGAGCCTGCCGGTGCTGCTGTTCGGCGGCTGGCTGCTCACGACCTCGCTTCTCGCGAGTGACCCGCTCCTCTCCCTCCGGCGCCTCGCGCTCTACGTCATCGCCGCCTTCCTCGCGGTGAGCCTGCTCATCGTGGCGCGTTCGGCGCGGCAACTGGCCGATGCCTTCGCCATGTCTGGGTTCACGGTGCTGGTGGCGAGCTATCTCGGCCTGCTCCTGGTGCCCGGCCTGACGATCCATTCGCATTTCGACCTGACGGGCGAGATCGGCCACGACGGGCTGTGGCGGGGCATCTTCTCCCACAAGAACGAGGCCGGCATGGCGATGACGATCCTCGTCATCTTCGGCCTGTTCATCGCCGCCGTCCGCAGCGGCTGGCTCGGCTGGACCATGGTCGTCGGGGCCGGGATCTTCCTGATCGGCAGCGGATCGAAGACGCCGATGATCACCCTGGTGATGGTGCTGGCGATTTCCTGGCTGTGCGGGATCCTGCACTCGCGGATGGCGCGGATGCTGCTGCTCGTCGGCCCGGTTCTGGTGCTCATGACCATCACCATCGGGTCTATCGTGCTGCCGCCGGTGCGCGCGGTGCTCGATGTCGTGCTGCCCGACGCGACCTTCACGGCCCGTAACGAGATCTGGTCGTTCGCGATTGACAACATCAGCCAGAAGCCGCTCACCGGCTTCGGCTTCGGTGCCTTCTGGCTGACCGAGCGGACGGTCTACGCGTCGGTGGTGAACCCGGATTCCAACTGGGTGCAGATGGCGACCCAGGCACACAACTCGTTCCTCGACGCGGCCCTTGCGATGGGCCTGCCCGGCTTCCTGCTGACGTTGATCGTCTTCATCGCGCTGCCGACCCGGGATGTCCTCTATCGCCTGCCGCAGGGTTCGGCCGACCCCTCGGCCGAACTGTTCCTGCGCCTGTGGCAGATGGTGCTGCTCTCGGCGTCGCTGGAGACGATCCTGTTCAACCCGAACACACCCGCCTTCGGCATGATCGTGATGGCGATTGCCGGATTGCGGATTCTCACCGTCCGCCCCGTCATCGTGTGAGCAGGCTTCGGTAGGGCTAATTTTCGATAAGTGTGATCCGTCGCTTTTAGGCGCAGATTTTGGATCAACTTATAGCGTCAGCTTGCTAAGCTCGATAAAGCGCCGAAATCGACGGGCGGAATGGTCCGATCGGCGGTGCAATCCGGACCTTTCCGCCATGTTCGATCAGCGCTCGACGCCTGCCGTGAATATACATCCAAAGGTTGAAGCGCTGCCCGCACTGACGGCCTTGCGGTTCTTCGCGGCAGCCTATGTCGTGGCTTTCCATTATACGCCCTACTACTTCCCCGACGCGGACGGCAGCGGCTTCATCGGTTTGGGCTATTCGGGGGTGACGTTCTTCTTCCTGCTGTCTGGTTTCATTCTCGCCTATAATTACAGCGATGCTGACCTCAGCCAGAAGCCGGCTCGCACGCTGTTTTACCGGGCGCGGTTCGCGCGGGTCTACCCGGTCTTCCTGCTGGCACTGGTGATCCACGTTCCGTGGTTTCTCGCCTGGACGATGAAGCAGCCGATGCCGCTGACGGCCCTGATGGCCTCGGGCGCCGTGCTGGCGCCGCTGGGGATCCATGCCTGGGTGCCGGGGGCGGCCTGCTCCCTCGATTGCCCCAGCTGGTCGGTCTCGGTGGAATTCTTCTTCTACGCCCTGTTTCCGATCCTGCTGCCGTTGGTCCTGCGCAACCCGAAGCGGATCGCGCTCGCCACACTCGCCTTCTGGGTCGCCGCCGCCGCGCTGGCGACCGCCGTCTGGCAGGCATCGAGCGGCGGCGTCTCGCTGATCGCCCCCGAACCGGGCGGCATCCGCCCGGTGCTGATCGCCGAGTTCGTGAAGTACTTCCCGCTGCTGCACCTGCCCGAGTTCATCGCCGGGTTGCTGCTGTACGCGGCCTGGCGCCATGTGAGCCTGCCTACCCCGCTCCTGCTCGCGGTATCCGCCGGTTTCGGAGCGCTGATCGTGGCCGGCAGCGGCTATATCCCCGATCCGATCCTCCACAACGGCATCACGATGCTCGCCTGGGCGCCGCTGATCCTGGCCTGCGCTGCGATGCGTCGGGGGCCGATCTGTTCCCGGCCGCTGGTGTTTCTGGGCAAGATCTCCTTCGCCCTCTACCTGCTGCACATTCCGGTCTTCGCCCTGCTGAACACGGCCGACAAGGTGCTGCTGCACGGGTGGCTCTCGGGCCGTCCGTGGGCCGGGATCGGGCTGGCATGCCTCGGGAGCCTCGTGGTGGCGACGCTGGTGCATCTGACGGTGGAAGAGCCGGCCCGGCGTCGGATCCTGCGTGGCGCCCGTCCTGCACTGGAACGGCCGATCCCGGTCGCCCGCGCCGGGGCGTGACGTCTCACTCCGGTAGGGTGAACACCACCAGTGAATCGCCCGTGCCGAACCCGGACGACTGCGTGTAGGACGCGCCGCCCGCCGCGACCGCCACGTATTGCCGCCCGTCGATGGCGTAGGTCATCGCCGGGCCGCTGATGCCGGCGCCGCATTGGAAGCGCCACAGGACCTTGCCGGTGGCGGCATCGTGGGCATCGAGATGGCCGTCCTCCTCACCCGAGAAGACGAGCCCGCCGGCGGTCGCGAGGGTACCGCCGGAGAGCCGGCTGCCCGATTTCACCGACCACGCGATCCTGCCGCCGCCCTTCAAGTCGACGGCGGTGAGGGTGCTGAACGACGGCTCGCCCTTGGCGGCGCTCGTCTCGGTGAAGCGGATTTCTGGGCGCCCCGGCCCAGCGGGGACGGCGTTGACGGTGTAGGTCGTGGCCCCATGGCGGACCTGCACATAGGCGAGATTGCCATCGTAGGCGGTGGGCGGCCACGACACCGCCCCGAGCGGCCCCGGCGCCACGACCGTGCCCTCGGTGCTCGGCGGGACGAACAGGTTCTTCTGATCGAGCAACGGCTCGGAGCGCTCGAGCAGTTTGCCGCTCGCCCGGTCGTGGACATAGATCCAGCCGGTCTTGCTCGCCGAGGCGACGGCCTTGGTGCCGTTCGGCCCGTCGAGCAGGAAAGGCGGCGCGGCGACGTCGTAGCCCCACTCGTCGTGCGGCACCTGCTGGTAGTACCAGCGCAGCGTCCCCGTGTGCACGTCGAGGGCGACGAGGCACATCGTGTAGAGGTTGTCGCCTGGCCGGGTGAGGCCGAAATTCTGCGGCGCCGGGTTGCCCGTGCCGAGGAAGAGCAGCCCGAGGGCGGGGTCGTAGGCAGGCGTCATCCAGAGGGAGCCGCCGCCAACCCGCCACGCGTCGCGGTTGGCGGGCGCCGCGGCCTTCTCGGCGGCGATGTCCCGGTGCAGCGGCTCACCGTCGGCGGTCTTGTCCACGAAGCCGCCCTCCCACCCCTCGGAGGGGGTGACGTACCAGCGCCAGCGCTCCTCGCCGGTCTTGGCGTCGTAGGCGGCGAGCCAGCCCCGGCGGCCGTAGCCGCCCTCGATGCCGACCACCGCGCCACCGTCGAGCCCGCCCTTCGGGTCCTCGACATGCAGGCCGTAGCCCGCGCCGGTCACGCCGACGATCACCAGCCCCTCGGCCACCAGCGGTGGCATCTTGAAGCCGAGGCGGCTCGACCCCTGCACCGGCTTGCCGCCGAGCTTGTCCGCCAGGCCGGAGGCCGTCTCGGTCTCGCCCTCCTCCGGGCGGACCGCCTCCTTGTCCCACACAACCTTGCCGGTCTTGGCGTCGAGGGCGATGAGCCGCCCGTCCATCGTCGCCTCGTAGACGAGGCCGTCTGCGACGGCGACGCCCCGGTTCGAGGGCGGCCCGAAGATCTTGTCGGTGCGCGGCTTGTGCAGGTAGGTCCACAGCACCTTGCCCGACTTCGCATCGAGGGCGGCGACATTGTTCTGCGTGGTCGAGAGGTAGAGCGCGCCATCGACCATGATCGGCTGCGCCTGGAAGTAGCCGGTCACGCCGGTCTGGAACATCCAGGCGGGGCGCAGCGTCGCGACGTTGCCCCGGTCGATCTGCGCCAGTTCCGAGAAGTTGCGGTTGCTGTGATCGTGCCCAAACGCCGGCCAATCGGTCTCGGCGGCATGGGCTGGGGTGGCCAGGGCGAGGAGAAGCCCTGGCAGTCCAATCAACTTCGTCACGGCGCTTCCCCGATTGATCTTGCCCGCTCAACTCGGGCGTGACGCGCAGGACGACAAGGGACGCGCCACATCCGGAAGCGTCCCGCCGCCCTGGATTGCTTCGCTTCGCTCGCAATGACGGCGGTGGGTAGGGAGGGGTGTTAAACCCCCTTTCGCGCCGCCCGGTCGAGCTGGTCCGGCGTAGCCTGCGCGCCCATGGCCCGCGCCATGTCGGCAGCGCTTTGGCCGGAGGCGTCGCGCAGGTCCGGGTTCGCGCCGCGGGCGAGCAGCAAGTCGACCATTTCCGTGCGGTCGAACATCGCCGCCGTCATCAGCGCGGTGCGGGTGCCGTCGCCGACCCCGTCCACCTGTGCCCCGTGTGCGAGGAGGAGTTCGGCCATGGCGAGATCGCCCTTGAAGGCCGCGCCGGCCAGGGGCGTCTGACCCCGGTCGTTGGCGAGTTCGGGATCGCCCCCGGCTTCGAGGATGACCCGCGTCGCCTCGTGCTGCCCGTTATAGGCCGCGAGCATCAGCAGGCTGTCGCCCTTGTCGTTGCGCAGGTTGGCCGGCAGGCCCTGCCCGAACAGGGTGGCCAGTTCCTCCGCATGGCCCATCCGCGCGAACTGGAAGACCCGGCCGACGAAGGCGAGGGTGTCGGAATCGAGTTCGGGCTTTTGATCGGTCATGGCGCGCGCGTGTCGTCCGCGAGAGGGTTGCGGCCCGGTAGATGGGGCATCCGCCGCCGCATTGTAGCGGCGGCTCAGCCGCGCTTGCGCCCGCCACCACCCTTGTACTTCGGGCGCTGGCCTCCGAGCCCCTGGGTCGAGCGCGGCTTCGGGCGCTCCTGCCAGAGGGGCGTGTCCGCCGGCAACTCGCGGTCGGTGCCGGGGCCCATGTTGTCGAGGTCGGGCTTGCTGATCCGGCTGCCCCCGCGCGGGCCCTTCGTGCCGTAGCGACCGGCCTCGCGCTCCACGTCGCCCTGGCGGGCCATGGGATCGTCCGAGACCAGAAGCTCCGTTGCCTGAAGGCGCTTGAGCTCGTCGCGCAGGCGGGCGGCTTCTTCGAAGTCGAGGTCGGCGGCGGCGGCGCGCATCCGCTTCTCGAGATCGGCGAGCACCGCCTTGAGGTTGTGGCCGACGGTGATCGCGTCCTTGGCGAGCCCGGTATCGACCTGAACGTGGTCGCGCTCGTAGACACTGTTGAGGATGTCGGCGATGCCGCGCTTCACGCTCTGCGGCGTGATCCCGTGCTCCTCGTTGTAGGCGAGCTGCTTCGTGCGGCGGCGCTCGGTCTCGGCCATCGCCCGCTCCATCGAGCCGGTGATGCTGTCGGCGTAGAGGATGCAGCGGGCATCCGCGTTGCGCGCCGCCCGGCCGATGGTCTGCACCAGGGAGGTTTCCGAGCGCAGGAAGCCCTCCTTGTCCGCGTCGAGAATGGCCACCAGGGCGCATTCCGGAATGTCGAGACCCTCGCGCAGGAGGTTGATGCCGATCAGCACGTCGAAGGCACCGAGCCGCAGGTCGCGGATGATCTCGATGCGCTCCAGCGTGTCGATGTCCGAGTGCATGTAGCGGACCCGCACGCTGTTCTCGTGCAGGTACTCGGTGAGGTCCTCGGCCATGCGCTTTGTCAGCGTCGTCACCAGGGTCCGGTAGCCGGCCTGGGCGACGGCCTTCACCTCGCCGAGGAGGTCATCGACCTGGCTACGGGCCGGGCGGATCTCGATCACCGGGTCCACGAGGCCGGTGGGGCGGATCACCTGTTCCGCGAAGACGCCGCCGGTCTGCTCCATCTCCCACTTGCCCGGCGTCGCCGAGACATGGACCGATTGCGGGCGCATCGCATCCCATTCCTCGAACCGCAGCGGGCGGTTGTCGAGGCAGGAGGGCAGCCGGAAGCCGTACTCGGCCAGGGTCGCCTTGCGGCGGAAGTCGCCCCGGTACATGCCGCCGATCTGCGGGACGGTGACGTGACTCTCGTCGGTGAAGACGAGGGCATTGTCCGGCAGGTACTCGAACAGGGTCGGCGGCGGCTCGCCGGGTTTGCGCCCGGTGAGGTAGCGGGAGTAGTTCTCGATGCCGTTGCAGGAGCCGGTGGCCTCGATCATCTCGATGTCGAAGGTGCAGCGCTGGTCGATGCGCTGCGCCTCGATAAGCCGACCCATCCGGGTCAGCTCCTCGATCCGGCCGTTCAACTCGGTCTTGATACCCTTGATCGCCTGCTGCAGCGTCGGGCGCGGCGTCACGTAGTGCGAGTTGGCGTAGACCTTCACGAACTTGAGGTCGCTGATCTTCTTGCCGGTGAGCGGATCGAATTCCACGATGGACTCGATCTCGTCGCCGAACAGGCCGATCCTCCAGCCGCGATCCTCCAAGTGGGCGGGCCAGAGTTCGATCACGTCGCCCCGCACCCGGAAGGTGCCACGGGCGAAATCGGACTGGATTCGCTTGTACTGAAGCGCCACGAGGTCGGCGACCAGCTGGCGCTGCTCGATCCGCTCGCCCAGCGTCACCGTGAACGACATCGCGGTATAGGTCTCGACCGAGCCGATACCGTAGATGCACGAGACCGAGGCGACGATGATGACGTCGTCCCGCTCCAGCAGGGCGCGGGTGGCCGAGTGGCGCATCCGGTCGATCTGCTCGTTGATTGAGGATTCCTTCTCGATGAACGTGTCCGAGCGCGGAACGTAGGCTTCCGGCTGATAGTAATCGTAGTACGAAACGAAGTACTCGACGGCGTTGTCGGGGAAGAACGCCTTGAACTCCCCATAGAGCTGCGCCGCCAGGGTCTTGTTCGGCGCGAGGATCAGCGCCGGGCGCTGCGTTTCCTCGATGATCTTCGCCATGGTGAAGGTCTTGCCCGAGCCGGTGACGCCGAGCAGCACCTGGTCGCGCTCATGCTCCCGTACCCCCTGGACGAGGCTGGCGATGGCCGTGGGCTGGTCGCCCGCCGGGGAGAATTCGGACTTCAGGACGAACTTGACGCCGCCCTCGGACTTGGCCGGGCGCTCGGGGCGGTGGGGCGTCCAGGTCTGGCCGTTCTTGAAGAGCGGGTTGCCCTCGATGAGCAACCGTTCGAGCGCCGTGACCGTCGCCGAGGCGCCGCCATCGGCCACGGGCTCATGGTCGGACACGCCCGCCGGGGCGGGGCCGTCCTCCGGCCCGGTGAGGCCGAGGGCCTGGGCGAGCTTGGGATCGATCTCGGCCGCGTCGCCCACGGTGAAGCCGGCCTGCGGCGCCTCGGCGAACCCCTTGCCGCCCTTCTTGCGCCCGGCGGGCTTGCCCGGCCGCGCGCCGCCGACATCCGGCGATTTCGGCCGGGTGCGGTTGAGGGCGGGATTCAGGAGCTCGGCCAGATGGCTGTCGAGCGGTTGCAGGACCGGCTTGTCGGCCTTCGAGGAGGTGGCGGCAGCGCGGGGCTTTCTCGGCGTCGGCATGGGAACAATATGGGACGCCGGCGCGGCGGGAGAAAGGCGCTCCGACGCCAAGATCGACGATTGCGGCCGGTCCGCCAGCCGACAATTTCCGAATTCCCTGTTTCAACCATGCTTGCGACCGGACGGGCCGCGCGATACTTCAAATCCAAGGTTTGCGATGCGCGGGGGTGGCAGGTGCAGGACCTCGACAAGGCCCTGGCCGATATCGTGGCGATCCGCACCCAGATCGCCCGCGATACGGCGTTTCGTGGCCTCGGCTCCGCGACGCTGGCCGCGACGGGCGGAATTGCCCTGGCGACGGCGGCCGGTCAGGCCCTTTGGCTCGGGAACGCCGTCGCTCGGCCCGGCCTGTTCTTCGGCCTCTGGATCGCCGCTGCCCTCGTCGCCTTCGCCCTGATCGGTGTCGAGACCCTGCGCCGGACGCGACGGCTCCATTCCGGCCTCGCCGACGCGATGGTCCTGAGCGCCATCGAGGTGTTCCTGCCCTCGGCCGGGGCCGGTGCCTGCCTCGGCCTCGTCATCGCCCGCTTCGCCCCCGACGAGATCTGGCTGCTGCCCGGCCTGTGGCAGGTGCTGGTCGGCCTCGGCCTGTTCGCCTCCGCGCGGATCCTGCCCCGAGCGGTGCAGGGTGTCGGGGCGTGGTATCTCCTCGCCGGGCTGACGGTCATCGCCGTGTCGGCCGGAACGCAGGCGCTCTCGCCCTGGGCCATGGGCTTGCCCTTCGTGATCGGCCAGGGGATGCTGGCGGTGATCGTGCAGCGTGCGGGAGGGGCCGATGTCGACCTCTGACCGCGCCACGGGCCGCTTTTCCTATGACGGGCTCGACCGCATCATCCACGAGAAGGCGCGGCTGAGCGTGCTGACCTCGCTCGCCGCGCATCCCAAGGGCTTGCCCTTCCCCGATCTGAAGCGCCTCTGCGGGCTCACCGACGGCAACCTCAGCCGGCACCTTTCGGTGCTGAGCGAGGCGGATTTCGTGAGCCTCGAGAAGGGCGTGTCTCACAATCGACCGCAAACGATCTGCCGCCTGACCAGCAGTGGACGCCATCGCTTCCTGGGCTATCTCGCCGTGCTGGAGCAAGTCGTGCGCGATGCGGCCCGTGCCGCCGAGCGCGCCTCCGATCCCGCCCGACAGAACGGCCTCGGTTCGGTCACGAAACCGGCCTGACATCGCCAGACCGCTCAGCAATCGTTAACCGGGATCCGATGCACTCGCCTTCCGCCGACTCGTCCGGAGACTTTACGATGCAAAGCGAAGCGGAGCCTCGCGCCCTGCACGCCGCCATCATCATGGACGGCAACGGCCGCTGGGCGACGGGTCGCGGGCTACCGCGCATCGCCGGGCACCGACGGGGTGTCGAGGCGATTCGCCGGACGGCGGAAGCCTGCCCCGATCTCGGCATCGGGACGCTGACGCTCTACGCCTTCTCCGCCGATAATTGGCAGCGCCCGGCCGACGAGGTCGGCGGGCTGATGCGCCTGCTGCGGAGCTACCTGCGCAACGAGACCCAGCGCCTCGCCCGCACCGGCACGCGGCTGAGCGTCGTCGGACGGCGCGACCGCCTCCCCGCCGGCATCCCGGAGGCCATCGACGCCGCCGAGGCCGCGACGGCGGAGGGCAAGCGGCTGCACCTGCGGATCTGCGTCGACTACTCGGCGCGGGATGCGATCATCGCGGCGGCGCGCCGCCTCGAAGGCGATGAGGTGACCCGCGAGAGCTTCGGCGCCCTGGTGGCGGGGGAGATGCACGGCTCGCCGGTCGAGGTCGATCTGCTGATCCGCACCGGCGGCGAGAAGCGCCTGTCCGACTTCCTCCTGTGGGAGGCGGCCTATGCCGAGTTGCACTTCACCGACCGGATGTGGCCCGAATTCGGCCCTGACGACCTGAGCCTCGCCGTGGCAGATTTCGCGCGGCGGGACCGTCGTTTCGGCGGCCTGAAATCGTCGCGTGTGCCGGTGGCGGCCTGACCCGCCTCGCTTGACGTCGGTGGCGTGAGGCGCAGAGGCTAATCGCATGAGCCTGCCGCTTGCCCGCCGCCGCATCCTCCTCGTCATCGGCGGGGGGATCGCGGCCTACAAATCCCTCGACCTGATTCGCCGCCTGCGCGAGCGCGGGGCGAGCGTGTGCCCGGTGCTGACGGCGGGGGCGCAGGAATTCGTGACGCCGCTGGCCGCCGCCGCCCTGGCCGGCGAGCGGGCCCATACGGACCTGTTCGACCGCGCGAACGAGGCCGAGATCGGCCACATCAAGCTCGCGCGGCAGGCGGATGCGGTCGTGGTGGCGCCCGCCACCGCCGACCTGATGGCGCGGATGGCCGGGGGGCACGCCCCCGACCTCGCCTGCACCATCCTGCTCGCGACGACCCTGCCGATCCTCATCGCCCCGGCGATGAACGTGAAGATGTGGGCGCATCCGGCGACGAAGCGGAACCTTGCGACCTTGCAGGGCGACGGTGTGCGGGTGGTCGGACCCAATGCCGGCGCGATGGCCGAACCCGAATCGGGCCCGGGCCGCATGGCCGAGCCCAATGAAATCGCCGACGCGGTGGTGGCGATGCTGGATGAGGCGGCGGGGGAGAAGCCCGGCCTCGGCTTCCTCGCCGGACGCCCCGGTCCGGCGCTGCCGCGCCCCCTCGCCGGCCGGCGCGTGCTGATCACCTCCGGCCCGACGCACGAGCCCATCGACCCGGTGCGCTACATCGCCAACCGATCCTCCGGGCGCCAGGGCCACGCCATCGCGGCGGCGGCGGCCGAGGCGGGCGCGGCTGTGACGCTGGTGTCCGGACCCGTCGCCCTGCCGGATCCGCCGGGGGTGACTATGGTCCGCGTCGAGACGGCGCGGGAGATGCTGGCCGCTGTGGAAGCAGGCCTGCCCGTCGATATCGCGATCTTCGCCGCCGCCGTTGCCGATTGGCGCCCCGAGATCGAGGCGACGGAGAAGAAGATCAAGAAGGACGGCTCGGGCCCCACGCCCCTGGCGCTCGCCGAGAACCCCGACATCCTCGCCACCATCGCCCACCGCACCGAGGGACGCCCCGGCTATGTGGTCGGTTTCGCCGCCGAGACCGACTCGGTGCTCGATCATGCCCGCGCGAAGATCGCCCGGAAGGGCTGCGATCTCATCGTCGCCAACGATGTCTCGGCCGAGGGCGGTGTGATGGGTGGCGCGGAGAATGCGGTGCATCTCATTTCGCGCGACGGCAGCGTCGAATCGTGGCCGCGCGCCGCAAAGGAGGACGTCGCCCGCCGGCTGGTGGCGCGGCTGGCGGAACTGCACGCCGCGTCGTGAAGGCTCAGATCGTCATGGCTTCGCTGCGCGCGCAACGACGGAGTGGCATTTAGGCCGCTTCGAGGAAGACGAAGTCCGTCTCGGCTGGCAGCGCGTCGAGGGCCTCGGTCAGTTTCGCGACTAAGACGGTGATCGCGTCCGGAAAGAGCGCCGGGTGCTCCAGGCCGAAGGCCGTATCCAGGGCCGGCATGATGCTCGACAGGATCGGGTGCCGCGACCGCTCCGGCGCCGGGCCGGCGTCGACAGAGGCGGAAATTGCCCGGAAGGCGAGCATGGCGGGTGGTGATCCGGTGCGAACGCCCTCGGTCGAGAGCGCACGGTCAAGCTGCGCTCCGCCGGTTGAACGGCGGCTGAAGGGAATCCTTACGGAAAGGTTATCCCCAGGTCGCGTTAACCAAGTGGGCGGCCTGGATTGCGCCGCCCGCATTGCCTCGCGCCCTCCCCCGGTTCTAGAAGCCCCCGAAGGCCGGTGGTTCGAGACCGGCTCAGGGAGGATCGATGACCCGCCTGTCCCTCGTCGCCGGAGCCGTATTGATCGCCATGACCGCATCAGCCAACGCCGCCGAGACCGTCACCACGCCGACCGGTCTCAAGTACCAGGACGAGGTGGTGGGCACCGGCCCGCAGCCGAAGGCCGGTCAGCAGGTCACCGTGCAGTACACGGGCTGGCTCGATGAGGGCGGCAAGAAGGGGAAGAAGTTCGATTCCTCCCGCGACCGCAACCAGCCCTTCTCCTTCACCATCGGCGCCGGCCAAGTGATCCAGGGGTGGGACCAGGGCGTGATGACCATGAAGACGGGCGGCAAGCGCACCCTCATCATCCCGCCGGAGCTGGGCTACGGCGCCCGTGGCGCGGGTGGCGTCATCCCCCCGAACGCGACGCTGATCTTCGACGTCGAGCTGCTCGGCGCCAAGTAAGGCGTGAGGGCTGCGCGGGCGTAGGGAACGCGTTTCGATGCTGTTCGCGCAGCTGTCCGACGACCTCTTCCGGCCCCTTGCCTCGCCGAGCCGCGCCTTCAACGCGGCTCTGCTCCTGCATCTGCACCGGAAGGTGCTCGGCGCCGAGCCGGTGCGCAAGGCCGAGCTCCTGGCCGAGATCGGCGACTTCGCCGCCGGCTGGAGCGAGCCCGACGTCCATGGCGACGAGCCTGTTCCCCCCGATCCGGTCGAACGCCGGGCCGTGCCCTATCGCCGCCTGCTCGATGCCGGCTGGCTGATCGAGCGCCGCGAGCGTTACGTCCCCGTCGTCGAGTTCGACCCGGAGGCGCGCCTCCTCCTCGAAGAACTGTCCCGCCTCGAACGGGGCGAGACGCGCTCCTATGGCGGCGCCGTCCTCGATGTGCTCGGCGGCCTCGAATCCGCCTTGGCCGATCCGGCGAACCGCTCGGAATCGCTCGCCAATGCCGCCCGCGCGGCCGATGGCTTCCTCGCCCACGTCCGTGGCCTTGCGGCGGGAATGCGCAAGGTCGAGGAGCGCATCCTGCGCGAGCCCGACCGGGCGGCCTCGTTCCGGCTGTTCTTCGAGGAATTCGTGGAGCGGCACCTGATCCGCGATTATCGGACGCTCCATACCCGCTACAATCCGTTCCGCTTCCGGGCGAGCGTCATGCGCCTCGCGCACCGGGCGCTGGGCGATGCGCTCGGCGTGCGCGCCCTCGCCGAGGGGGCGGTGCGCGAGGGCCGGGCGGCCGACTTGCTGGCGGGCGAGAGGGCGGTGCGGGCCGACCTCGCCCAGATCCTCACCGTGTTCGAGGGCGTCGACAGCCACCTCGACGCCGTGGACGCGGTGGTGGTGCGCCTCGAGCGCCGGATCGGCGCGACCTTGCGCTACGCCGAGGCGCCCGACCCCGGCACCGTCGAGCGCATCGCCGCGCTGCTTCAGGTGGTGGGCGAGGAGGACGATGCGCCCGACGTACCGGCCGACCTCTCCCTCCTGCGCCCGCCCATCGGCGAGGCGCACCTGCAATCGCCCCGCGCCCGGCGGGCGGAGATTTTCATCGAGGCGCTGCCCGATCTCGATATCGATCCGGCGGTGGATGCCTTCGCCGCCGCCAAGGCCGATTTCCGCCGCCGGGTGACGGTGACGCCGGAGCGGATGCGCGACTTCGTGGAGGCGCGTCTGACGCGCGGCAAGCCCCTGCGCGGCTCGCTCCTCGCGATCGACGATGTGGACGATTTCGTCGTGTTCCAGCGCCTGCGCGAGATCGACCTGCTGTTCGAGGGCCAATTGGCCGACGCCTATGCCGTGACGCACCTGACCGAGCGGCTGGTCAATGGCTGGCTCGACTGCCCGGATTTCGTGGTCGACCGGCGCAATCGGGGAAGCGCCCGTGCTTGAGCCATTCCGCGCCATCATCGACGGCGACGAGCCCCCTCCCCCCGGCTCCCGCGCCCCCGACGCCGAGGAGCTGATCCGCGCCCTTCAGGTGATGCTGAAGGCGCAGGTGATCTACGCCGACACGCCGGGGATCGGCCGCGCCTACGAACTCGCGCGCCACTACGCACCGTTCTTCACCGACTATTTCGCCTGCCTCGGCTACGCGCTGACGGTCGCCCACCGCGACCAGATGGTGTCCCTCAGCCCGGCGGCGGATGCCCCCCGCTACGACATCGCGGGGGAGCGCCTGCGCAAGGACGAGACGCTGGTGCTGCTCGCCCTGCGGCTTCTCTACGAGGAAGGCCTGCGCGACGCCCGCGTCGGCACGGACGGCATCGTGGAATGCACCACGGACGAGATCGTCGAGAAGATTCGCACCGCCGCGCGCAACGATCCGCCCGACGAAGGGCGACTCGGGGAAATCCTGCGCCTCTTCGCCCGGCGCGGCGGCCTGAAGCTCGGCGAACGCGACCGGATCGAGCGCGTCACGCCGCTCGCCCTCCTCCCCGGCCTGACGGTGATCGCCTCCGACGCGTGGATGGAGCGCCTGCGCGGCTGGGCCGATGCGCGTGGGTAGCGGCTGACAATTCACTTCGCTCGCGATGACGGGGTGGGGCGCGACCGCAGCTCATCCATGTCCGACGAACACCGGAAACACGAGCAGATCCCCCGAATGCTATCCCTTGCGTCTCGGCGCGACTCCGGCCAACTGGTCCGGCACCCCAAGCCGCCCGGCGGACTCCATCCCTTGTATCTCCTGACCGATATCGCGATTTCCAACTGGTACTTGATCCGCCGGGAGCAGATCAGGATTCGGGGTGCCGCAGCCCTCGTCGGGCCGACCGGCGCCGGGAAGTCGACCATCTTCGATGCCGTGGGCACGGTGCTGGCCGGCAACAACGCGAGTCGCCTTGCCTTGAACGCCTCGGCCTCGGGCCGCAGCGCGCGGACCGTGCGCGACTATTGCCTCGGCTGGATCAGCGACCCGGCCGAGGGCGGGCGCCCGACGCGGGAATCCTGCGAGACGATCCTCGCCCTGACCTTCGAAAACCCCTCCTCCGGCCGGGTCGTCACCGCCGGCCTCGCCCTGGCGGCGCGGGCGGACGAGGCGAAGGAGAGCGTCCTCTCGCGCTTCATCGCCGTCGGCCACCGCTTCTCCATCGCGGATTACGCGCGCTCGAACGAGGCCGGCACCTTCACCGCGCCCTGGTCCGAGATCGCCGCCGACCTGAAGGCGAAGGCCGAGAGCTTCACCGAGTACCGCACCTCCGGCGAGCGCTTCACCGCCGATCTGCTTGGCGCCTTGCGCGAGGGCGCGCCCGCCCCGGAGCCGCGCCACTTCCTGCGCAGCTTCGCCAACGCTGTCGCGTTCAAGCCGATCTTCGACACCAGCGCTTTCGTGCGGGCCTTCGTGCTCGATCCCGAGCCGCTGAACGTCGACCGGGTGCGCCAATCCATCGCCACCTGGAAGTCGCTCCTCGACACGCTCGGCGAGTTGGAGGCGCGACTGGTCCGGTTGAAGCGCCTGCGCGACCGCTACGAGGCCTGGGGCGAGGCGGTGATCGCCTCGGCCGAGCACGAGCTGCGCGCGGCGGTGGCGGAACTGCGCCGCCGGACCCTCGATCTCACCGCCGTGCGCGAGAAGCTGCGCGAGGGCGCCGATACCCTGCGCGTCGCCCGCGAGCGCGTCACCGACAGCCGGGGCTTCGTGCGCGACATCGACCGCGAGATCGCGGAGAAGAAGGCGCTGAAGGCCGGGCAGGCGATGGGCGAGCGCCTCTCCGCCGCCGATCTCGGCCTGTCCATGCTGGAGCGCGACCGCAAGGACTTCGCCGGCCGCGTCGGCGATCTGGTCTCTCTGGTCGGGCAGATGGCGCGGCTGCAATCCGTGGCGCCCGTGCTCCGGCCGGTGGCGCCGCAGGCCGCCCGCCTCGCCGAGGCCTGCGCCCGGGCGAGCCTGCGCAAGGATACCCCGCCCGACGAGATCATGCGCTCGGACGGGCAACTGGCCGAACTGATCGAGGGCCTGTCGCGCCTCGCCCCGTTCGACGAGGCGTTGGAGCGCGCCGCCGAGGACGCTGCCCTCAAGGCTCGCAGTGCGGAGACCGAGGCCGAGCGCACCGCCCCGCGCGCCGGCGCGGGCACGGGCGCGCGGTTGTCCTCGGACACGCTGGCCTTCCGGGCCGAGTTGGAGCGCAAGGGCATCGAGGCCGTCGCCATCTGCGAGCGCGCCGAGATCGTGGACCCGACCTGGGGTCCGGCCATCGAGGCGCTGCTCGGCCGCGCCCGCGAGGCGCTGATCGTGGAGCCCGACCGGCTGGAGGACGCCTTCGGCGTCCTCCAGGCCGGACGCGACCGGTTCCACCGTTGCATCCTCGTGAAGACCACCGACACCGCCCGTCAGCGCGCGCGCCACGACGATGACGGCGCCATGTCCGTCATCGAATCGAGCGACCCCCATGCCCGCGCCTTCCTCGGCGTGCGGATCGGCGGATACGACCTCGCCCGGAACGATGCCGAACTGGCGCGGCTCTCACGCGCCGTGGCGCCGAGCGGACGCACGACGGCCGGCATGGCCTATTCGGTGACGCGCAGCGTCGACCTGATGATGACGCGCGGCCATCGCGGGCCGACGCCGGAGAGCCGCCGCGTTCACGAGAATGCGGCCGCCGAGGCGCGGCGCCTGCGCGGCGAGGCGGCGGTGCTGCGAGAGGCGGCGCGCACGGCGGCGGCGATCCGGGCCCGGATCGAGCGCGGCCTCGACGACATCGACACGCTGCGCGGAGAACTCGACGGGCTCGACGGCCGCCGCCGCTCGCTGCAGACCGAGCGCGCCGAGATCGTGAAGCGCGACACCGGCGGTCTCGACGCGGAGATCGCGGCGCTGAACGCAGAGCGCGTGGCCTACTTACGCGAACTGTCCGAGGATCTGGAGCCCAAGCTCGACCGGATGCTCGCCGACGAGGCCGCGCTCAAGGCCCGCGTCGGCACGATGCGCGAGGCCGCCCGCGCCGCCTTCGCCGCGCGGCGGGGAGCGCTGCGCCAATGCGCGGGTGGCGATGCCGCGCGGGTGCGCGTGGCGCGGATGGAGGTGTTCGACCCCACCATCGTCGCCGCCGCGCGCAAGGCGCTGTCCGGGCTCGACGCCAAGAGCGCCGGGGCGCTGGCCGCCGCCGAGCGCAACCGCGCGCGGGAGGCCGCCGAAGCGGCGCGCTCCCATGGCCGCGTGGCCGAGCGCGAGCTGGCGGAGGCCTGCGCGACATGGCGGATCGAGAATCCGCTGCGGGCCGGCGACGTGCCGGCCATCGAGGGGTTCGCCTGGGTGCGGCGGGAATACGAGGCGGTGGAGGGTCACGAGCTGCGCCGCTACCGCGATCAGGCGGCCCGCGCCGAGGCCGAGATGCGCCGCCTGATGACGGAGGATCTGCTGGCCCGCCTCGCGGACCGGTTCGAGCGCGTCCATACGCGGCTGGCGGCCCTGAACGAGCGCCTGTCCGCCCGCTCCTTCACCGGCCAGACCTACGCGTTCGAGGCGGCGGTGGATCGGCGCTACGCGGCGGTCCACGCCCTGGCGGTGGAGGCCGCGCGCTCACCGGAGGCGGCGCAGGCGCTGCTGACGGGGGAGGTGGAGGGGCCGATGGCCTCGGCGCTGGCCGAGATCACGGCGCTGATCGCGGGCGAGGAGGACGCCAGCCGGCTCGCCGATTACCGCAACTACTTCGTCTACGAGATCGGGATGAAGGACAAGGCCGGCAACCGGACGACGATGTCGGCCCGTGCCCTGCGTGGCTCCGGCGGCGAGGCGCAGGCGCCATTCTACGTGGCCATCGCGGCCTCGCTGGCGAGCGCCTACTATCCCGGCGACCGGCCTGGCGCGGAGCATCCGGGGCTCGGCCTCTGCCTGTTGGACGAGGCCTTCTCGAAGCTCGACGTGCGCAACTCTCAGGCGCTGGTCGATCTCTACCGGGCGTGGGGGCTGCAATTGCTGATCGCCGCGCCCGAGGACAAGCGCACGACCCTCACCGAGGTGATGGATACCATCGTCACGGTCTACAAGAGCCCGGACCTCACCACCGTGCGGATCGAGTCGGAGCATCCGCTCGAAGCCGCGCGGCGGGCGCTTCACGCGATCAACCCCGATCACCGGGGGATCGAAGGCTTCCGCCAGCGGGACGCCGCGGAATAGCCCGGAGGGCGCGGGGTGGCGGTTTCGCCGTCCCCGCAATCCCCGATAGTCAGTTCAGGTAGGTGCGGATCCAGTTCG
Organism: Methylobacterium sp. Gmos3; assembly: GCF_056430985.1. NCBI lineage: Bacteria > Pseudomonadati > Pseudomonadota > Alphaproteobacteria > Hyphomicrobiales > Methylobacteriaceae > Methylobacterium > Methylobacterium sp. Gmos3. Next base: position 328,721 of record NZ_JBWJYL010000004.1, read on the forward strand.
GGGACAGGATCTCGCCTTCCTCGGTGATGATCCAGGGCTGCTTGGCCGGATCGGTCAGGGCACCCGCAGCGGCGGCGATCGCCTCGCGCAGGGTGCCGTACCGCTCGGGTTGCGCGAGCGGAGCGCTCGCCGGAGCCGTGCGCCAGATCGTCAGATCGGCAGGGCGTTCGAGAGCTTCGGTTTCCATGGTGGTGGACTCTTCCTTCGAGAAACGCAGACTTCGGAGTCAGACGCTGTCCCGCCGCGGACCCGGGCGGGCCAACGGCAGTACGGTGGCGGCCAATACAAGCTTCAGTGCGGCAGCTTTGAGATCAATTCGTGCCGCTTTCCCGTCGACTCCGCCTTCGCTGCGGAGGTGAGGCAGCATTGCGAGGGCTGCGACTGGAATTCGGCGCAAGATCACTGTGCTGCACTTGCGATGATAGTCACACTTGAAACATGACCAATCCGTTAGCTGCGCCGACGCGGTTGAGGTGGCTGTAGCCGAACCGCATCGGCGCATGGGGACTTGTTGACGCCCCGAACCTGAACGCGCACTTAAGGCCTCGCTCAGACGCCGTTCCCTAGCTCATCGCCTCGGAGAGACCCGTGCCGGACCGCACCCGACGCCTCGTGCTCGCGCTGGTCCTGCTCTTCCTCGGGCTGGCGGTGGTGCAACCTTACGTCACAGCCCTGCTGTACTCGGCCAGCACGCCCCGCGTGATCGCAGCGCGGGGAGACCTCGCGGAATCGGAGAAGTCGACCATCGCGCTGTTCGAGCGGGCGAGCCCGTCCGTGGTCCATGTCTTCGCCCAGGCCGCCGCGCAGGATCGCGGGCTCCTCGATATCGAGAACGAGGAGGAGGGCCAGGGCGGCGGGACGCAGACCGGGACCGGCTTCGTCTGGGATGGCGCGGGCCACGTCGTCACCAACACCCACGTCGTGCAGGCCGCCGCGCAATCGGGCGGGTCGGTCTCGGTGCGGCTCAGTTCGGGCGAGGTGGTGTTGGCGACCCTGGTTGGGATGGCGCCGTCCTACGACCTCGCCGTGCTGCGCCTGGGGCGGACCGCGCACCTGCCGCCGCCGCTGGCCATCGGCACCTCGGCCGATCTGAAGGTCGGCCAGTCGACCTTCGCCATCGGCAACCCGTTCGGCCTCGACCATACCCTCACGACCGGCGTCATCAGCGCCGTACGCCGCCGGATGCCCACCAGCGAGGGCCGCGAGGTCTCGGGCGTGATCCAGACGGATGCCGCCATCAACCCGGGCAATTCCGGCGGGCCGCTGCTCGATTCCGCCGGGCGGCTGATCGGCGTGAACACGGCCATCGTCTCGCCGTCCGGCGCCAGCGCCGGGATCGGCTTCGCCATCCCCGTCGATGTCGTCAACCGCGTCGTGCCGGAGCTGATCCGCGCCGGCCGGGTGCGCAATCCCGGCATCGGCATCATCGCCGGTCAGGAAGCGACCGCCGCGCGCCTCGGGATCGACGGCGTCGTCGTCCTGCGGGTCCTGCGCAACTCGCCCGCCGCCCAGGCCGGCATCCGTGGCGTCGACATGCAGACCGGCACGGTCGGCGACATCATCGTCTCTGCCGAGGGGCGTGAGGTCCATCGCTTGGCGGACCTGACGGCGGCGATTGCCGAGGCCGGCATCGGCGCGAGCGTGGAACTGGGTATCCTGCGGGACGGCCGGATGCGAAAGGTCCGGGTCGGCACGACGGACGTGGCGGAGAACCGGCAATGACGCGCTGCCTCGCCTTGACCCTCGCCCTTCTGTTGCCCGCACTGGCCCTCGCGGCCGAAAAGGGCAGCCAGCCCCGGCTCTGCGCCGAGGATCTGCCGGAGGGCGCGCATCTGTCGTCGGTTCCCTCCTGCGGCGCGGGTGCCCGGCAGAAGTCCCGCGCGGACGGGTTCCGCGATCTCGGCAACGGCGTATCCGTGCGGATCGGCGGTCGCGCCCAAGCCGATTATGGTGTGAGTCGCTGATGCTGATCGCCCTTGGACTGATCGGCGTCGTCGTTCTGTGGTGGCTCTCGAAGCAGAAGGGCGGCCTCGGCGCGGCCTTCGCCACCTTTCCCCGTCATCTCCTCGCCGGCTGGGCGGCGCTGGCCGCCGCCGGGTTCTTCCTGCTCCACGGCAACCTGCTGTTCGCCGCCCTGTTCGGGATCGGCGGGATCTGGAGCCTGGAGGGGCCGGAGGGGATCGGGCGGCGGTTTCGCGGCCTCGTCCCAGGGCGTTCCGTGGCCGGGCGCAGCGTGCGTAGCCGCCTCATCGCCATCGTCATCCACCCGAATGGGAGCTTCAGCGAGGGCCGCGTCCGCTCGGGTCCGCTCGGGGGCGCGCGCCTCGACGCCCTCGACCTGCCGGCGCTGACCGGGCTCCTCGCCCTCTGCCGAATGGAGGATTCGGAGGGTGCGGCGCTCCTACAGGCTTATCTCGACCGCCGGGCGCCCGGATGGCGTGTAGACGCTGAGGGTGATCGCGACGCGTGGCCGGGCGGCGCGGCGAAGCCAGGGGCGATGGCGGAGGAGGAGGCGTACCAGATCCTGGGGCTTGAGCGCGGGGCGCCCGCTGAGGAGATCCGGTCGGCCCACCGGACGCTGATGAAGCGCGCCCACCCCGACCAGGGGGGAAGTGCCGAGGGGGCGGCGCGGCTCAACGCGGCCCGGGATCGATTGCTGAACCGACATCGCTGAACTCCACGCGCGTTGCCAGGTTGCGTCCGGTCGCCGGCTTCCAATCGGGAAACCGGCCTCTCTCGCCCGCCCGGCGACGGGGCCGGAGGCGAGCCATTCGATGGTAGACGAAATGTCTTGAAGGGCCGTTGCTACCGGCGGATCAGCTGCGGGTGGCGAAGCAGCTGAAGCCGCTGCGCTTGAGCGTGACGCAGGCATCCTGCGCCGTTTCTTGCTCGGCGAAGCCGGAGAAGCGGGCACGGTAGAGCGTGGCACCGCCATGCTCGACCTTCACCGTGTAGGGCGCGGCCTTGGACAGGCTGCCGCCGACCTTGGCGCGGGCCTGGGCAAGCATGGAGCGCGCCTTGTCCTCGTCGTCCATGGCGCCGAGCTGGATCACCCAGGCGGTGGGCGTGACCTTCGAGCCGGCGAGCGGCTTCGGCGGGTCGTCGCGCTCGTTCGAGCCGACGCGGGCGACGATCTTGCCGCTGTTCGGGAAGGCGGGCTGGCTCGCCTGCGCGGCGTAGGCCTGGGCGGATTTCGGCAGGGCCCGGCTGCCCCCCGGCGTGGTCGTGCGGGCGGGGGAGATGTCCAGCGGCTCGCCGGTGGAGCTCGTGGTCTCGACGTCCTCGTCCTCGGCCGAGGCGACCTGGGTACGGGTGCGCGACACGGCATCGGCCACCACCGCCGGGCGGGCGCGCTCGGCGACCTCGACCACGGGCGGGGCCGTGCGGGCGCCGGCATAGGCGACCGGCAAGTGGGTGCGCACGAGCTTGGCCATGATCTGGTCGCGGCTGGCGCCGGAGCGGCCGCCCAGCACGATGGCGACGATCTGGTGCCCGTCGGACTTCGCCGCCGTCATCAGGTTGAAGCCCGAGTCGCGGGTGTAGCCGGTCTTGATGCCGTCCACTCCCTCGACATTGCCGAGGAGGTGGTTGTGGTTGCCGATGACCCGGCCGCGGAAGGCGAAGGAGCGGGTCTGGAAGTAGCGGTAGTAGCGCGGGAAGCGGTCCTGGATCGCGCGGGCGAGGATCGTCAGGTCGCGGGCGGTGGTGAGCTGCTCGGGGTCCGGCAGGCCGGAGGCGTTGGCGTAATGCGTGCGGCTCATGCCCAGGGCGTGGGCCTTCGCGGTCATCATCTCCGCGAAGCGCTCCTCGGAGCCGGCGATGTTCTCGCCGATGGCGCAGGCCACGTCGTTGGCGGACTTGGTGACGATCGCCTTGATCGCATCCTCGACCGAGATCGTCTGGCCGGGCCGCAGGCCGAGCTTCGACGGCGCCTGCGCGGCGGCGTGGGCGGACATGGTCAGTTCGGAATCGAGGGCGAACTTGCCGCGCTCCATCTGCTCGAACAGCATGTAGAGCGTCATCACCTTGGTGATCGAGGCCGGGTGGCGCAGGGCGTCCTCGTTCACCGCATGGAGCGTCTTGCCGGTCTTGGCATCCACGACCATCGCCGCGTAGGGCGGGTTGTAGCCGCCGCCCGTGGCGTGGCGGGCATGGGCGGCGTGCCGGTGGTGGCGACCGCGCCGCGCGTCGGCGGGTGAGGTGAGGGACGTCAGGACCGCTACCGCGACCAGCGCGGCTGGAACCGCGCGGGCCGTGAGGCCGGGAACTACAACCATACGCATGCGCCCGAACGCCCTTGCCGTGCCGGTTCCGCACCGGCCCCCGCCCCTCTCAAGGACGCCCGTCGTGGTGGTGCGCCCGCATCCCCAGAACCATGCGGCGGCGCGGTTACGGGCGGGTTAATCGGATTGGTACGGAACGCTTTTCTTGCAGCGGCGCGGGTCGCTTCCCGGTGACTTGACGGTGCCGGGGGCGGCGCACAAACTCCCATGCCGCCCGACGCATCCCAGCCCTCGCCGGAGCCGGCCCGCCGGAAGGAGGCGCCCGATGCAGAAGCCTTTCGCCACCCCCCTGCGTGGCACGGGGACGGCGATCCGCACGGCTCAGACCATCGGGCTGGAATGGCTCGATCTCGGCAAGCAGAGCTACGACGATCTCGTCGCGACGGTTGGGCGCATGGCAGCCTGCCGTAACGCCGGTGAGGTGATGACGCTGCAAGGCGCCCTCGCCCACCGGATGACGGAGCGCGCCCTCGCCCGCACGGTGGTCCTGAGCGATCAGGTCACGGCGCTTGTCGGCCAGATGCTGCGCCCGGCGGGGCCACGGCGAGAACCGTGACCGTGCCCGCGCCTGCCGACGTGTTCCGCCGCACCGGAGGGGCCTGCGCCCCGCCGCCGGGAGCGCTAAGTGCGGACACGAGCGCGCAGGCGTCTGGCGAAGTCGGCTCACGGTCTGTAGATTGGAGACCGAGCGACGAAGGTTCGGTCGGACAGCACCGATTCCACCGATCGCCAGAGAGCTTCGGGGGACGGTCTGTTCTGCCTTTAGGGATCGGTTCGACGGATATGACACGGGTCCCGATGATGGGAACGGAGCAAGTGCGGACGGGGTACGCGGTGACTGCCTCGGGTTCGAGGGAGCCCGGCGGCGACGACCGCTCGAACACCGCGATCATCACCCGCACCAAGCCGCGCACGAAGCGGCCAAGCCTTTACCGCGTCCTGCTCCTCAACGACGATTACACCCCGATGGAATTCGTGGTGCTCGTCGTGGAGCGGTTCTTCAACAAGAACCACGAGGACGCGTACCGGATCATGATGCATGTTCACCAGAACGGCGTCGGTGAGTGCGGGGTGTTCACCTACGAGGTCGCGGAGACCAAGGTGACGCAGGTCATGGACTTTGCCCGCAAGCACCAACATCCTCTTCAGTGCGTTATGGAAAAGAAATAGGCGCCGCTCGCGGTAGGCACGAAGGACAGAGGCCCGCTTTGCCAAGCTTCTCACGCAGCCTAGAACAAGCCCTTCACCGGGCGCTCGCCCTGGCCGGCGAACGCCGCCACGAATACGCGACGCTCGAACATCTGCTTCTCGCCCTGGTGGACGACCAGGACGCGGCCGCCGTGATGCGGGCCTGCAACGTCGAGATCGACACGCTGCGCCGCAGCCTCGTCGAATACGTCGACACCGAACTCTCGAACCTGACCGGTGACGGACGCCAGGACGCCAAGCCCACGGCCGGCTTCCAGCGGGTGATCCAGCGGGCGGTGATCCATGTCCAATCCTCCGGTCGCGAGGAAGTGACGGGGGCGAACGTGCTCGTGGCGATCTTCGCCGAGCGCGAGAGCCACGCCGCCTACTTCCTGCAAGAGCAGGACATGACCCGCTACGACGCGGTGAACTACATCAGCCACGGCATCGCCAAGCGCCCCGGCGCCAGCGACTCGAAGCCGGTGCGCGGGGCCGAGGACGAGGGTCCGCCCGAGCGCCCGAGCGACGAGGGCGAGGCGCGCGGCACCAAGAAGAAGGGCGACGCGCTGGACGCCTACTGCGTCAACCTCAACAAGAAGGCACGCGACGGCAAGATCGACCCGCTGATCGGCCGCCACGCCGAGGTGGAGCGCACGATCCAGGTTCTCTGCCGCCGCCAGAAGAACAACCCGCTGCTGGTGGGCGACCCTGGCGTCGGCAAGACCGCCATCGCGGAGGGCCTTGCCCGCAAGATCATCCAGCACGAGGTGCCGGAGGTTCTGGCCGAGGCGACCGTGTTCTCCCTCGACATGGGCACGCTGCTCGCCGGCACCCGCTACCGGGGCGACTTCGAGGAACGCCTCAAGCAGGTGATGAAGGAGATCGAGGCGCACCCGAACGCCATCATGTTCATCGACGAGATCCACACGGTGATCGGCGCCGGTGCGACCTCCGGCGGCGCGATGGATGCCTCGAACCTCCTGAAGCCGGCTTTGGCTTCGGGGACGCTGCGCTGCATCGGCTCGACCACCTACAAGGAGTACCGCCAGTACTTCGAGAAGGACCGCGCCCTGGTGCGCCGGTTCCAGAAGATCGACGTCAACGAGCCGTCGATCCCGGATGCGATCGAGATCGTGAAGGGTCTGCGCCCGTATTTCGAGGAGTTCCACAAGCTCAAGTACACGACCGACGCCGTGAAGGCGGCGGTGGAGCTGTCGGCCCGCTACATCAACGACCGCAAGCTGCCGGACAAGGCGATCGACGTGATCGACGAGACCGGCGCCTCGCAGATGCTGGTGCCGGAGGCGCGCCGCAAGCGGACCATCGGCGTCAAAGAGATCGAGGCGACCATCGCCACGATGGCCCGCATCCCGCCGAAGACCGTCTCGAAGGACGACGCGGTGGTTCTCCAGAACCTGACCGAGAGCCTGAAGCGGGTGGTCTACGGCCAGACCGGCGCCATCGAGGCGCTGACCTCGGCGATCAAGCTGGCCCGCGCCGGCCTGCGCGACCCGGACAAGCCCATCGGCTCGTACCTGTTCGCGGGTCCGACCGGCGTCGGCAAGACCGAGGCGGCCAAGCAATTGGCGGCGTCGCTGGGCGTCGAGATGCTGCGCTTCGACATGTCGGAGTACATGGAGCGGCACACCGTCTCGCGGCTGATCGGCGCGCCTCCCGGCTATGTCGGGTTCGACCAGGGCGGCCTGCTCACCGATGGCATCGACCAGCACCCGCATTGCGTGCTGCTGCTCGATGAGATCGAGAAGGCCCACCCGGACCTGTTCAACATCCTGTTGCAGGTGATGGACCACGGCAAGCTGACCGACCACAACGGCAAGCAGGTCGATTTCCGCAACGTCATCATCATCATGACGTCGAACGCGGGCGCCTCGGATCTCGCGAAGTCGGCCTACGGCTTCACGCAGACCAAGCGCTCGGGGGACGATGTGGAGGCGATCAACCGCCTGTTCGCGCCGGAATTCCGCAACCGGCTCGATGCGATCATCTCGTTCGGCCACCTGCCGAAGGAAGTGGTGGCCAAGGTGGTCGACAAGTTCGTGCTTCAGCTCGAAGCCCAGCTCGCCGACCGCAACGTCACCATCGAGCTGTCGGACGAGGCCCGCGACTGGCTCGTGGAGCATGGCTACGATGACGCGATGGGCGCCAGGCCCATGGCTCGCCTGATCCAGTCCACGATCAAGACGCCGCTCGCCGACGAGGTGCTGTTCGGCAAGCTGAAGGATGGCGGCGCCGTGAAGGTCGTCGTCCGCAAGCCGGAGGACGAGGAAGCCAAGGCCGGCGAGAAGGAATCGCTGACCTTCGAGTTCCCGGCCGGTCCGGCCATGCCGAAGCCCGAGAAGGATGTCGCCAACGCGGCCAAGCGCAAGCGCGCGAAGCCCCGGTCGGTGACGCGCAAGAAGTCGCCCAAGGACGACAAGGGCGGCGGCGGTTCGGGCGGCGGCGTGAAGACCGTGCCCAAAGTGCCTCTCGTCCGGGCGTGATGATCGTCCGGCCGGGGCACGGGCTTCCGGTCGCCGATCACCCGGTCTATGACCCCCGCGACGCGCATGCGCCGCGGGGAGGAGGCGCCCGATGAACGATGACCTGCGGGAAGGCCCCCTCTCGACGGTGCCGCGTGATGCGACTGCCCAGAAGCAGAAGCCTTCCGGCCGGGAACTGCGCCGCCAGCGCCGCCGTCGTCGGCGTAAGGGCGAGGAAATTCTGGCCTGGGTGCTGGTGCCGCTGATCTGCTTCGGCATCTACTGGAGCGTCACGGCCGGCTTCGAGTTCATGGGAACATCGCCCGGCCAGGTCTGGGACCAGCTGATGCAGGTTAAGGCGATGATGGAGAAGCGGCGCACCTGACGCGGTTCGGCCCGCGCCGCACGAGGCGGGATCCGACACCATGATCACGCGCCGATCGACCCTTGGGGCGCTGGCCCTGATGCCCGCGATCGTGCGGGCGGAGACCGGCCCCATCGCTGTCGTCGGCGCGGGCGCGGCGGGCCTTGCGGCGGCGGAGGCGCTGCGCCGGGCGGGACACCCGGTCGTGATCCTCGAAGCGCGAGACCGGATCGGCGGTCGCGCTCATACCGACCACTCGCTGGGACCGGATGCGTCCTTCGATGCGGGCGCGCAATACATCCACTGGGCCGAACGGAACCCCTGGGCCGCCATCGCCCGGCAGGACGGCGCGACGTTTAACGATCAGGAAGGCTGGGCGCGCACCCTGTTCATCGACGGACGGCCCGCGACCGAGGCAGAGCGCGTCCGCCGCCGCGCCGGATTCTCGGGACTCGACGCCATCCTGGTGCCCAAGGGCGCGGACATGTCCCTCGCTGACGAGGCAAAGCTCGCCGGCCCCGAGGCGGAAGTGGCGACCTCCGGCCTGAGCCGCTTGTCCCTGGGCGAGGATCCCGGCCGCGTCTCGGCGGCCGATTACGACCGCCTGTGGTCGGGCACCGATCTCTGGGTGGATGGCTACGGCGACCTCGTGTCCCGGCACTTCGCCGCCCTGCCGGTTCGGCTGAACTGCCCCGTCCTGAGCCTCGACTGGTCGGGTCGGGGTGTACGGCTCAACACGGCTTCCGGCACGCTCGACGCAACCGCCGCCATCGTGACCGTGCCGGTCGGTGTGCTGAAGAGCGGCACGCTCGCCTTCGCCCCCGCCCTGCCCTCGCTGACACAAGCGGCGCTCGATGGGTTGTCGATGGGGGCCTACACCAAGATCGCCCTTCGCCTCGATCCCGGAAAGGTCGATCCGAAGGCCCTCGGTGACGCCGTGAGCGTCGCCCATGACGGGCCGACGATCTATTTCGAGATGGGTCCGTTCGGCCACGCCGTGGCGGTTGCCAATCTCGGCGGGGATCTCGCCCGCGACCTCTGCCGCGCCGGCGAGGCGGCGGCCGTCGCCCTCGCCACCGAACGGCTCGCCGCGATCCTCGGCGCCAAGGCCTCGGGCGCGGTGACGGGCGGGCGCCTCGCGGGGTGGTGGACCGATCCGTACGCGCGCGGATCCTATTCCATCGCGGCGCCGGGCCGAGCGGGAGCCCGCGACGCCCTTCGCGCGCCGATCGGCGAGCGCATCTTCCTGGCGGGCGAAGCCTTGGCCGGGGGCGGCGCCATGACGGTCGGCGGCGCGACCCTCGACGGTGAGCGCGCCGCCCGCGAACTGCTCAAACGGCTCCCGGCCTGACCCGTCAGTCTCGCCGAAGCACGTGGACGCTGAACAACGCCTCCGGGTCGGTCCAGGCCGTCACCGATTGCCAGCCGGCGCGGGCGGCGAGCGCCTTGAAGCTGTCGAGCGTGTACTTGTAGCTGCTCTCTGTGTGGATCGACTCGCCCTCGCGGAAGGCGAAGCTGTCACCGCCGATGCGCACGGTCTGGTCCTTGCACGAGACGAGATGCATCTCGATCCGTGAGGCCTCCGTGTTGAAGACGGCCTCGTGGCGAAACGCGTCGAGGTCGAAATCCCCGCCGAGCTCGTGGTTGATGCGCTTCAGCAGGTTCATGTTGAACGCGGCCGTCACGCCGGCGGCGTCGTCATAGGCCGCTTCGAGGCGGGCGGTATCCTTCACGAGGTCGACGCCGAGGATCAGGAGCGCATCCGGCCCCAGGATCGCGCCGAAGCTGTCGAGCAGCGTGCGCGCCTCATCGGGCTCGAAATTGCCGACCGTCGAACCGGGGAAGAAGCCGGCCCGCGGCGCCATGCCGGTCGTATCGGGCAGGGCGAAGGGCTTGGTGAAGTCGGCCACGACGGGCTCGACCGACAGGCCCGGGAAATCCGTGCGCAGCGTCTGCGCCTGCGCGGCCAGGAACTCACCGGAGACATCCACCGGCACATAGGCCGCGAGGTCGGGGAGATGGCGCAGCAGGCGCCGGAGCTTGGCGGTCGAGCCGCTGCCGAACTCGACCAGCGCCGCCTGCTTCGGCAGATAGGACGCGATGTCGTCGCCGCGCGCATCGAGGATGCCGACCTCGGTCCGCGTCGGGTAATATTCCGGCAGGGCCGTGATCTGCTCGAACAGCTCCGAGCCGGCGGCATCGTAGAAGTACTTCGGCGAGAGGGTCTTGCGCGGCTGCGAAAGGCCGGCGCGGACATCGGCCAGGAAGGTGGGATCGGCCGCGACGGCCTCGGGGAAAGTCGGATTGACGGTCACGGCGAACTCCGGGTCACGAACGGGATGGCGAGGCGCCGCACGAACGGGCGGCGCGCCGGTCAGGACAGCGGCTCGGCCAGACGCAGCCCGGTGAATTGCCAACGCTGATGGGGGTAGAAGAAGTTGCGATAGGTCGGTCGCGCATGCCCATCGGGCGTTGCCACCGACGAGCCGCGCAGCACGAACTGGTTCGACATGAACTTGCCGTTGTACTCACCGAGCGCGCCCGGCAGCGGCCGGTAGCCGGGATAGGCAAGGTAGGCGCTCCGGGTCCATTGCCAGACGAGGCCGTAGGCGTCGGGCAGGTCGCCGTTGCGGGCGGCTACTTCCCATTCGAACTCGGTCGGCAGGACGTTGCCCGCCCAGCGGGCATAGGCATCCGCCTCGTAGTAGCTCACATGGGTGACGGGGGCGTCGGGATCGACCGCCTTGGGGCCGGCGAGGCTCGCCTGCACCCAGCCACCCTCGTGCCGCCGCCAGTAGCCGGGCGCCTCCCAGCCCTGGGCCTGGCCCGCATACCATCCGTCCGACAGCCAGAGGTCCTGACGCGCGTAGCCGCCATCCTCCATGAAGGCGAGCCAGTCGCGGTTGCGCACCAGCGCCCGGTCGATCCGCACCGGAAGGATCAGGCTGTCATGCCGGGGCGATTCGTTGTCGTAGGAGAAGCCCTCGCCCTCGTGGCCGATGGCGGTGATGCCGTGCTCCAGCGACACCGTCCCGGTCTCCGACGACGCGTCGGGGAAACGCCAGGAGGGGTCGTAGACCGGATCGAGCGGGTTCTGCGCGAAGGCATGCAGGATGTCGGTCCAGAGCAGTTCCTGATGCTGCTGCTCATGGTAGAGCCCGATCTCGAGGATCGGCAGGATGTCGGCGAGCGCCTTGTCCGAGGCTTGGCCGAGCAGCGCCTCGACGGCGCGGTCGACATGCGCCCGGTAGCCCGCCACCTCGTCGCAGGTCGGCCGGGTGATCAGCCCACGCTGCGTGCGCGGCTGGCGCGGCCCGGCGGCCACGTAATAGGAGTTGAACAGGTAGTGCAGGCGCGGGTCGTGGATCGCGTAGCCCGGCAGATGCTCGGCGAGCAGGAACTGCTCGAAGAACCACGTCACGTGCGCCCGGTGCCACTTGGTCGGGCTCGCATCCTCCATGGACTGGATCTGCTGATCCTCCGGGGAGAGCGGCGCGGCCCGCCGCTCCGTCTCCGCGCGCACCGCCCGAAAGGCGGCGATCCAGGCTTGGCGGTCGATGGGCCTTGCGCCGACATGCGGCGGCGGAAAGGCCGGACGCGGAGCGCCGGACCGATGGTCCATGGGGATTGCGGCGGTGGCGGCCATGCGATCCTTCCCTCTCGATCAGATCCCGAAGGAGAGTTTTCTCGCCCTGAGGCGTGCCGGGGCACATAGTCTCCCAAATAGGGGCTGCAACCGTAGCGCGGCGATTGTGTTCAGCTTGACGATGGTGGCCAGTGGATTGACGGGATGGCGGGCCTTTCTCTCGCCGCTTTGAGACGGCCTTAACCAGCGAACCGGATGGTCGTTATCCGTTCAGAGGGGAGAAGAGAGCGTTGCGATGCGGATCGACCTGATGGCCGGTGCCGGATTGTCCCTCGCCCCGGTCGGCGCGGCGCCGGAGCCGACGATCCTCGTGTTCGATTCCGGCCTCGGCGGACTCACCGTCCTCGATGCCGTGCGGCGGGCGCGGCCCGACGCGCGCTATGTCTACGCCGCCGACGACGCGGCCTTTCCCTACGGTCGCCTGTCCGAAGCCGACCTCGTTGCGCGGGTGCTCGACGTGATGGGCCAGCTCATCGCGGTTCACCGGCCGGACCTCGTGGTCATCGCCTGCAACACCGCTTCGACGCTCGTCCTGCCCGCTCTGCGGCAGCGCTTCTCCACACCTTTCGTCGGCGTCGTGCCCCCGATCAAGCCGGCGGCGGCCACGACCCGCAGCGGTCTCATCACCTTGCTGGCGACGCCCGGCACGGTGGCGCGATCCTACACGCGCGACCTCATCGCGACCTTCGCCTCCGCCTGCGCCGTCACCCTGGTGGGCTCGCGCAACCTCGCCGCCTTCGCCGAGGCGGAAATGGCCGGGGCTCCCGTGGACGACGCGACGCTCGCGGCCGAGATCGCCCCCTGCTTCGTGACCGGCGAGAACGATCGGCGGACGGATGTCGTCTGCCTGTCCTGCACCCATTACCCGCTTCTGTTGCCGCGCCTGCGGGCGCTCGCCCCCTGGCCGGTGACATGGATCGACCCCGCCCCGGCCATCGCCCGGCGGGTCGTGCAACTGATCGGGCCGGGCTCCCGCACGGAGGCGCACGGCGTGCTCGCCGCCTTCACCGCCGGCACCAGCCTGACGGCGCCGCTGCGCGACAGCCTCACGCTTCGGGGCATCAATGAAGTCACCGTCGAGGCGATGCCCCTGCGTATGCAGTAACATCCTGAGCCTTTGAGATCTTAACGGTGTTTTAGGAAGGCTGCGCTCACGCTTCCCGCTCTTGGGAGGGGCTGGGCATGCTCGAACATGGCGGCGGATTGGCCGGGCGGGACCGGGCGCCGGGAGCCGCCGAGCGCTTCCTCTCCAAGGCCGTGGCGCATCGCGAGGCGGGCCGGCTCGACAAGGCGCGTCGGAACCTCGGCCGCGTCCTCGACATGGCGCCGGACCACGCGAACGCGCGCTACGAACTCGGCCTGCTCGTCAGCCGCAGCGAGGGTGCCGCCGCCGCGATCCCGCATTTCGCCGCCGCCCTCAAGGGCGCGCAGACCAACGCCGCCTGCTGGCTTGCCCTGATCGGCGCCCTGCTCGAAGCGCAGCGCCTGCGGGAGGCCCGGGCGGTTGCCGAGCGGTTCCGCGCGTCGGGCCTCGCTACCGCAACGGCCAAGGCGGTCGCGGTGCTGGTCGAGCGCGCCGTCGCCTTCGGCCGCGCCTACTACGACGAACAAGATTTCGCGAGCGCGGAAGCCTTCCTCGACCTGGCCATCGCCCTCGACGACACGCACCCCGACGCGACCTTCCTCGCGGGCGCCGTCGCGGCCCGGACGAACCGGCTGCAGATGGCGTTCGACCTCATCAGCATCGCCATCTACCGCACCCCCGACCGCGCGCTGTATTTTGCCGGCCTCGGCGCCCTGCTGACGATGATGGAGGATTTGGACGGCGCCCTCTCCGCGTTGGAAAAGGCGCTTGAGCTAGACCCCGGCCTCGCCGTCGCCCATTCGAACATCGCGGGCTTCCTGCACAAGCGCTCGCGCTTCGCCGAGGCGATGCATCACGCCGACCGGGCGCTCGAGATCGATCCGAATTGTGCCGCGGCCTATGTCAATCGCGGACAGGTCCTGAAGAGCCTCGGTCGCCTGCACGAAAGCATCGCGGCGATGGACCGGGCCATCGCACTGGCGCCGCGCGATATCGCCGCCCATTCGAACCGGCTCTTCACCAAGCTCTACGCGGGCGACATCCCGGCCGAGGAATATGCCGCCGACGCACGCGCCTTCGGAGCGTTCTTCGCGGATCCGCTGCTGCGGCGGCGCGCCTTCCCGAACGACCGGGATCCGAACCGGAAGCTGAAGGTCGGCTTCGTCTCGGCCGACCTGTGTTCCCACGCGGTGGCACGCTTCCTGGAACCCTTCCTCGAGAAGTTCGACCGCGCCGCCTTCGAGACCCACGCCTACATGGCGCGCGCGGCCGAGGACGGCCTGTCGCTGCGGATGAAGCCGCTGTTCGACCATTGGCTGAACATCGCCGGCATCTCCGACGACGCCGCGGCCGACCGGATCGAAGCCGACCGGATCGATATCCTGGTGGACCTGTCGGGCCACAGCGCCGGCCACCGGCTCCTCGTCTTCGCCCGCAAGCCCGCGCCGATCCAGGTGACGTGGATGGGCCACCCGGCCACGACCGGCTTGGCCGCCATGGATTACCGCCTCACCGACACCGTGCAGGACGGCGAGACATGCGATGCCTTGCACACCGAGGAGTTGTGGCGCCTGCCGCGCGTCTCGGCGACCTACCGCCTCGCCGACGAGACGCCGCCGGTACGCGAGCGGCCTCCGTTCGCCGATAACGGCTTCATCACCTTCGGCGTCCTGAACCGCTTCGAGAAAGTGAGCGACGCCGCGCTCCGGGCCTGGGGCCGCATCCTCGCCGGCGTTCCGGACGCGCGGCTCTTCATGGTGGTGGGCGACATCGATACCCCGGAGGTCCGGGCGCAGGTCGATGAGCGGCTGACCCAGGCCGGGATCGATCCCGACAGGATGATCCTGCAACCGCGCGTGACGAGCGGCTATTTCGAGCTGTACCACAACGTCGATATCGCGCTCGATCCGTTCCCGTATAACGGCGGCACCACGAGTTGCGACACGCTGAGCATGGGCGTGCCGCTCGTGACCCTGTGCGGCGCGACGGCGCCGGAGCGCGCCGGCGCCGTGGTGCTCGGCGCCGTCGATCTCGAGGAACTCGTCGCGACGACCGAGGATGGTTACGTCGCGACGGCCGTCGCCCTCGCCACGGACCCGGAGCGCCTGACCCGCCTCCGCCAGGGCTTGCGCGAGCGGCTGCTCGCCAGCCCCATGATGGACCATGCCCGGCTCGCGGATGAGGTCGGGAAGGCATTTCGCGCGATGTGGACCCGGTGGGCGACAGGTGAGCCATGCGCGCGCAGGTAAAGGATCCGGCCGAGGCGAGCCCTCGACGCAAGCGCAAGACCGCGGCAGCGGGCGCGCCCTCCCCGCTTCTCGACGACGCCCTGGCCGAACGCCTCGCCGCCGCCGCCCGCGACCCCGCCCTGCTCCGCGAGACGCCCGCGCCTCGCCCGACCGGGCCGGTCTACGTCACCAAGCCGTTCCTGCCGCCCTACGCCGAATTCGAGCCGATGCTGCGGGAGATCTGGGACCGGAAGGTGCTCACCAATGGCGGGCCGTTCCACCAGGAGTTCGAACGGCGCTTGGCCGAGTATCTCGGCGTGCCGCACGTGGCGCTGTTCAACAACGCGACCACCGCGCTCATCATGGCGCTGCGCGCCGTGGGCCTCTCGTCGGGCGAGGTGATCACAACGCCCTACTCGTTCGTCGCGACCTCACACGCGCTGATGTGGAGCGGGCTCACCCCCGTCTTCGCGGATATCGATCCGATCACCCTCAACCTCGATCCGAGGGCGGTGGAGGCCGCGATCACCCCCCGGACCCGCGCGATCCTGCCCGTTCACTGCTACGGGTATCCCTGCGACGTCTCCGGCCTCCACGCCATCGCTGACCGGCACGGGCTGAAGGTCGTCTACGATGCCGCCCATGCCTTCGGCGTGAAGGATGCCGGCGGCTCGATCCTGCGGTACGGAGATCTGTCCGTCCTGAGCTTCCATGCGACGAAGGTGTTCAACACCTTCGAGGGGGGCGCCATTATCTGCCGTGACGCGGCACGCAAGGAGCAGATCGACAAGCTCAAGAACTTCGGCCACGACGGCGAGACGTGCGTCATCGAAGTCGGCCTCAACGGCAAGATGAGCGAGTTCAACGCCGCGCTCGGCCTCCTGCAACTGCGCTACATCGATAACGTCATCGATCGGCGCGGCGCCATCGACGCCGCGTACCGGGCCGGGCTCGCCGGCATCCCCGGTATCGCCTGCCTCGACGGAATCGGCGCGGTGCGGGCGAACTACTCGTATTTCCCCATCCTCGTCGGGCCGGATTACGCGACGCCCCGCGATACCCTTTGGGAAATCCTGAAGCAGGACGGCATCCACACCCGCCGCTACTTCCATCCGCTGATCTCGGACCATCCGATGTATGCGGGCCTGCCGAGCGCCGGTCGCGCCGGCTTGCCCCACGCGGCGCGGGCCGCCGACCGGATCCTCTGCCTGCCGATCTATCCCGATCTGGAACCCGACGTGATCGCCAGGACAATCGCCCGCATCGCCGATCCGCTGCGCCGGTGACCGGCTATGCGGGTCGCGATCATGCAGCCTTATCTGTTTCCCTATATCGGCTACTTTCAATTGATAGCCGCCGTGGATCACTTTGTGATCTACGATACGGTGAAGTACACCAAGAAGGGCTGGATCAACCGCAACCGCTTCCTGCGGAACGGTGAGCCTATTACCTTCACCCTGCCGCTCGCGAAGGGCTCGGACGATCTCGACATCGTCGAACGTCACGTCGCACCGGACTTCGCACCGGACAAGCTCTGCGCACAGATCGCGGGTGCCTACCGCCGGGCACCGCATATTCGGGAAACGATGCCCCTCGTCGAAGCGGTGTTGCACCACCGCGCCGGGAACCTGTTCCTGCATCTGCGCGAAAGTCTGATCCGCGTTACCGAACATCTTGAGATCGCCACGCCCCTCATCACGGCGTCCGAGCTCGAAGGCGGCACGGATTTGCGGCGGCAGGATCGCGTGCTCGGCCTTTGCGAGCGCCTCTCGGCCACGACCTACGTCAACCCGATCGGCGGAACGGCGCTCTACGATCCGTGCGAGTTCGAGGCGCGCGGGATTTCGCTGCGCTTTCTCAAGGCCCGGCTGGCACCTTATCCTCAGTTCGACGGGCCGTTCGTGCCCTGGCTGTCCATCATCGATGTGCTGATGTTCAACGGACGGGAGGGGACGCGCGACTTGCTGAATGCATGCGATCTCCTTTCCGCGGCCGATGTGACCTGAGCGCCATGCCGTTGCGCTTCGCCCGCGATCTGTCGGCGGCGGATGAGATTGCCCGGCATCTTCAGGTCTGCTCCTCGTCCTTTGTCCCTCCCCTCCATTCCCGCGTCGCGATTCCAGTTTACGCCGCCAAGCTGGCCGAGCGGGCCGAACGATTCGAGGCCTGGGACGGACCGCGCTTGATCGGACTGGTGGCGATCTATCGCGCGAACGAGACCCGACAGGCCTTCGTCAGCAACGTCAGCGTCGAGCCGGCCTTCGCCCGCCAGGGGATCGCGCGAAGGCTTCTCGCCTCGGCCATCGCTCACGTGCGGCAAGACGCGACTTCCATCGCACTTGAAGTCCACCGACTCGCTCCGGCACTTGCCCTTTATCGCGCATTCGGTTTTCGAGAGGAGAGCGCGTCCGACAATGCAATCAAACTTCGATTGCAATTCTGATCGCTTCAGAAGCGGCGACTGTTGACGTTGCGGCAGCACCCACCCTTTCGCCTCATCCTGAGATTCTGGCCGGAGAGGTCGCGTCCGCCTCCGTCATTGCGAGGAACGAAGCAATCCAGGGACGCTCCACAATTGGAAGCGACTCGCCCGCCCCTGGATTGCTTCGCTCACGCTCGCAAAGACGGTGAGGTGTGAGGCGACGTCGCGACTTTTTCGGTCGGGCTCGGAGGTGCCCGCGTCAGCGGGCCTCGAAGGATGGCTCCAGGGATCGCGCGGCAGGTTGGAACCCTCCTTCGAGGCCGACGCTGCGCGCCGGCACCTCAGGATGAGGGCGGGAGAAGGGAGATGGATTGAGCCGTAAAATCTGAAGCGCTCTTCGAAAACCTCGGCTCATGCGGCGCGGGTTCTTGCCAAGCTGCCGATTCGCCAGACTTCGAGAGGGGTCCACGGCGTGGCATGGTATCGAGCGTGAACACCCCTTGCTCCGCCCTCCCCCGGCCGCTACTGAAGTGGCGGTTTCTGTCGGGGGCCCTGTCGTCGTTCAACGAGCAGAGTCGTGGCAGAAGCCAAATGGCTGTTCCCGATGAATAGCTTGGGCCTGTAGCTCAATGGTTAGAGCCGACCGCTCATAACGGTCTGGTTGTAGGTTCGAGTCCTACCGGGCCCACCATTCATCAGTTGAATTGCTGTAATTGCCTATCGTTCACCGAGCAAACAGCCGCGCGTCCGCCGCTCGTTGCCTGGTCAGGGTAGTCCTTACCGGTCCGAAACGTGCCGGGCCGGCTTGAACTGCACGACGACGACCTGAGATTCTAGGGTCTCGGTGTCCGTCTTCGCCATGCGCCCGAAGGTGTGCTCCCATTTGAGGATCGTCACATTGTCGGCGAGTGGCTGCGGCGGCCGTTGGGCCACCTTGCTGCGCTTCCTCGCGGCGGCGCCGATCCACCGCAGGATCAAGGCATTGCCGGCGTCGAACGACGGATCGGCCGCATTCAGGATGATGCTGCGCCTCAGGGACATCGAGGTGCGGCGTTTTTGGCCTCGAAAAATCATGCTCGCTTCTCGGGTCAGCGCAATCCTCGCCCCGTGACTTAGCCGATCATCAAGACTTCGTGGACCAGTCCATATGGACTGGTCTACAAGACGCGACGGCGCCTCCGCGTTTGCTCTACACAAGGCTCGGCATGGCGCAGCAAGCGATCCTCATCATCGATGACCACGCGCTGTTCCGCTCGGGCATCGTGTCGATGCTCTCGACGGCGTTCGCCCGCATTCCGATCTTCGACAGTGCCTCGCTTCACGAGGCGCTCGCCATCGATACGATCGTGCCGACGGTGATTCTTCTCGACATACAGCTGCCCGGAACGAGCGGCCTCACCGGGATGGTCCTGCTTCAGCGACGCTGGCCCGCCGCCAGGATCATCGTGGTGTCCGCGCTGGATATGCCGGACACGGTCGAAGCCGCGCTGGCTCAGGGCGCCTACGCGTTCCTCTCCAAGACGGACAGGCCCGACCGAATGATGAGCGTCCTGCGCGAGATGCTGGACAACGCTCCGGCCGTCCCGCCGCCCAGTGGTCCGGTCTGCCCATCGCTGACGCCCCGGCAGGCGGAGGTGCTTGCCCTCGTCGGGCGCGGCCTGTCCAACAAGATGATCGGCCGCCAGCTCGGGCTGTCGGAACATACGGTGCGCGGCCACGTGCAGGGCTTGTTGACGGTCCTGGCTGTCACGCGGCGGGCGGAGGCCGTGTTCAAGGCCCAGCAGCTCGGGTTGATCCGATGACGCGGTCGCGGGACCACAGGATCACCGCCGAGGAGTTGCGGCTGGTCCTCGACGGCGTCACGCAGTCGGTCGCCGTGGGCTTCCTCGTTTCGACGCTGATGCTCGCGGTGCTGTGGACGCTGGCTTCGCACACCCTGCTCCTCGGCTGGTACGGTGCCTTCCTCGCCGAGCGACTATCGGCGGCGGCCTTCGCGCGCCGGGCGCGGCACAGCGTGGACCGGCCCGATAAGGCCCGCTCGATCGAGCGCATCGTGTTCCTCAGCAAGATTCTCGAGGGTTCGATCCTTGGGTCGCTGATCTGGATCGCGCTGCCCCTTCAGGTGCCTGCGGTCAGCATCCTGACGATGTCGCTGCTCGGCGCCACCTGCAGCAACGGCGTCTCGCTACTGGCACCGCGACGCCACCTCTACCTCGCGCTCGTCCTGCCCATTGCCGCAATCGCCTCCGGGACGCTCTGGTCGCTCGGCGGCGCTCCCTATCGCGCGCTGGCGATCTGTTCGGTCCTCTTCGTCGTGGGGCAATATGGGCAGGTCGTCCTCGCGAGCCGCCGCGTCCGGGAATCGATCGAGCTCCGCTTCGAGAACACCAATCTGGTCGAGCAGCTGCGCGAGGAAACGGCCGCCGCCCACGCGGCCCGGCGCGATGCCGAGCACGCCAATTCCGCGAAATCGCAATTCCTCGCTGCCGCCGGCCACGATCTGCGGCAGCCCGTCCACGCGCTGGGCTTGTTCCTTCAGGCGCTGAGCCAGACCCATCTGGCCGAAGCGCAGCGGCGCATCCTGCGCAGCGCCCAGGCCGCGAACGTCGCCTCGACGGACATGCTCAACACGCTGCTCGATTTCTCCCGCGTGGAAGCCGGGGTCGTCACGCCTCGCCCGAAAGCCATCGAGCTCCAGCCGTTGCTCGACAAGATCGAGAACGATCTCGCCCATCTGGCCGATGCCAAGCGCCTGATCTACCGGACGCCGCAGACCGATCTGATGGTCGTGTCGGACCCCGCGCTGCTCGAGCTGATCCTGCGCAACCTCATCCTCAATGCCATCCGCTATACCGAGCGCGGCGGCGTTCTCATCGGCTGCCGGCGCAGGGGCGCCCACGTCTCCATCGAAATCTACGATACGGGGATCGGCATTCCCGACGACAAGCAGGAGGATGTGTTTCGCGAATTCTACCAGCTCGGCAACCCGGAACGGGATCGGCACAAGGGACTCGGGTTGGGCCTCGCCATCGCGCGGGGGCTGTCCGCCTCGCTGGGGCATGCGCTCTCCCTCTCGTCGAAGGTGAATAGCGGCAGCGTCTTCCGCATCCTCGTCCCCCGGACGTTCGAGACGGCCGACGCGGGCGACGGAGAGATGATCGCGCTCGACGACGGCTCGCTGAGCGGGGCGCGGATCCTGATCGTCGATGACGATGCCATCGTGCGCGACGCGATGGTGGCGCTGCTCACCGGCTGGGGCTGTGAGTGCCGTGCCTTCGAGGATCCAGCCGACGTCGCGCGGCATCCCGCCTCTGAACCTCCGCCGGATGTCTTGATCTGCGACTACCGCCTGCGTCACGACCAGACCGGCGCCGACGCCATAGCGACCCTGCGGCGGCATTGGAGCCGCCAGATCCCCGCGATCCTCATCACCGGCGACACGGCACCGGCGCGCCTGCGGGAGGCCTTGGACAGCGGAATTCCCCTAGTCCACAAGCCGGTCCGCCCGGAAATGCTCCGCTCCGCCCTGCTGGCGATGCTGCCGGTGAAACAGCCCCCGTCGAGCGGCGAGCGGGAATCCCTCGATGAAGTTGCGACCTGAGCGACCTGCCTGCGGACCGAACGGCACCATGGGTTTATTCCGGTCAATCACCCGTGCATGGTGATCGCGGGCGCCGGAGCGCGGCCACGGGACTGCGCAGGCTCGTCGAAACGGGCCGCGTGATCCCGCGATCGGGAGGGTTCTGATGGATCGTCGTGTGCTGCTGGCCGGCGCCGGCTCTTTGGCCGCCTGGACCGCGCTGAAGCCCCGTTCCGCTTCCGCCGCCGGCGACAGGACGCCCATCGTGCTCTGGCACGCGATGTCCGGGGCGAACGGCGAGGAGGTCGAACGCCTCGCGCGGGATTTCAACGCCAGCCAGTCCGAGGTCACGCTGGAGGCCGTGTTCAAGGGCACCTACCCGGAGACCCTGACGGCGGCCATCGCCGCCTATCGCGCCGGGAAGGCGCCGCACATCGTCCAGATCTTCGAGGTTGGCACCGGAACGATGCTGCAGGCGGGTCCGGCCATCAAGCCGGCGTGGAAGCTCGCGGAGGAAACCGGGCTCGCCCTCGACCCCAACGCCTACATTCCCGGCGTGCGCGGCTATTACAGCCTGCCGGACGGCAAGCTCGCCTCCATGCCGTTCAACTCCTCGACGGCGGTGATGTGGTACAACCGCGACGCCTTCGAGAAGGCCGGGCTCGACCCTGACACGCCGCCTGCCACCTATGACGACTTCGCCAAGGCGGCCCGCGCCCTGGCCTCCAAGGCGGCAACGCCCATCGCCAGCACCTCCGCCTGGATGACGTGGATCCAGTTCGAGGAATACGCCGCCATCCAGAACCTGCCCTACGCCACCGAGGGCAACGGCTATGACGGGCTCGGCGCGCAACTGCTCATCAATACGAAGCCCTTCGTCGATCAGCTTCAGCGCTTCATGGACCTCTCGAAGGACGGCGCCTTCAAGTATGCCGGCCGCGACACGGCGCCGGACGCGATCTTCTATTCCGGGCAGGCCGCGATCGGCTTCGGCTCGTCCTCGGGCCGCGCCGACATCGTGAAGAACGCCAAGTTCCGCTACGCCGAGGCGTTCCTGCCGACAGAGCCCGCGCTGAATCCGAAGCCGAACAACTCGATCATCGGCGGCGCGAGCCTCTGGGCGATGACTGCGCCCAAGCGCACCGAGGCCGAGTACAAGGCAGTCTCGGCCTTCTATGCCTTCATCGCCAAGCCCGAGCAGGTCGCCCTCTACGCGCAGCACACGGGCTACGTCCCCGTGACCGGCGCCGGCTACGAGGCGACGAAGCAGGCCGGCTATTTCGAGACGAACCCCGGCACCGACGTGCCGGCGCGGCAGCTGGCGCGGGGTGAACTCACCCCGAACTCGCGGGGGCTTCGGCTCGGCCGCCTGCCGGAGATCCGGGTGATCCTCTACGAGGAGATCGAGAAGGCGCTTCAGGGCCAACAGGGTGCGCAGGCCGCCATGGACAGCGCCGTCGCCCGCGGGAACCGCGTGCTGCGCGAGTTCCAGAAATCCGCTCGCGGCTGACGCGGCGGATCGGAAGGCTCCGCGCCGATGGAACGACGCACACTCTTTCCGGGCAAGCTCCTGCCGGCACTGCTGATTCTGCCTCAGCTCGGGCTGACGCTCGTCTTCTTCCTGTGGCCGGCATTGCAGGCGGTCAAGTCGAGCCTGGAGCGCGAGGACGCCTTCGGCACCAGCACGGAATTCGTCGGGCTGGAAAACTTCGCCGACCTGTTCGGTGATCCGCTCTACGTGGCGGCCATCGGGCGGACGGCCTTGTTCTGCTTCTGCGTCACCCTGCTCTCGATGGGCGTGGCGCTGGTGCTCGCCGTCCTGGCCGATACGGAGATCCGCGGCCGGGCCTTCTACCGCACGATGCTGATCTGGCCCTATGCAGTGGCGCCGGCAATGGCGGCGGTGCTGTGGGTGCTGATGTTCCACCCGCAGATCGGCCTCGTCGGCGCGTGGCTGAACCGGGTCGGCATCGCCTGGGATTACAAGCTCGACGGCACGCAGGCCATGGCGCTGGTGATCCTCGCCGCCGCGTGGAAGCAGATCAGCTACAACTTCATCTTCTTCCTGGCGGGGCTTCAGGCCATCCCGAAGACGATCATCGAGGCGGCGCGGATCGACGGAGCCCGAGGCTTCCGCCTGTTCCGCACCATCGTGCTGCCGCTGCTGATGCCGACCGTGTACTTCCTGCTCGTGGTCGATCTCGTCTACGCGGCCTTCGACACGTTCGCGACGGTCTACGCGGTGAATGCCGGCGGACCCGGGCAATCGACCCAGACGCTGGTGCTCAAGGTCTATCTCGACGGCATCGTCAACGCGAATGTCGGCTCGTCCTCGGCGCAATCGGTGGTGCTGATGGTGGGCGTGATCGTCCTCTGCGCCCTGCAATTCCGCTTCCTCGGGCGGAAGGCGGTCACCTGATGCGACGGCTCTCCCTTAAGCTCGTTCCCCACGCCGTCCTCCTGCTGGCTGTCCTGATCTTCGCCTTGCCGATCTGGATCGCCATCGCGGGCTCGACGCAGGATTCCGCCGCCATCGCGCGGGGCGAGGTCTCTCTCGTGCCGAACCTCGACGGGCTCGGCGTCTACCGCGACGTGCTGCTCGACGGCTCGGCGGGGGCGGGGCCGGTGTGGCGGGCGCTGCTCGTCTCGGCCGGGATGGCGCTGGCCATCGCCTTCGGCAAGATCGCCCTGTCGCTGCCCTCGGCCTATGCCGTGACCTTCTTCCGCTTCCCCTTCCGCATGACCGCCTTCTGGCTGATCTTCCTGACCCTGATGCTACCGGTCGAGGTGAGGCTGATCCCGACCTTCCAGGTCATGTCGTCCCTCGACCTGATCAACAGCTTCACCGGGCTGACCCTTCCCCTGATCGCCTCCGCGACGGCGACGCTGCTGTTCCGCCAGACCTTCCTGGCCATCCCCGACGAGCTGGTGGAAGCCGCGCGGATGGATGGCGCGGGGCCGCTGCGCTTCCTGCGGGACATCGTGATCCCGGTCTCGGGCGCCAACATCGCGGCGCTGTTCGTGATCCTGTTCGTCTATGGGTGGAACCAGTACCTGTGGCCGCTCCTCGTCGCGACCGACCCGAAGCTCGACACGGTGGTGATCGGCATCGTCAAGATGATCGGCGTCGACACCGCCACTGAGTGGAACAAGGTCATGGCCACCGCAGTGCTGGCGCTGGTTCCGCCCGTGGCGGTGGTGCTCCTGATGCAGCGCTGGTTCGTGAAGGGCCTCACCGAAGGGGACAAGTGATGGCGGGCCTGAGGCTCGAAGGACTGCGCAAGAGCTTCGGCCGCAACGAGATTCTGAAGGGGGTCGACCTCGCCCTCGCCGATGGCGAAATGCTGGTGATCGTGGGCGCCTCGGGTTGCGGGAAATCCACCCTGTTGCGCCTCGTCGCGGGTTTGGAGACGCCGACCGGTGGGCGGATCCTGATCGACGGGCGCGACGTGACCCGGCTCGACCCCTCCGCGCGCGACATCGCCATGGTGTTCCAGAATTACGCCCTCTACCCGCATATGAGCGTGTTCGAGAACATGGCCTACGGGTTGAAGATCCGCGGCCTGCGCAAGGCCGAGATCCGATCCAAGGTCGATGCGGCCTCGTCGCTGCTCGGGCTTGACGCGCTCCTCGAGCGCAAGCCGCGCCAACTCTCCGGCGGCCAGCGCCAGCGCGTCGCCATGGGCCGGGCGATCGTCCGGGATCCGAAGCTGTTCCTGTTCGACGAACCCCTGTCGAACCTCGATGCCAAGCTGCGCGTGCAGATGCGCGGCGAGATCCGCCGCTTGCAGCGCCGGCTGAAGGTGACGAGTCTCTACGTCACGCACGATCAGGTCGAGGCGATGACGCTCGGCGACCGGCTGCTGGTGATGCACCAGGGCGTGCCGGTGCAACTCGCGACGCCCGCCGAGATCTTCGAGCGCCCGGCCGACACCTACGTGGCGGCCTTCATCGGCTCGCCGGCGATGAACCTCCTGCCCGGCCTCTTCCGCCGGAACGGCACCGCCATCGCGATCGAGGGCACCGAGATCGACCTGGGGCTGAACCGCTACGACTGGCCGGACGGCTATCCGGTGATCCTCGGCATCCGCCCCGAGCACGTCGCGCTCGACCCGGAGGGCATGGCGTGGCCTGTCGAGGTGATCGAGCTTTTGGGATCGGAAATGCTGATCCATGCCGCCCGGCCGGACGGGAAGGCACTGACCGTCAGGACCGCCAACCGGCCTGCGATGGGCGAGTCCATTCGCGTCAGCTTTCCGGGTGCCCATATCCATGTCTTCGATCGGGAATCGGGCCAGCGGATTGATCCGGCAGGCTCGGCCGTTCGTTCCTCATAGGCCTCGTCGACCCGCCGATTTCCGGGAAGGCGAGCGTGCGCTCCGATGGCGCACAAAACCTATGCGAAAGATTCGGCATCCGTCCGGTTGTCGGAGTGGGGCTTTGGTCTTCGCGGATCGAATGGCCTTGGACCCGAGATGAAAGCGCCGGATGGACCAGAGAACGCCTTTGGACCTCGCCTACGATGCTGTCGCTTCCGCGCGACGGGTCGCGGCAACGGCTTCATCTCGCGCAGCCGCGCATGACCACGACGACGGCTTTCCGAGCGAGGACGTGGCCGACCTCGCGCATCTCGGCCTCCTCGCCGCGCCGATTCCGGCCGAGGACGGTGGGGCCGGGCTCGGCGACGAGCCGGCTGCGGCGACGCTCGTCGAGGTGCTGCGCCTCGTCGGCTACGGCAGCCTCGCCCTCGGCCGGCTCTACGAGGGGCACGTCAACGCGCTCCAACTCGTGGCTGCCCACGGCTATCCCGCCCAGCGCAAGAGGCTCTTCGCCGATGCCCGTGCCGGGCATCTCTTCGGCGTCTGGAACACCGAGCCGCCGGAGAACGGCCTCGTCATCACCGAAACCGAGGAAGGGTTGCGCCTTGGCGGCGTGAAGACCTTCGCCTCCGGGGCGGGGCGCGTCACCCGCGCCCTCGTCACCGCACGCCGGGAGGGCGCGCCCGGCACGCACATGCTGGTGGTGCCGCTGGAGAGCGGCACGCGCGCCGACCTGTCGAGCTGGCAGTCTCAGGGGATGCGCGCCTCGTGCTCCGGCACCCTCGACTTCACCGGCTTGCCGCTCGGCCGAGAGGACATGCTCGGCGCGCCGGACGCCTATTTTCGCCAACCCGCCTTCTCCAGCGGGGCGTGGCGCTTCGCGGCCGTGCAACTCGGCGGGATCGAGGCGGTGTTCGATGCGTGGCGGGCGCATCTCGTCCGCACCGGCCGTGGCGCGGATCCGCACCAGCTCGCGCGCCTTGGCGAGGGCGCGCTGGCCCTCGAAGGGGCGCGGAACTGGGTGAAGCGTGGCGCCGAAACCGTTTCTGACGACATCCTGCCGCCCGAACGGATCGTCGCCTGCATCAACCTCGTTCGCCTTGCCGTCGAGCGGGCGGGCCTCGACGTGCTGCAACTGGCCCAGCGCTCCGTGGGGCTCCAGGGCTTCCTGCGCGGCCATCCCCTGGAACGCCTGTCGCGCGATCTCGCCACCTACCTGCGTCAGCCGGCTCCCGATGGCGCGCTCGTCGGCGCGGCGGAGGAGATCCTGGACGCGGAGGGCATGGCGGGCGACCTTTGGGGCGGAGACGTCCCGTGAGCCGCTTCACGTCCTCGATGCCACCGAGCTACTTCGACGGCCAATACGCCGGCAACGTCGATCCTTGGCAGCTCGCCAGCAGCGACTACGAGCGGGCCAAATACGCTGCCACCCTCGCGGCCCTGCCGCGGGCGCGCTACGCCTCGGCTGTCGAGGTCGGTTGCTCCATCGGCGTGCTGACGCGGATGCTGGCCGAACGCTGCGATGCCATTCTCGGCCTCGACGTGGTCGAGACGGCGCTCGAACAGGCCCGCGAGCGCAACCGCGACCTCGGCCATGTCCGCTTCGCCCGCGCCCGAGTGCCCGGCGACTGGCCAGTTGGCCGCTTCGACCTGATCGTCCTGTCGGAGGTGGTCTATTTCCTGGATCCCGGCGACGTGGCACGCCTCGTCGTACGGGTGAGGGACAGCCTGAGCCCCGGCGGCATGGTGGTCCTCGTTCACTGGACCGGACTGACCCACTACCCCATGAGCGGCGATGCGGCTGCGGACGCATTCATGGCGGCCGGAAACACGTTCCTGCGCCGGGTGCATCATGCCGCAACCGACGCCTACCGCCTCGACGTGCTCGAAAACGAATCGGCGGAGCAGGCATGACCACGGCCAGCTGGCTCGACACCCCGAAGCGCTACGGCCGCATCAGCCGCGCCTTCCACTGGCTGATGGCCGCGCTGTTCGCATGGCAATTCAGTGGAGCGCTCCTTTACGTCACCATCGGCGATACCGCCGTGACGCGCCTCGTTGGCGGAAGCCATTTCACCCTCGGTTTCACCCTTTTCGTTCTGGTCCTATTGCGCGGGATCTGGGGGCTGGCGAACTTCCGGCGGCGTCCGTCGCATGATGACCGGATCGGTCGTGCCGCGACACTCGGGCATGGGCTGATCTACGCGCTGATGATCATGATCCCGAGCCTCGCGCTGCTGCGCCAGTACGGCTCGGGCAAGCCCTTCACGCCCTACGGAATTCCGCTGATGCCCGGACGGGACAGCAAGATCGAGTGGATGATCGCCCCCGCCGACCTTCTGCACTATTGGCTCGGCTTCACGCTGATGATTGTCGTCCTCGGACATGTCGCGATGGCGCTGCTCCATCGGCTGCGCTGGAAGGATGACGTTTTCACGCGGATGACGTTGAGGGTCCCTCGGATTTAGGTCCGGCCGGAAGGTGAGCGTCCGGATCTCTGAAGGTTCCCCGGATTTTGGTCTGGTCGGGAGGTGAGTTCTCGTATCTTTTTCGGCGGCCTGCAGGGCCACCGCCAGGGTGAATTCCTGGGCCGTTCGCCACCCCGGGGCGGTGTGAGGACGGCTCTGGTTGTAGTGCCGCCGCTAGGTCTCGATCGAGCTCCTCGAGTCGGCCAACGACAAGAACTTGTTCGCATTCAGGCACTCGTCGCGCAGCCGGGCCGTTGAACGACTCGACCAGCGCGTTGTCGGGCGGCTTGCCAGGCCGTGTGAAGTTCGACGTGACATCGTTCTCGTAGGCCCAGCGGTCGAGCGGCTTCGAGACGAACTTAAGCCCGTTATCGACCTGAATCTCGCTCGGTGCTCCGCGCAGCAGCGTCAAGCGGCCGACGACAGCCATGACCTGTTCGTATTTGATGCCCTGGTCAACCTCGATCGACAGAGCCTCGCGCGTGAACGCATAGACGACCGTCAGGGCTCGCAGTCGGCGGCTGTCGAACGGCGCGTGGGGAACAAAGTCCTTCGACCAGCGTTCGTTCGGCCGGAGCGCAGCAGGCTGACGCTCGCGATGCGCCGCGCTCTCGTGCCGGCGCGGCTGCTTGTGCCGCAGGCTGAGGCCCTCAACCCTGTAAAGCCGGTGGACCCTTTTATGGTTTACCCGCCAGCCCCCTCGGCGCAGCAGGATGGAGATCCGGAAGTAGCCGTAGCGCACCGGGCTCTTGGCTAGGTCGCAGCTGCGCATCCGCAGCGTGCCTGATCGGGCTTGGTCGAGCGGTAGCGCATGCTCGACCAGCCGACGCCGAGCGCGGCGCAGCTGCGCCACTCGTTCACCCAGTGCGCCTCCAGACCCTGGTGCATGAGCGCCTATCGCCGAGCAGGGGGCAGAGCTTTTTTGCGAGCCCGTCCTGCAGGATGTGCCGGTCGTGGCTCAGATCGGCCACGAGCTGCTTGAGCTTGCGGTTTTCCTCTTCCGACTGCCGCAGACGCCGCAGCTCGCCTGTACCCAAGCGACCGTAGAGCTTCTTCCCGCGGTAGAATGTCTGCTCGGAGATGACCATTCGGCGCAGCACCTCCGCGACCGGTGTCAAAGTAGCGGCCTGCTTTAACGAACCGCGATCTGCTCTTCGGTAAATCTGCTCATCTTCACCACTTTGCTCCTCAAGCCAGGGTCTTATAAAACCGGAAAATTCGCACTCACGCCGGACCAAAGCGTTGGTGGAACGTCACAGGCCCGTCACCGCCCAGGTCGAGCCCGGCTTGTCCGGCTTCTCGACGATCTTTGTGGCCTTGCCCGTCGCGTCGAGGCTGATCACGCCGTAGGCCTGCGCGTTCTCGACATGGTAGGCGAACACCGTCGCCCCCGTGGGACGCGCCACCGCCCGGGCCAGCAACTCGGCCATGCCCGCGCCGAAGAACAGGTTGTCGCCCAGGATCAGAACCACGGCGTCCTCGCCCACGAAGGTGCGGTCGATCTGGAAGGCCCGGGCGAGCCCCTCGGGCCGTGGGTGCACCGCATAGGTGAAAGACAGCCCGAACTGTGCGCCGGTGCCGAACGGGCGCTTGTAGTTGTCGAGGTGCTCGGGGCTCGAAATGATCAGGATCTCGCGGATGCCGGCTAGCATCAGCACAGAGATCGGGTAGTAGATCATCGGCTTGTCGTCGACCTGCAGCAGCTGCTTGTTGATCGACAGCGTCGCCGGATGCAGCCGCGTGCCGAAGCCGCCGGCCAGGATGATGCCCTTCATCGGGTGCGTGTCCCTCTCATTCCGGCTCAGGCGGTGACCGGCCCGACCAGCCTGTCTGGGAGGTCCTCGAGGGCGGCCTCCCACCGACGGGGGTGATGCCGTAGGCGGCCGTCAGGCTGTCCGTCGAGAGTCGCGAGTTGGCGGGTCGGCGGGCCCGGGTCGGGTAGGCGGAGGTCGGGATGCCCTCGACTGGCACGGAGCGCCCGCCCCGGCAGGCCGCCCGCGCCATGATCGCCCGGGCGAAGCCGCACCAGGTGGTTGCGCCGGCATTGACGCAGTGGAACGTGCCTGATGGCCCGCGTCCGGGTCTGCATCGACCTTGTAGGCGACCAACTCGTCCGGATTCAGGGTGGAGAGGCCGTGAGCGAAGCCGTGCGGGATGAACAGCTGCTCGCCGCCCTCTGCATCCGGGCGCACGGCGACATACTGCCGTTAGGTTGGGGAGTGGGGGCGGATGTCGACGGCGACGTCGAGGATCGCCCCGGACATGACCCGCACGAGCTTCACCTGAGGCTGCGGCGGACTCTGGAAGTGGGGGCCGCGCACCATGCCCTGGTGGACCGAGAACGAATGGTTGTCCTGCACGAATGGCACCGCGATGCCCGCACCCGCGAGCACCTCCGCCCGGAACTTCTCTAATACCAGCCCCGGGCATCCCCGAAGCGCTTCGGGATGATCCGCTTCACGTCGGGAGTGCGCGTCTCGATCACCTCCACGGAATACCTCTGGGTAGCAGCGTCTTGCCCGGCAGGTCAGTTCGCCGTGGTCTTTCCCGAACCTCCGTTGCCGGTATCCCGGGTCTCTATAATTGCGATCGCGGCGAGAGAGAGCCTTTTGTCGGTCTCGGCCCGTCAGGGGATCCCAATTACCTTATTGGTTTGGATCGACAGTCGCCACCAAGCGTCCCCGCGGCAATAGGCGATTGCGACCCCGGTGGTGGCTGCGGCCTCCGCTCCGTCCATGGGCTTGAGGAAGCGGTGGCGGAACCGCAACTCGGAAAGGCTTCGGGCGGCGCATCCTAGTGGTGGAAGACGAGCTTCAACTCGTCCCCGCTCGTCAGCCCGAGGGGACTGCGTCCGTTCGGGCTAACGCAGATTCAGTCGATTCTCGCGGGGGCCGGCAAAGTCCAGTTGGTCTCGATGGCGATTTCGAAGCCTCGCCCGTACACGGCTTCGATCGACGCCGGGTCGAGCTGGAACAAGGTCTCGCCGCCGGTGAAGACCACATAGCAGCCAGCGGGTCCTCCCTCCCAGCTCGCGACGATCGCGTCCGTCAGCGCGCCGGCACGCCGGAATCATTTACACAGACCGGAAAAAGGCGCGTTCCTCGGCCAATTGCAGATCAGGCAGGCAAGACAATTTTTCGCGAGATGCCGTAGCGATTAGGAACGCGAGAGACCGTTCTGTTCCACGCAGATGCCGAGCCCAGTAACGGCGTTCCGAAGCTTGTGCGAGTCAATGCCTGGCTCACGCTCACAGGGCGAGAACATGCAAGCGCTGATTGCCGACCATCGGCTTGGCCACGAGATAGCTCTCTCGAGCGAATTGCCGCCTAAGTAACTGGCCCTTGCCAGACCGACTCCGTTGCGTTTGGAAGCTGCGTGCCGGGATGCGTCGACCGCGACGACATGGATCACCCGCTAACGCAGATCGGTGGACAGGGTTAAGGACGTCGGCGCTCTGCTTCGCCGACCACCCCTCGTCACTACGTTCGTATAAGCCCGCTTGGATGATGTTCCAAAACTGGGTTCGGCCACACTGTCCCCCGGGCTACCGACCACCTTCGCCTGTCGCCCGATCAGATCCCGCCTACCGGCGACCCATGACAGCGGCGATCCAGTAGCCTCGCACTTGACCTGATTCAAAATCCCAGTCAGGTCAACCCTACCCCACGAGGTTATCCTCTCGGCCAAACGCAAGGGCCTGCCTGCAAAGGCGCGGCGGGGCCAGATGCTGATGCGCAAGTGGGCGATGCTGGTCTTTATGGCCAAGGCAAACAAGAACGGGCGTGATGCAGGGGCAGGCCGTGCGAGGAGTGAGGTCTAGGGAGTCCAAGCCGTTATCGCGTGAGTGCGCCGACCCAAGATTGTTGGCGGTTATGAGGGGGTCTACGGATACGGCTAAGAGGTTCGGCCCCTGCAAACCGATTGATCATCCGCGAACCGATTTAACTTGCTGGGACTCCACTCTGTTTAGGTCGATCAGCCCATAAGTCGGATGTACCGCTTTGCGTACGAAGCAGTAACACATTAAGAGGTGTCACTCCCCGGTCTGCGGTCCGTACCTAATCCGCCCGTAGAACTGACACCTGACGCCTGTAGGATCGAGTTTCTGAGCGAGCTAACCGCAGCCGTTGGTCGTCTAAAGATGAGAGGCACCGACGAGATCGCCCCAAACTAAAGAGCTGAACCACGATGAGCGTCTTATCTGATATATTCTTGAATAAAAAACTGAAATATTGCGATAAATGGGAAAACTACCTCGGTATATACGAACGAGAGATGGCGCATTTTGTAGAACGTGGTGAGCCCATCTCTATACTGGAGATTGGAGTACAGAACGGCGGTTCCCTGGAGCTATGGGCGGAATATTTACCACTAAACTCATCCATTACTGGCGTTGACATTAATCCCAGTGTAGCCGATCTTACTTTTTCATCCGAAAAAATTAAAGCTTTGTCATTTGACGCTACGGACCCAATAGCAGCGGATTGGCATTTCAAAGATCAGTCTTTCGATATAATCATTGATGACGGGTCGCATAAGTCGAATGACATTATAAAATCTTTCAATATATACTTCAATCGACTGAAGGCGGGCGGTCTCTACATTGTTGAAGATCTTCACTGCAGCTATCTCCCAGAATTCGATGGCGGTTATCAACGAGCGGGCTCGTCTATAGAGTATCTTAAGGGGCTGGTTGATGTAGTTAATTGCACACATATCAGTGAAGACGAAATCGACAAAGAAACCTTGTATGCGCATCGTATATTAATGCGCAGTTTAGCAAGCGTTTCATTCTATGATTCGATTTGCGTCATTGAGAAGCTTAAAACCGAAAAGGCGAGACCGTACAGACGGATCATTAGCGGCGAAAACGGCGAAGTTATACCTCTGATTTCCACTCTAATTGACGAAAGGCCACGCTACGTTTTCGACCACGTCTTATTTGGGCGAGCTGCCCTTTCTCAAGCTAATCCTCACCTTCTTGCGAGGACAGAAATGCAGGCTGCCTCAATAGCCGTTGCTGAAGAACGCCTCGCTTGGGTTATGCGCGAGTCAAAGGAAATCATTGAGGCTTTGAAGGCCGAGTCTGCTCACGCAAAAGAAAGTTCAGAGGCTGCTGCTAAAGAGATACAAAGGCTTCAGTGCCGCATCGGTGAGCTGAACGAAAAAGCTTTAGAGACGCAGGCGGCACAAAACGAAATTTTCAATGCTCTGAAAGGCGAGAGTGCAGCGCTTCGATTGGCTTTAACAGAAAAGGACGCCCACATGCAGGCTATAATAGCGAATCACAAAAACAGCCCAGACTCTAAATAAGAAGTAAGCTGGCGCGAAGATTCATAGATGCTTGTGGCTCTTCGCGGCGAGCTATTTAAATAGATCCGGTCTGATAGGTGCGCTGATGGGCCAAATTTCATTTTCGAAGAAAAAAAAGCGGCTGTCGGAGGACGATCGGGCGCTGATACTCGCGAGCGGTTTCTTTAGTACCCAGTGGTACCTCGCAGCGTACCCAGATGTCGCTGCGGATCCAGTGGATCCGGCCGAGCACTATATAAGGTATGGAGCACGCGAAGGGCGCAACCCAGGGCCTTTCTTCGATACTAAACAATATATTGCTTCGCGCCCCGGCACTAATTTCGAGTTAGTCAATCCGCTTGTAGATTATCTACAAAATCGATCACATAAGCACCCTGGAGTCGGCATTTTAGTAGACTCCACTTGGTATCTCTCCCGCTATCCCGACGTGGCACAGGCGGGAATCGATCCCCTGGAGCATTTCATGTCATCGGGCATGAACGAAGGACGTCGGCCTAATCCGTTTTTCGATCCCGACTGGTATCTCATCTCCTATCCAGACCGGGTTTCCAGGGCTGGGGAAGCCCTATTTGACTATACGTCTACCGGCTGGCGTCAGGGCTGTCAGCCTGGTCCTCTCTTCGCTCCGTCATGGTATATGCATGAGTGTGCCAGTGCCGGCGATGCCGAGCCGCTAGCCCATTTCCTCTCCAAAGAGCATTCCGATCGCGCACGCCCAAGTCCTCTCTTTGACGAGAAGTGGTATCTTTCAAAGTACCCCGACGTAGCTCAGGCAGGCATCGATCCACTTCAACACTTCATTTACTCAGGGATAAGCGAGGGACGCCAGCCGAACATCTACTTTAATCCTCGCTGGTATTATGATCGCTACTCCGATCGGATCGGCTCTGTAGGCGAAGCATTTTCGCATTACACGGCGCGCGGTTGGCGGGAAGGCTGCGATCCCGGTCCGCGGTTCAGTGTATCTCGATACCTCGATCTCCACAAAGCTGCTGGAACGCAAGTCTCCGATCCCTTGACGAGTTTCTTGTCGCAACCGGAGAGTTGCCGAGTAAAGCCGGAAAGAGCATCGGCCGCTCCTTCGAACAGTTACGCTAAGACTGGGCAAATCACAGCAGCGGCGCTCGCGAGCTTTCGTGAAGACCACCTCTTCGATCTTGGACGGTACCACGGCTTCGAGCCTATGAACATCGAGGTAGACCGAAATCTTAGTCTTCGGCCCGCGGTGTCGATCGTACTGCCCGGTCTTAATCGGCGATATGCAACCGGTGGACCTAATACAGCATACATCCTTGGCTGCTTATTAGCTTCCGAGGGTTTGCCCGTGAACTTCGTCTCGCTCGATGCGCCCCCAGATACGGACCTCACAGACCTCAAGCTTCATCTTAAACAGATAAGCGGTGTGGACGTCGAAAAACTCGACGTAAAATTCCTCGATGCTCACGACAGGGAAGTGCCATTCAAGGTAGGTTACAATGACATTTTTTTGGCGACCGCGTGGTGGACGGCCTACCCCGCCAGCGCCGCAGCATCACTACTAAGAAACAAAGAAATACTATATCTTATTCAAGATTATGAGAGTTTATTTTATGGTCTTTCGACAATTCATGCGAATGCTGTGCAGACCTACAGCCTTCCTCATATCCCCATCGTCAACTCGAAATTACTCCTAGACCAGCTCATTTCTGATCGAGTTGGCATTTATGGGAGGGCTGAGTTCGCAGAACAGGCGTTGTATTTCGATCCCGCGGTCGATTCACGCCATTTCTTTGTTCAATCGCCATCTAGCAGTTCTACTAAGATATTTTTGTTCTACGCTCGCCCGACGATGGCCGAGCGCAATCTCTTTGGGCTAGGTGTTGCAGCGATCAGGGCAGCGGTTGAAGCTGGCGTATTCGATGGAGCTACCTGGGAATTTATCGGAATGGGGGAAGGCTTCGAGCCGATCCCCCTCGGGCGAGGCTATGTACTGAAGGCCGCGCCTTGGATGGATTTTAAGGCGTATGGGGAGCTGATGCGGAGCGCAGACATTCTGCTTTCTTTGATGATGTCTCCCCATCCTAGCTATCCACCGCTTGAGATGGCTGCTTGCCGTGGAGTTGCCGTAACGACTACCTTCGGTGTGAAGACGAGTCAGCGCCTCTCCGCACTTTCGGACAAGATCATCGGGGCCCCAGCTACAGTCGAAGATATTGTTGAGGCTATCGTCCGCGCCCGCATTTCGTGCGAAAGCAGTTCGAGATCTCATTCGACCGCGCCAGTTTTGCCAAGCTCATGGCGAGAAGCACTTTTGAAGGTGGTTCCGAAGCTAGTTGAGAAACTTGCCGAACATGGGATTACAGGGCGGGCGTACTCTCTTGCTGGGATGGAAGCGGAGCCTGCATCGTCGGCATCTGCCTTCTCGCAATTAGATCGGAGCATCCTCGATCTTCGCCGGGCGGATTATAGGCCATCCTCAGAAGGCATAGTGGTTGATGTGCTTACTTATGCTGGTCCGATGGATTTGGCATGGCTCTGTGCGTTCGCCGAGAACCTGATATTGCAGGATACCGCACGCAAAATTACCTGGCATGTGTTCTGCGAAGAGGAAGCCATTACAACAATTGAGGAATTATTTCGCCCTTACGCAGATCATCAAGGGCTCTCGGTCAAAGTCTCAACCACCGACAGTTGGTCTTCTGAAATAAAAATTGAAACTCTGACTGATAGGGCGCGATATTTCTTCGTTGCCGCAGCCGGTATGCAGCTGTCTGAAGATGCACTGCGCATCATCGGCGCTTTTGTCGAGCAATCGGCGATGCCGGATGTCATTGCCATTCCCGTTATGCAAGATTGGAACGATACTGCGGCACTGCTACCGACGTTCGACCGCATAAAACTTTCATACGGCGGCGTTTCCGAGTTCGCCATCGCGGTTTCGCAGAAAGCTTTGGTAAGTCAGACGGAATGGATTTCCGCCCTGATGCGTCGAGATGAAGGTTTCTCAGCTCTGATCCAATGCCTGGTCACGGAAGGTAGACAGCCGGCTGAGCTGGTTGAGAGATTGGTTCAGTTTCATGCCCGAGATTTGAATGTGGCTAAAGATGATGGAATTCAGAGCAAAGGCTTACCTTCAGACTTAAACACTAAAGATTTCGGCGTACATTTAATCTTGTTGCCCGAGCGTATCGAGCGATCGGGCCTCCTCAAGTCATTAGACGGCATTCCTCGTCAGGCATGGCTCTGGCTTTCACCGGAAGCAACTCCGGTGCGAGATCCTGATCTGGCAAAGCGCTTGGCAATCATTCAAGTAGATGGCAAAATATGTCAAGTGTCCGGGTGTGTCTCAGTCGCTGGGAGAGTGATTGAGTCGGCGTTTTGGTTCGGCGGTGATTCTTTCGGCAGCCATGGACCATACGACCCAACCATGCCGCAGCAAGTCGGTGGGGCTTCCTGCCGCGGTGCGTGGGTCCGGGCAGACCTACTTCATCGGGCACTCGACGAGCTGCCCGCAATTTTCGGGATTTCTATGCTAGGCCCTTGGCTTGGCGCACTCGCTCAAGAGCTGGGTCAGAAAGTGGTGCTTGACCCCGAACTCGCTATCGAACTTCCCCTAGGTTCGGATCCTGTACTCAGCTCTACAGATGCTCTCCGTCTTGCTCTTCGATTCGGTGATTTAGGAGCTTGCCGTTTTGGCAGACCATTCCGAAGCGCGAATCTGTCTCTTAGGTCGCCAGAACGCCCTCCCCATAAACCTTGGTTCTCATACGATGATTTTTTGCGCGAGCGTATCGTCCAGACTCGGGAGCAGATAGTCAGCCCCGAGCACCCTGCGCCTATTTCTATTCTGACCACTGTCTACATTCGGACTGATCCTTATCTCTTCCAGGTCACAGCAGACTCGATCCGCAAACAAATGCGGCGACCGAAAGAATGGATTGTTCTTGCTCACGGGCCAATTTCAGATGATCTAAAAGTAATACTCGAGCGACTGTCCCAAGACGGCGTTATCACCTTCTACAGTGAGCCCGTAAACCTTGGTATTCACGGAGGTCTTCGCTTTTGCGTTGAGCGAGCAAGTCAACCTTTTGCACTGTGCCTCGATGCTGATGATGTTTTGACTGAAGATGCAGTCGAACTACTTGATAGAGGCATCAGGCAATTTTCTGATACCCGCATATTTTATACTGATGAGGATCTTTTGGTTGGCAGCAGGAATGTTCATGCCTTTCTGCGGCCGGATTATGATCCAGTTCACCTGCGGGCTCATTCATTTATTTGGCACAGTATTCTTTTCTCGACGGAAGAGGCCCGGAAACTTGCTGCGTTTACATCAAGTTCGACCCAGTATGCACAGGATTGGGACATACTGCTTCGGTTTGAGTTCGCTGGCTTCAGCGCACGTCATCTTCGGCATGTGATTTATCACTGGCGTCAGCACGAAAAATCGATTTCGAATAGTGGCGAAACCTTTCAAGGAAGTCTCGAGTCGGTTAAGGCAGCCTTGGAATTTGTCCGGCAACACTCCAAGTGTCCAGACGAGCTCGTCGTCGAGCCGTACCCAGCTAACGTTGGAATGCCCGATTTCTACCTCAGGCGTCTGCCGCTGAACGCACCAACTATCGCGTTGATCGCAATAGGCCACCAGGATGACGATCGGGAACATCCGCCCTTTTCTGAACATTTTAGTGTTTGCTGCGAACGCGGTTCGGTACCCATTCGTCAAATCAAGAACATTTTGGAGAAATCTAAAAGTGATTTGGTCTTCATCAAAGGGCCGGCAATCGAGCTGTGGGATGTAGACGGGCTTTGGCATGGGCTTCGCCATTTTGAATTATGCTCAGCGGTCGATTTCGTCGGAGGTGTTATAAGTCGGCCGTCTGGTGAAGTCGTTGCTGGTCCATCTATTCGCATCGCCCCTCGATGGTTCTACGATCGTTGCTCTGGAAAATCTATATTTGATCGGGGTGAAGATCTGCTTAGCGGCATCAAAGCTCAGGCCGCTGACGCTTTGAGTGTTGATCTTGTCATGGCTCGTCGGACTGCGCTTCTGTTTGCGCTCGATCAAGCTCCCGATAACGTATGCCTAAGAAGTCTTGGTCTATGGATGGGCATGTACGCTAACCGGCATAGTCGTATCCTGGCGTATGAGCC
Organism: Methylobacterium sp. Gmos3; assembly: GCF_056430985.1. NCBI lineage: Bacteria > Pseudomonadati > Pseudomonadota > Alphaproteobacteria > Hyphomicrobiales > Methylobacteriaceae > Methylobacterium > Methylobacterium sp. Gmos3. The sequence goes on from NZ_JBWJYL010000004.1 coordinate 367,229, forward strand.
ACTCATGCGGGGCGTCACACGTGACATTGATCTTTTGATTGGCGACACCGCTCGTGGATTGAGTAACGGAGTTATGACCTATCGCGATGAGCATGACGCTCGAGAAGATTGGGTGATCCGCGGGATTGGGGGTCTTATCCGGGCCCGTGGGATCCACGAAAAGTGATGTGTTGCTAAACCAACGTGATTGGGTGCAGGATTTATAGGGAACCCATGCCCAGTCCTAAGGCCGCAACTCCGAGCCGTTGTCTCATGGGGTATAGGATGCGGCCGAGAAAGGTGGACGAGGATCATAAACTCTCCATTTGAGAAGAGGGCTTAGGCCTGGGCTGTCCGCGATCGCGCTCCTGAGGCAGATTGCGGGCCTTACGAATGGTGGATGAGTGGTCCGTGGAAGCCGCAGTAGCGAAGATGAGGCAGTTCTCTAAGCGGGTGCAAAAGCCGGCAGAGGCCGTGCTCCAAAATGTCCCTCGGGCAACGCGCCGGCAGTTTTAGTCCGAGGAGAACTGCTGCATCATGTTCGAGGTCCCGTCGGTTAGGACGGAATCTCCGAGCAGTGTCGAGGTGAGGGCATCCTCAGCTCGTTGTATTGCAACTGGTCCGAGGCATTGCTTCCATGCCGGCAAGAAGCGGCTGATTGGCTACGCAGCTTGGGCCGCGAGCGCCCAGCTAGGTGAAGGGGGCGGATCAAACGTCAGATCCCATGGACCGACGCTCACGCCATCACTCTTCGGCCGCTTTACCTTATTATCCAGCAGGACAGCTCCAAATACCGATTTGACGGCGGCGCCTGGAAGGGTGTCGTGAGTGTCTGACCCTTTTGCGAATTTGTTGTGAGCCTCATCAATCACGCGAGCCGGATTAGGGCTCGTGATCCCGCTCATCAGGCCGTCCTCGTCCGGGAGCTGGTGAGTAAGACTGCGCGGTCCAAGTCGTATGCGACGTGGCTAGCCCGATCTTCATCCGGGCTCGCGCCAAGTCGATCGTGCGCACCACGAGCCACATCGGTCCCTTCTGCCGGGCGAAGACGTGCTCGACTGCGGCGCGGACCTTCGACTTCTCGCCGTTAGCCCGGGCAACGTTCCTTGCCATCGGCTTGCCTGACGGCTCCTTGCGGTGGATGCGGGAGCGGAAGCCATGCTCCGCCAGGTACGCCTCGTTCTGCTTCGAGCGGTAGGCGGTGTCGGCCCAGACGTTCCCGGCGGTGTTGGCCTCGGATAAGAGGCCGGGCAGTTGCAGCCCATCGTGGCGGGCCGTATCGGCGCCGGTCCAGGTCCGGATCGGACCATGGCGGCGGGCGATACCGACGTGGTTCTTATAGCTGAGGGCTGGCACTCAGCACCTTGAACATGAACACGAGATCGAACGGTGGGTGGCCGCCCCTCGACCCATCCAAGCGGGTCATCGCCCGGACGAGATCGGCCCGGTACAATTCGACGTCGACGATGGCGTTCAGCCGCTCCGGCGCATCGACCTTGGCCGAGAGATCCTTCGGGCGCACGTCGACGTCGAAGAAACCCGGTTGACCGCGCATCGCAGCACCTCGTCTACCGCCGACGCGATCACACCACGAACCACCTCAAACCGCGAGATTTTTGGAGGTCTCCGGCTTCCGCTCCCGCATCCATTGCGAGAAGCCGCCGGGCAAGTCGATGGCGAGGAACGTCGCGCGGGCCAACGGCGAGAAGTCGAAGTTCCGCGCCGCCGTCGAGCACATTTTCGCTCGGCAGAAGGGGCCGACGGGGCTTGTGGTGCGCACGATCGGCTTGGCGGGAGCCCGGACGAAGATCGGCTTGGCCAACCTCACGTACAACATGAACCGGGCGGTCTGGCTCACCGGCTCCCGGGCGGGGATGGCCTAAGGGTCGGGATCAAGGGCTATTCGCCCTGTTCGCGACCAGTGCGAAGCCAGCATCAAGTCGCCAAAGCGCTCAAACTTCCGCTGAACCATCCACCAGACTGCCGTCATCACGGTAATGGGAGGTGCCCAGCTAAATCAGAGCCTTCATTCTTGAGCGTCTCATACCGTTTCGAACCACCTGACGACGGACACTGCCCGTTAACGATTTGATAATTCTGATTCTGGTGCCGAGCGTGACCAAGATGGAACCCTGTCGGATCTGGGCGTGCGCTGCCGCGGCCGTGTTTTTTGAATACCACGCTCGGAAGCGCGAGCGCTCGCTCTCGCACCTGGCAGCGTTCTCAGGCGTTTTTTTGGGTCGATGCACCCGCGCGGTACGTGCGGACCGGTGTGCTCAAGGCGGCGGCTTCGCCGCGACGCATTCGCAAGATCGCGCTCACGGGATTCGATGGCGTTCGGCCTTGGAGCAATGGGATACGGCGTGGTGCTGGCCAACGCTGGCGCAGCCGGCTTTGCGTTCTGGCACGGCCGCGACGCGCGCGGCTTGACCTAGACAGTGGGCATCGCCCGAAACCAAAAAAGCTACGATCTTGGCGTGCGGCTCGTCGAGCCGGTCGGGCGAGCGCGCAAGTTCACGACGGATCTGTAGCCGAAGGAAGCCGGGGCGGTTTTGGTTGCGCTGCCCTGACGGCCAGTGACGTAGCGGCAGGGCGCGAAGGGAGCGCTCGTGGCCCAATCTTATATGACCCACGTGCCGGTGAGCGACAGCTTGGTCGGGGCCGACAATTGCCACAGTCCGGGGGACGAGGTCCAAGTGGTGGGTGTGTAGCGCGTCTCCGGTAAGCCCAGCTACTACCTTTCGAACCTGTAGCTCCGAACATTACCTCGAGACCAAACGGCAAGATTAAGACGCACTGGGTCTGCGGGCGGGCACATCGGCAACTCAGGGAGGAATTCGGCCTCAATTACTTCGAGGGACACTCGCGGACCGAGTTGCAGCAGCACGCGCTAATAACGTGCATCGCTTGCGCTTACCTTCTGCCGCACATGCACTTGGCTCAATCCCGAAAAGCTCGCTGAGAAAAAAGACGACAGGCCTGCCGAGACCACCGCCGCCTCTGAGTCTCGATCGCGAGCAAGCGCTGATCCCGGACTACGGGCCTCGGCGCGACGGCCCTTACGAGCGAATTGCCTACACTGGCGCCTTAAGCGCGCCAGCCTGACCCGGAATTGTGCAGAAGCTTTGTGCCGAGATGTGCTGACCGCGACAACCTAGACCACACGCTGATGCAGATCGGTGGAGACGCTGTTGACATCGCCGCTCTCCTTCGCCGACCACCTCATCACACCGCCAACCGCTCCATCCAAATCGGATAGCTCTCAAATGTTGCGGTATGCCGCTGCGTGGAGTAAGCCGTGGCGGAAATCGGCAGCGCGGCTACGTCGCGGCGAAGGAAGCGGTGCCGGCGGCTGGCACAACGGTTGCGTGCGTTCTTCCAAGCTGATCGGGCGCAACTGCGAAGTTGGAAGGCTGTAGGGCCGTCCTCGTGCTTCTTTGAGAGGTTTTGTGTCGGAGTCTAATATGAAGGCGGTCATCCTTGCTGGCGGCCTGGGTACGCGCCTGTCCGAGGAAACGGAGGCGCGACCAAAGCCGATGGTCGAAGTCGGTGGACGACCGATCATATGGCATATTATGAAAATTTATTCGTCATTTGGTATCAATGATTTCGTTGTTTGCCTTGGGTATAAGGGTTATCAGATCGCCGAATTTTTTGCCAATTACTATCTTCATCTCAGCGATGTGACGATCGATATCGGTAAAAACAAGGTAGAGGTGCATCACAGTCGTGCCGAGGACTGGCGTGTGACATTGGTCGACACTGGCCCGGAGACGATGACAGGGGGACGCCTTAAGCGCGTGCGAGACCAAGTGTCCGACGGCCACTTCTGCATGACTTACGGCGACGGAGTGTCAGACGTCGATATCGGTGCGCTCATCAACTTCCATAAGCGTGAGGGGCGAGACGCTACCGTGACAGCCGTGCGGCCGCCGGGGCGTTTTGGTGCGCTCGCGGTTGATGGCACGCGGGTCAACGGCTTCATCGAAAAGCCCCAAGGGGACGGAAGCTGGATCAACGGCGGCTTTTTTGTGCTTTCGCCAAGCGTGTTAGACCGCATCGCTGATGACCAGACGACATGGGAACGTGAGCCGCTGGAGGGGTTGGCACGGGACGGCCAACTGTCAGCGTTTTTCCATGAAGGTTTTTGGCAGCCGATGGATACCCTGCGGGACAAGCGTTATCTCGAAGATCTCTGGTCGAGCGGGCACGCCAAGTGGAAGCGTTGGTAACCCCCTCCCCGGCATTCTGGGCCGGAAAGCGCGTTCTCCTGACGGGTCACACCGGCTTCAAAGGCGCATGGTGCGCCCTCTGGCTGCAGAGGCTTGGAGCATCGGTGCATGGCCTAGCCCTCGCACCAGATGCAGAGGCAACGCTTTGGGACATGCTCGATAGACCTGGCGGCCAGCATATCGGTGACATCCGCAATCCCAATACCGTTGCGGAGGCATTCAGAGCATCCTCACCTGAGATCGTCATTCACATGGCGGCCCAGGCCCTCGTTCATCCGTCGTACGAAGACCCAGCGACTACCTTCGATACGAATGTGATGGGCCTCGTGAGGGTCCTTGATGAGGCGCGGCGAACCAGCTCGGTGCGTGCCTTCGTCAACGTGACGAGCGACAAGTGCTACGAGAATCGCGAGCAGATCTGGGCCTACCGCGAGACCGAGGCGATGGGTGGCTCGGATCCGTATAGCGCCAGTAAGGGTTGCGCTGAACTTGTGACAGCCTCTTACCGGCGCTCTTTCTTTAAGAACTCCTCGGGACCGTTTCTGGCCTCTGGCCGAGCCGGCAACGTGATCGGTGGAGGCGACTGGTCGGCCGATCGCTTGTTGCCAGATTGCGTGCGAGCCTTCGAGCGTGGCTCACCGGTGATGATACGCAATCCCCTCGCTACTCGGCCCTGGCAGCACGTCCTAGAACCTCTCTCGGGTTACCTTGTGCTTGCCGAGATGCTTTACCGGCAGGGCGGAGAGGTGGCAGAGGGATGGAACTTCGGCCCTTCGGACAATGACGCCTGGACAGTTGGCAGGGTTGTCACGCATGTCGTGGAGCTCTGGGGCGAGGGGGCTGCCTGGAAGCAAGACGACGCGGCTTGGGCCAAGGAAGCCATGCTGCTGAGAGTGGACGCAACGAAGGCGCGGCTGCGGTTGGGATGGCGCCCACGCCTGCATGTCCATGACGCATTGGCCTGGACCGTGGAATGGTACAAGGCGATTCGGGACGGCCGCTCGGCCTTGACCATTACAAACGAGCAAATCGGACGTTACGAGGGTTTAGCGTAGGGCGCTGCCGGGCTTGGGCGACGCACTCTTATGCGAGCACCATTTCCTCATCACAGCCACGCTTTCCCGCTGTCGCGGCCGCGGATAAGAGTGCCGGAAGGACGTCGCCATGCAAGGCTGTTGCCGTTTCTGCAGCACACCGCTGCGAGTTACCTTTGCAAACCTCGGCATGTCGCCGATTTCAAACGATTTCGTGGCCGTTGAGCGCGCACAGGCGATGGAGCCTTTTTACCCGCTTCACGCCTACGTCTGCGAAGAATGCTTTCTTGTTCAACTTATTGACTTTGAAAAGGCCGAGAATATGTTCTCGGACGAGTATCTCTACTTTTCTTCTTATTCGGAATCATGGCTGCGCCACGCGAAAACTTACGCGGACAGTATGATCGCGCGCGAGGGTCTTGACGCAAATTCGCTGGTGGTTGAGATTGCCTCTAACGACGGCTACCTGCTTCAGTACTTCAAGCAAGCGGGGATTCCTGTCCTTGGTGTCGAGCCGACCGCGAATACCGCAAGAGTTGCTTTAGAGCAACGGGGCGTTCCCAGCGAGGTTGCGTTCTTCGGGCGTGAGACGGCTACGCGACTCGCCGATAAGGGTGTTCGCGCAGATTTGATGGCAGCGAATAATGTTCTCGCGCATGTTCCTGACATCAACGATTTCGTTTCGGGATACCGTATATTGCTAAAGCCCGACGGCATCGCCAACGTCGAGTTTCCACACCTGCTGCGCCAAATCGAATACGGGCAGTTCGATACAATATATCACGAGCACTTCAGCTATCTCTCCTTCACAATCGCGCATCGTATCTTTGCGGCGCATGGCATGCGCGTGTTCGACGTGGAGGAGTTGACGACTCACGGCGGATCCCTGCGCCTGTATATTTGCCACGAAGACAACGCCGCGCGACCCGACACGCCGAGGGTTGCAGCAATGCTCGAGCGGGAACGCGATGCAGGCCTTAGCGACCTCGAGACTTATCGTCGCTTCGCCCGAGAGGTCGTGAAGACCAAGTGCGACCTTCTGGATTTTCTGATCACCGCACGGCAGGAAGGTAAGGTGGTTGTAGGCTATGGGGCTCCAGCGAAGGGCAACACGCTACTTAATTACTGCGGTGTGGGCCCAGAGCTTGTCGAATTCACGGTTGATCGTAGCCCCCACAAGGTGAACCGGCTTCTGCCAGGCGTTCGAATTCCAATCCATGCGCCAGAGGCGATATTCGAACGCCGCCCAGACTACGTATTAATCATGCCGTGGAACCTCAAGGACGAGATCATGGAGCAGATGCGCGGCGTGCGCGAATGGGGCGGGCGTTTCGTAACGCCTATACCAACGATCCAGATTCATCCGTGATCTTTCAGGAGACGCCAATCGCTGGGCTCTGGCGTATATTTCCAGATCCCCGGCTCGATGCGCGAGGAAGCTTCATGCGCACCTTTTGCGCCGATGAGTTCGCCGCGCATGGTCTGCCAAGACAGTTCGAGCAATCTAGCCTCTCGCGTAATACAGCGGCGGGAACGTTGCGAGGCATGCATTTCCAACCCCATCCACATTCCGAGGCGAAATTTGTGCGCTGCGTGCGTGGCACGATATTCGATGTGGCGGTGGATCTTCGGCCAGGCTCTCCGACACGTGGACAGTGGTATGGCGAGACGCTGAGTACCGAGAACGCGATAGGCCTCTACATTGCCCCGGGGTTGGCGCACGGATTTCAAACACTCGAAGCCGACACGGACGTTCTCTATCAAATAACACCCGCCTACCGACCGGGTTTCAGTGACGGCGTGCGATGGAACGATCCCGCTTTCGGGATTGAGTGGCCCTTACCAGACCCGTTCATGTCGGAGCGCGACGCGACCTATCCGGATTGGCAACCATGAGGGTCCTGGTGACAGGCGCCTCCGGCTTCATCGGCCGGAACGTCGTAGCGCAACTTGCGCAGAGTGGCGTTGCCGTTGTTGGCACCGGACGACGGCCGGATAGCATGGCAGGAATGGCAGTCGAGTTTCAAGCGACGGACCTCCTCCAGGCGGGAGCCGCAGAAGAGCTCATCGACCGCGTTAAGCCAACCCACCTCATCCATCTGGCCTGGAATGCGACGCCGGGCCACTTCTGGACCGCCCCCGATAACCTGGATTGGGCGGCTGTCACCCTCTCGCTCACCCGAGCCTTCGCTGACAGCGGAGGAGTGCGCGCCGTGATGGCGGGGAGCTGCGCCGAGTACGACTGGACTGGCAATGGCCGGCTCCACGAAGGCTCGCCCATCGTCCCCGCGACGCTGTACGGCACGATCAAAGACGCGACTCGGCGGGCCGTGTGCGCGTTTGGTGATCAGTCGGGATTGTCAATCGCGTGGGGTCGCATCTTTTGGCTGTACGGGCCGAGGGAGGCCAAAAACCGACTGGTCTCGGATGTCGCGTCCGCCTTGTCTCTCTGCCAGCCTGTAGATACGACCGAGGGTTTGCAGAAGCGCGACTTTCTTCACGTCGAGGATGTCGCCGGCGCTTTCGTCGCAGCTCTTCACAGTCCGCATCGCGGCCCGTTCAATATAGCTTCCGGCTCGCCCGTTACCGTGCGTCGCTTAATCGAAATTCTGGCGGCAGAATTAGGCGGGATCGACCAGGTCTCCTTTGGAGCCCGTCCTTCGACGCCCGGCGACCCGCCTCTGCTCTGCGCCGACACAACGGTCCTGACTGAAGCGGTCGGATTTCGCCCGCGCTTTGATCTCGAGAGCGGACTACGGCACACCGCCAAATGGTGGCGCGAGGTATCGACTGCGAATGCACGCACAGCATAGTCTTCCAACTCTATTTTGCATTTGATCGTTGGCAAATCCGCAGGAACGTCTGACTTTCTTTAAATCCGGAAGCATTGGTATATTCATTGTGTATTAAAGCGCTGTATTGAATTAGACCTGTGAATTAAAAAAGCATCCTGCCCTCGTTAGTCGCATTATGAATTTTCTCACCCGTGAATTATTGGGAACATGTCGTCCTGTATCTTCAATTTTTAATCTGACCTTACCAGCTGGCCTTGGACCGGGCTGATTGAGAGGATCAGTCAGGACCGAAGGGTTCGGACATGCGGCGAGGTCAGAAGACGGTTGGGAAGCAGGTCGTGCTGAAGCTGCGCCAGATCGAGGTGCAAACGGCACAAGGCAAGAGCTTGGCGCTGGCGTACAAGGAGGCGGAGATCTCTGAGCAGAGCTACTACCGCCGGCGCAAGGAGTATGGCGGCCTTTAGGTCGACCAGGCCAGGAAGACGAAGGAACTGGAGCGCAAGAACGCTCAATTGCGGCGGCTCGTGGCGGACTTGTCTGTCGAGCGGTCGCGCGCCACGAACTGGATCTGCGGCTCGCGGCGGAGCCACGCAACCCGGGTCTCGGTCGAGCGATCAGGCAGCAGATCGATGGGACGACGACGTTCGAGATCGACCACAATAGTGCCGTAGGTTCGACCCTTGCGCAGAGCCCAGTCGTCGACGCCGATGACTTGCGGACGGTTCACTGCGCGGTTGTTGTGCGGACGAAGCCGGTTGCGTTTTCAGCGCGTACAACCTCGCCCTGGAGCGGCGAGGAGCACGAGAGCTCCGACGACGATGCAGGCGATGAAGCCCGCGAGCACGCCGACTTTCACCTTCGATTCAAGGGAGGAGGAATCGGCGAAGGCGAGGACACCGTGAACAGGCTCATGGTGAAGCCGACGCCTTAGAGCAGAGCGACGCCGTAGACCGGTGTCCAACTCGCATGAGCCGGGCGCTGCGCCAGCCCTGACTTCACGCAGGCGACGACGAAGCCATACACTCCGAGCTGCTTACCCAGGCACAGGCCGAGCGCCACGCCGAAGGTGACGGGATCGAGAAGCATTTTCGGCTCGAAACCCGCGAGAGAGACGTCGGCATTGGCGAAGCCGAAGATCGGCAGCACGAGATAGGCCGACCATGGTTGGATCGCGTGTTCCAGCCGGTGGAGAGGCGAGGCTGGATCGTCCGGCTTGCCAGCGCTGAGGCGCAACGGGATCGTGAGGGCTTGAAGCACCCCGGCGGTGGTAGCGCGGCCGCCCGATTCGATCACGAAGATCCACAGCACCAGCCCGAGGAATAGGTAGGGGGCGAGCCACGAGACGCCCGCCCGGTTCATCCCGTAGAGCAGCACCAAGGTAACAGTGACTCTGCCGAGCATCGGCAGGGAAAGGTCCGTAGTTTAGAAGGCCGCGATGACGAGCACGGCTCCGAGGTCGTCGATGATGGCGAGCGCCGTCAGGAACACCTTGCGCGACACCGGTACCCGCGCATCGAGCAGCGCGAGAACCCCGAGGGCGAAGGCGGTGTCCGTGGCGGCGGGGATCGCCCAGCCGTGCAGGGTCTCGGGCGAATGCCTGATGACGGCGACGTAGCCCAGGGCCGGTGCGATCATGCCGCCGAGGACGGCGACTCCCGGGAGGATGCGGTCGGGCCACGTGCGCAGCCGCCCATCGAGCATCTTACGCTTGATCTCCAGCCCGACGAGCAGAAAGAACACGGCTAACAGCGCGTCGTTGATTCAGTGCAGCACTCTAAGTGGTCCGAGATGGGCCTTCAGCGCAGTGAAATAGATCCAAGCGAGATCCGAATTCGCCACCATCAGGGCGAGCATTGCGCTCGCCATCAGCACGAGGCTGCCGCCGGCCTCGCTGGTCAACAGGCGCCTAAGGGCTGATGCCGGGCGATGGATCAAGCGCGGTGCTTGCTTGCCCAAGGGGGTGCCAAAGTTATGGTACTGGTTCAAGCCAAATCGGTAAGCGCGCGTCCGCGTTTGGCAGGAGAGACGGCACGCACCTCCCTCCTTCTTTGCTCGTCGATGCGAACCTGAGGGCCTTTCGGCCAGGATGCTCAGAACGAGCGCGGCAGGCCGAGGATGTGCTCGGCGACGTAGGAGAGGATCAGGTTCGTGGAGATCGGCGCGACCTGATAGAGGCGCGTCTCGCGGAACTTGCGCTCCACGTCGTATTCGGCGGCGAAGCCGAAGCCGCCGTGGAATTGGATGCAGGCATTGGCCGCCTCCCAGCTCGCCTTGGCGGCGAGGTATTTCGCCATGTTGGCCTGGGCGCCGCAGGGCTCGCCGGCATCGTAGAGCCGGCACGCCTCGTAGCGCATGAGGTTGGCCGCCTCGACCTCGATGAAGCTCTCCGCGATGGGGAATTGCACCCCCTGGTTCTGGCCGATCGGGCGGCCGAACACCATGCGCTCCTTGGTGTAGGCGGTGACCTTGTCGATGAACCAGTAGCCGTCGCCGATGCATTCGGCGGCAATCAGCGCGCGCTCGGCGTTGAGCCCGGTCATGATGTACTTGAAGCCCTGGCCCTCCTCGCCGATCAGGTTCTCGGCCGGGATCTCAAGTTCGTCGAAGAACAGCTCGTTGGTCTCGTGGTTGACCATGTTGAGGATCGGCCGAACCGTCAGGCCCTTCTTGACGGCCTCGTGCAGGTCCACGAGGAAAATCGACATCCCCTCGGATTTCTTCTTCACCTGATCGAGGGGCGTCGTGCGGGCGAGCAGGATCATCAGGTCCGAATGCTGGACCCGCGAAATCCACACCTTCTGCCCATTGATGATGTAGCGGTCGCCCCGGCGCACGGCCGTGGTCTTGATCTTGGTGGTGTCGGTGCCGGCGCCGGGCTCGGTGACGCCCATGGATTGCAGCCGCAACTCCCCCGCAGCGATTCGGGGCAGGTATTGCCGGCGCTGCTCCTCCGAGCCGTGGCGGACGAGGGTGTTCATATTGTACATCTGGCCGTGGCAGGCGCCGGAATTGCCCCCGGAGCGGTTGATCTCCTCCATGATGACGGAGGCTTCCGTCAGCCCGAGGCCGGAGCCGCCGTATTCCTCGGGGATGAGTGCGGCCATCCAGCCGGCCTTGGTCAGGGCCTCGACGAACGCCTCCGGGTAGCCGCGCGCCTCGTCGATGCGGCGGTGATACTCCGCCGGAAAGTCGGCGCAGAGCGCCCGCACCGCATCGCGGATCTCGCCATGGCTGCCGTGGTCGATCGTCTGCATCGGTGCACCTCCCGCCCCCGAGATAGGATCGGGAGGGCGTCCCGCCAGCAGACCCGGCGGGACGCCGCAGGGCTCAGCCCTTCTTGACGTTCCAAAACACCGGCACGCCTTCGAGCACGCCCGAGATGTTGGGCCGGTACGAGGTCTGCACGAAGTACTGGCCGAGGGGCAGGTAGGGCAGGTCCACGAAGGCCTGCTTCTGGATCTCGGCGGCCACCGCTTTCTGGCTGGCGACATCGGGCGAATCGAGCCATTGCGTGCGCAGGGCTTCGATCTTCTCACTGGTCGGCCAGCCGATGGCCGCGCCCGCGCCATTGCCGCGCAGGAACGAGCTGACGGCCGGGTTCGCCTGATCGAGACCCGCCCAGAACGTGCAGAACGCGTTCCAGCCGCCCTGCGCAATCGGGTCCTTCTTCGCCCGCCGCTGCACGACGGTGCCCCAATCCATCACCTGATAATCGACGTTGAACCCGGCGCGGGAGAGCATGTCGGCGGCGACGTCGGCCAGCGCCTTGAGGGTCGGGAAGTCGGACGCGCCCATGAGCACGACCTTCTCGCCCTTGTAGCCAGCGGCGGCGAGTTCCTTCTTGGCCGCCTCGAAATCGCGCTTCGAGGTCAGGGCATCGAGGCCGACATCATTCGCCATCGGCAATTTCGGGCAGAAATAGCCGACAGGCGCGTGCATCAGCTTCGGGTCGGTGCCCGTCACTGCCTGCATGTAATCGGTCTGGTCCACCACCTTCAGCAGCACCTTGCGGATCGCCGGATTATCGAAGGGCGGCAGGAGCTGGTTCATCCGCAGCGTGCCGATAAGGCCGGTCGGGTCCTTGATGGCGGTGGTGAGGCCCCGCAGGGTCGGCACGAGATCGGCCGGCGGCTGCTCCCACCAATCCATCTCGCCGGTCTGCATCGCGGAGGCGGCGGTGGCCTGATCGGGGATGATCGTCCATTCCACCCGGTCGACGTAGGCGCGCTTCGGGCCGGAGGTCCATTGCGGCTCGCCGCCCTCGCGGGGGACGTAATCGGCGAACTTCTCGTAGACGACGCGGGCGCCGACGATGCGCTCGTCCGCCTTGAAGCGGAACGGCCCGCTGCCGACCATCTCCGTCACCTGCGTGAAGGCGTCGGTCTTGGCCAGCCGCTCCGGCATGATCGCGCAGATGTTGGAGCCGACCTTGCCGAGTGCGTCCGGCAGGAGCACGAACGGCTTCTTCAGCCGGAACTGGATCGTCGTGTCATCCAGCGCAGTGAGTTCGTCCGTGTAGCTCATGAGCGATTGGCCCATGGCATCGCGCTTGCCCCAGCGGCTGATGCTGGCGACGCAATCCCGCGCCAGAACCGGCGTGCCGTCGTGGAACTTCAGGCCCGGCCGCAGGGTGATCTTCCAGCGCTTGCCGTCGTCCTCCGTCACATGGCCCGCCGCCATCTGCGGCTGGGCGCGGTAGCTGCCGTCGAGGCCGTAGAGCGTGTCGAAAACCGCCAGACCATGGTTGCGGGTGACGTAGGCGGTGGTCCAGATCGGGTCGAGGACCGTCAGGTCTGCCTGCGGGATGAACTTGAGCACCCGCGAGTTCGCGCCCTGCGCGAGGGCCGGCGCAGCGAGCGCGGCTCCGGACACGGCCATGAAACGTCGTCTGTTCAGCACGATCACACGCTCCGTTGTGGAAGGCACGCGAGCGTAGCATGGGCCGGGCCATTGGCATCGGCCGGTTGTCGAAACCGAATCTTCACCATGCTCCGGTTGTCTCACGCGCGTGCAACCTCGCGCCGGGGTTGGGAGACGTCGCGAACGTGTCGGCCCGAGCAACCATGGAGGAGGCAGGCGAGGACGCGGGCTTCACCCTGGTGGAGATGCTCGTGACCCTGGTGATCATCGGCCTCGCGGCGGCGGTCGCGACGCAATTCGCCGGCAGCGGTGTCGGACGCCGGGCCGATCGCATCGCGGCCATTCTCGGCTCCGAGATGGTCCTGCTGCGGGTGCAGGCGCTTCGCTCCGGCCAGACGGCGCATCTCGTGTTCGAGCCCGATTCGGGGCGGTTCCTCTCCTCACGGCCCGGCGCGGCGCCCATCGCGACGGCGCCCCTGCCGGTGCTGGTTCAGGTCGAGGAGGCCGCCACCGCGACTCCTGGCGAGATCCGCTTCCTGCCGGACGGCGGATCGAGTGGAGGGCGCATCGTCATCGGCGGGCGGGTTCTGACGGTCGGCACGCTGCTCGGCCGCGTCTCAAGGGGGACGATGCCGTGAGCACGTCCGAGGACGGCTTCACCGTGGTCGAGGTGCTGGTGGCCTTCGCCATCGCCGCCATCGGCATGATTCTCGCCATGCAGATCGCGGGGGAGACGGTGACGGGCCTGCGCCGCGCGGCGTTCTGGCAGACGGAAGCCGACGAGGCCGAATCGATCTGCCTGCAGCGGATCGCGGCGGGGCCTCTCGTGGCGGGGCTCGGCGAGGGGCGCTTCGCGGACGGGCGCATCTGGACGCTGACGGTGAGCGACGTGCGCGCCGCCCTGCCCGAGCGGCGCGGCCCGGCGGTCTGGCGCCTCGTCCTGACGCTCGGCGGCCCGGAGGGACGGCCGATCTACACCACCCTGGTGCCGGGTAAACCCGATGCGTGAGGGCAAGTCCGGCTCGGAGGACGGCTTCGCCCTGGTGGAGGTGCTGGTTTCCCTGGCGCTTGCGGCGCTGATCGGGGTTCTGCTGATCGAGACCGTGCGCGTCGCGGGCCGGTCCTCAGCCGCCGTGGCCGCCGCCGAGGGGGCCGGTCAGGTCCAGGCGGTGCGCGATCACCTGCGCCGCACCCTGGGAAGTCTCGCGAGCCGCCACATGGACGGCACGCAACCGGTCTTGCAGGGCGGCCCGGACGGTCTCTCGGCCGCCATCGCACCCGACCGCGCCGTCGAGCGGCCGGCGGACCTAGTGGCGACGGTCGCGGGCATCCCGCGCGGGGATGGCTTCCTCGACCTCGTGGAGCGCCGGGTGCCCCTCGAAACGCTCCAGGGCATCGCGGCGACGGCGCGCTCGGAGGTGCTGCTCGAAGGGGTCGCGGCCCTGGGGCTCCGCTATTACGGCGCTACCGCCAAGGGGATGCCCGCCACCTGGGCGACGGCCTGGGTCCGCCCCGACCGCCAGCCCGACCTGATCGAGGTGCGCATCGCCTTCGCGCCGGCCGACCGGCGGCGCTGGCCGCCCCTCCTGATCGCCACGGGAGACGTGCGGTGACCGGCGATTCGCGGAAGGACGAAGACGGCTTCGTCCTCGTGTCGGTGGTGATGGTGCTCGCCGCCGTCAGCGCGATCCTCGCCACCGCGATCCTGCAGACGCGGGCGAACGCCGCCCTCGCCCGCACCCGCGCCGATCTCGCGAATTTGCAGGGCATGGCGGATGGCATCACCCGCTTGCTCGCCCACGACCTCGCGGTGGCCCGGACCTACCGCCTCGCGGGGCTCGGCCTGCCGGAGGATGGCAGCCCCATCGCCTGCGCCCTGCCCTTGGGCCGGATGGCCTTGCTGTCCATCGAGGACCAAGGCCGCCTGATCGACCTGAACCGCACGCCTCGTCCCGCGATGGAGGAGGCGTTCCGTCTCCTCGGCATTCCCGATTCGACCGCCCTCGCCCTCGGCGCGGAGATCGTTGATTACCGCGACGCGGACGACGTGCCGGAGCCCAATGGCGGCGCCGAACTGCCGCAATACCGTGCCAAGGGCCTCCCCTACGGCCCGCGCAATGGCCCCTTCCTCAGCGTTGATGAGATCGGGCGGCTCCCATCCATGACCCCCGAGATCGCGGCGCGGCTCCAGCCGGCGCTCACGGTCTACAACGAAGCCGGGTCGTTCGACCTCGCCGCCCTGGTCCGGCGGCTGGGGGTCTCGGGGGCCGCACCGCCGCAGGGCGGCAGGCGGACACCCTCCCCGCGCCAGTATTTCCGCATGTCCGTCACCCTCGCGCAGGGGACGGCGCGGGCCGGGCGCGTCGGGGTCTACGCCCTCGGCGGCACCCGGACCGGGACCGACTTCCTCGTCTGGCAACCGGGCGTGGCCTTGTCCGCCACGCCCGGCACCGATCATCCCGCCTGCGCCGCGATCCGCGCGGCGCTGACGCCCTCAGAGCTTCGAGGCAGTTGAGTTGAAGATCTGGTCGGCCGCGCCGTTGCAGGTCCAGACCACCGTGCCCAGGCCCGCCTGACCGGTGCCGCCGAGCACGCCGAGGCAGAGGTTGGAGTTCACCGAGACGAGGTTGCTACCCCCGCCCACAGGCTTGGGCGTCCAGGCTTGGTTGTTCACGTTGAGGTAGGTGTACTGGTAGACCGTCGCGCCGGGGCCGGCGGGCTGGGTATCGAGGTTCTGGTCCAGGCACTTGCCTGAGGCGACGTTCATGTAGGCCGTGCCGCCGTTGCCGGCGATCGGGCGCCATTGCTGCTCGGCGGCGCCGGTGCAGGTCTGCTGGGTCACCGGAGCGCGGTCGTCCTTGTTCCCGGCGGGCACCGAGAGGCAGAGGCCCGACTGCGCCGACACGAGGGGACGGCCGCCGTTGCCGGTGTAGGTCTGGTCCGGCACGCCCGTGCAGGTCCAGCCGACCGTGCCCGTGCCCGCCTGGGTCGAGGCGCCGAAGACGCCGACGCAGAGCCCGTTATAGGCCGAGACGAGGGCGCTTCCGACGCCCTGCGGCTTGGCCTGCCACACCTGGTTGCTGCCGCCGTGGCAGCTGTACTGGTAGATCGCGGCGCCGGGGGAGACCGGCTGGTTGTCGAGGGTGAGATCCAGGCACTTGCCGGAGGCGATGTTGGTGTAGGTCGTGCCGCCGCTGACCGAGGTCTGGCGCCACGACTGCTCGTTGGAGCCGTTGCACGGCTGCTGGGTCACAGGACCCCGGTCACTGGTGTCGCCGCGGTTGATCGCGAGGCACATGCCGGTATGCGACGGCTTCAGGACGTCGATGGTCCCGGACACGGTGCTGAGGCCGCCGGACGTTCCGGAGCCCGACGCCCCGCCGCCGTTCGAAGCGCCGTTGCTGGAACCGCCGTTGCCGCCGTTGCCGCCGGTGCCCGAGCCGCCGCTGCCGTTGCTGCCCTGCGCGGAGGCGACGTAGGTCGTGGCCTGCGTCGGGGCGGCGACGTTGTTGCCGACCGCGACGATCACGCCCGGGGAAGGTACGCCGTTCCTGTCGATGGCGACGAGCTGGTAATAGCCCGGCGGGACGATGTTGCCCGAGGGCGGCGTCTGGATCGTCACCGTGTTGCCCGACTGGGAGAAGCTGGCGACGTAACGGCGCTGGGTCGAGTTGAAGGCGTGGGTGACGAGGCCGTTCCCGACCAGCACGACCTGGGACAGGCCGTTCTGCGAGGTCAGCTCGAACTGGGTGCTCTGGCCGTAGGGCAATTGGAGCGTCGAGAGGCTGACGATCTGCGGGCGCGGGGCGAGGGCCGAGCCGCCGTTCGTGCCAACGAACAGGTAGGGCGGGTAGTAGATTTCCGAGTTCTGGTTCGCCACCGGGCCGGGGCTGCCGCCGCCGGAGGTCAACACGGCGCCGTTCTGCATCAGGATCGCGCTGGAGTGGTAGCCGCGATAGATCGCGGCCGAGGCGGCATGGATCCACTGGTTGCTGTAGGGGTTCCAGATCTCGGTCTGGGTGACGGCGCTGGGGCCGGCATCATCGACATGCAAGCTGCCGCCGTTGATCATGACGAAGCCCGTGGGCAGCACCGTGGCGTTGGCGAAGGCGCGGCCGTACTGCATCGGCGTGACATCCTTCACGACGGGGGTGGCGCCGTTGATGTCGATGGTGGTGGCCCGGTTCGAGGATAGGTACCCGTCACCGTTCGTGTAGGCGTTGCCGCCGACCTGGAGGATCTTGCCGGTGTCGTACATCGCCGCCGTCGAGCCGGGGCCGACGTTCGGCGCGTCGTTGGCCGAGCCCACGTTCTTCTGCGGGCTGAGGAAGTTCATGGCCGTGACGGAGCCGTTGCCGGTCGTGTCGAGGTACCACATCTTGTCGGAGGCGATGCCGAAGACCTTGCCGTTCGGCGCGACCCAGGCGCGCGGGAACCAGTAGCGGCTGTTGTCCGGGCCGAAGGCGTCGCGGCTGTTGGCGCCGAACAGGCTGTTCCACTGGTTGCCGCCGAAGAGTTCCGGCGTCATCGCGTTCATCTGGCCGCTGTCGATCGCACCCTGCGGATTCCCGTTGACCGCGGCGTAGGGGTAGGTGCCGCCGAAGATGACCTGCTTCCCGTTCGGCAGGGTCAGCATGCTCGCGTAATAGCGGTCGTTGGCGAGTTTGGCCGAGACGGCGCCGATGGACGTGGCGCTCGGGTTGAGGATGACGCTGCCCTTGTCGTTGCCGTTGTCGAAGATGCCCCCGGACGAGATCAGCGAGCCGTCGAGCCGGTAAGCCTGCGCGGCGCAGAAGCTGTTGACGCCGACCACGCCCTGGAGCGTGACATGGGAATCCGGCGCCCCGGCCTTGCTCGGATCCCAGATGTCGAAGGTGCGGCCGTCCTGGATGGCCGGATCGTTGACCGCCGTGCCGTAGGACACGACCTTGCCGTTCGGCAGGAGGCCGAGGGTGATGGCGTTGATCGGCCAGTTATAGACGCCGGAATACATCCCGATCGTCGCCGCGTTGGGCGGGATCGACAGGCCGGACAGCAGCGGATCCGGCACTTGGTTCACGACCACCTTGAACAGCGCGGCCTTGGCCGGGGTGAGCAGGCACCCCGCCAGCATCGTGGCCGAGAGAAGCGCGAGCCGGCGCGCCCGCGAAGCGGCATGGGTGGGGGTCGAGACGGTCATGTCGAGGTCCGTAGTCCGTAATCGGGAGTTGGGGGTCAGTGAGAGGCGGGCGCGGCCGGCTGGCCGAGCCCTTGGGCGAAGGTGTCGAGGATCGCGAGGTCCCGTTTCAGGCGGGGCGCATCCAGGGAATCGCCGCCATAGGTCATGGCGAGGTTGCCCCTCCGGTCGAAGAGCAGGACCGTCGGGGGCGGCTCCGGCAGGCGCTCGGCCGGGTAGTGCAGCCGCTTGGCCAGCGCCTTGGTCTCCTCGGCATCGGAGGCGAAGAAGCGCAGGCGCCTGTCGGGTCCGAGAAGCCCGTCCGCGAAGGCGCGGAGACGGACGGCATCGTCGGCCTCGGGATCGGTGTCGAGAATGAGGAAGGCCACGCGGTCGCGCAGGGCGGCGGGCAGATCACGGGCGAGCTTGTCGAGATCCATCGTCCGCGTGACGCAGAGAATGGTGCAGCCCGCGCTCGCGAAGGACACGATGGTCAGCCTGTCCGTGAGGTCGGACGCCGTGACCATCTGGCCTCGAACGTCGTGACGGGACGGTGCGCCCCTAGGCCAGACGAGATTTTCGAGGTCGCTCGAACCGCCTCCGGCCCGTGCGGGGCAGATGCCGAAGGTCGGTCCCGCCAGGACGAGGGCGGCTACAAGGGCAATGATCTTCATTCGTGCCAACGGCATGATGCGACGACTGGTTGTCGACGCTTCCATGGCACACGCTTTAAGACACGAGCATTGCAGAAATCTGCTCAACCTGCAGTTTCCTCGTGCCAGAGTGAATGAAATTGGCTAATTCGAGGGGCGAGCGGCAATCCGCCGGGTTTGACACGCGCGGCCGGTGCGGCATGACCTTGAACCGTTGCGATGGCCCCGATTCCGGCGCTTCGGCGGGGCGACGAGAGGACAGAATCGAACCCATGGGCCTCGACCCGATCGATGCGACGGAGCAAACCCAGGCAGCCATGACCGAGCGGGCTGGCGCGGCCGATGAGGCGTGGACGCTGGCGAGCTTCAGCGACACGATCCACCGGGGCGGGGTCGGGCTATGGGCCTGGTCCCCCGTGCGCCGGCTCGCGCGGCTCGACAGCCTCTGTCAGGAATTCTGGGGCACCAGCCGCTCGGTCATCGGCATCGATGACCTCTTCGCGCGGGTGAACCTCGAGGATCGCCTCGGGATGGTCCGCGATTGGGAGGCGAGCGCCGCCGATCCGCACCCCTACAGCTTCGATTTCCGCATCGGCGAAGGGCCGCAGGCGCGCTGGATCTCGGCGCGGGGCGTCGGCGGGGAGGCTGGGCGGGTCGGCGAATGGCTCCAGGCCATCTTCATGGACGTGACGGACCATAAGCGCGCGGAGGAGGCCGAGCGGCTTCTCACCGCCGAACTGGCGCACCGTGTCTCGAACATGTTCAGCGTCGCCCGCGCCCTCACCTCCCTCGTCGCCCGGGAGGCGACCTCGATGCCGGCCTTCGCGGAGGACCTCGCTCGCCGCTTCGGCGTGCTCCACGAGGCGACGACCCTCGCCTCACGCTCGCACCGGCTCGATCAAGGCAATGTCCGATTGCAGGACCTCGCGCAGCGGATCCTGTCGCCCTACCAACAGGGCCGCAACATCGCCGTTGCCATCGATGAGACCGTGGTGATCGGGGCCGACCGCACCAACGACTACGCGATGATCTTCCACGAACTCGCGACCAACTCGGCCAAGTACGGGGCGCTCTCTGGTGCTGGATCGGTGCGGGTGCAGGGGAGCATGGCCGGCGACACCCTGCGCCTGACATGGTGCGAGGGCAGTGCCGAACCCGGCGCGGTCGAGAACGAGGGAACGGGCTTCGGCTCGCGGCTTCTGCGGCAGACCATCGAGCGCAGCTTGCGTGGCAGTTTTTCGCGCACGATCGACGGCGACGGGATGCGCTTCGAGATGAGCGTACCGGTGGGCTGACGGGCGGTTTCCCGCCCGTCACTCCCCCTCAGTTGGCGCGCGAGACCTCGACGAGGTTGTCCGAGAAGGACGGCGCGTGGCCCATGTCGGTGAAGGCGCCCGACGAGATGCTGTTCACCGTGCCCTCGTTGAGCTGGCGCCAGTAGCCCAGCGTCGCCACCACGATGCCGGATTTCACGTCGTCGGTGATCCGCGCCACGCCCTTGAAGGCGCCGCGGTCGTTGGCGACCTTCACCCGGTCTCCGTCCAGGATGCCCCGCGCCTGCGCATCCTCGGCGCTGATCATCACGAACTGCTCGCCTTGGCCCTTCTGCTTGTCCTCCATGTTCGCGTAGCAGGAGTTCAGGAAGTAATGGCTCTTGGGCGAGACGATGTTGAGCGGGAAACGCTTGGCGAGTTCCGGGTCGTTCGTGTGCGACTCGCGCGGGCCGAGGTAATCCGGCAGCGGATCGAGCGCTTCGCCGGGCTGGAAGCCCTCGTACATCTGGCGGAACGGCGGCGCGACGAAGTTCGTGGCGCCCTCGACCTTCAGCATGCACTTGCCGGTCGGCGTGGGGAAGTTGCCCTCGCGGTGGGGCGCCCTGTCGTCCGGCGTGCCGACCTTCAGGCGGGCGAAGCCGTGCTCGCGCATGTAGGCGAGGTCGATGCCCTCGCAGGCCGGCGCGTTCCAATCGACGTAGTGCTCAAGGCACTCCGAGTCGGTCCACTTGAAGTTCTCCTCCTCGTAGCCGAGCCGGGCGGCGAGGCGGCGGAAGATCTCGTTGTTCGGGATCGCCTCGCCCGGCGCCTCGGCGCACTTGGTGTTGTAGGTCAGATAGAGGTGGCCCCAGGAGAGGATCATGTCCTCCATCTCGGCTCCCATCGTGGCGGGCAGCAGGATGTCGGCGTAGGAGGCCGTGTCCGAGATGAAGTGCTCGGCGGAGACCATGAACAGGTCCTCGCGCATCAGCCCCTCGACGATCTTGTCGGTCTCCGGGGCCTGCGTCACGGGGTTCGAGTTCCAGCACATCATCGACATGATGGGCGGGTCGAGCTTCATCTCGCCGGTCAGGGCGCGGCCGATCTGAAGGTTCGAGACGACGCGGGTGCCCTCCGGGATCAGGTCGGGGCGGCAGATGACGTCGAACTTGTAGGGGTGCTCCCACACGCCGAACTGGGTGATGCCGCCGCCGACATGGCGCCACGCGCCGGTCAGCGCCGGGATGCAGGCCACCGCGCGAATGGTCTGGCCGCCGCCGTAATGCCGCTCCAGCGCCACGCCGATGCGGATGCCGACCGGCTGCTCGGTCGCCATCTCGCGGGCGAGCTTGCGGATGTCGTCGGCGGAGACGCCGGTAATCTCGGCGGCCCATTCCGGCGTGCGCTCGGCGGCGCGCTCCTTCAACTCCTCGAAGCCGACCGTGTAGTTGTCGACGTAATCCTGATCGACGAGGCCCTGCGCGATGATCGAGTTGATCAGCGCCATGGCCAGAGCGCCGTCCGTGCCGGGCTTCGGGGCGATGTGCCAGTCGGCGGCCTTGGCGGTGCGGGAGGCGTAGGCGTCGATGACGACGACCTTGGCGCCCTTCTTCTGGGCGTCCTTCACGATGGCCCAGTGGTGCAGGTTCGTGCTGACCGAGTTGCAGGCCCAGATCACGATGTACTTCGAGTGGATGTAGCTGTCCGGGTCGAGGCCCGCGGTCGGGCCGACGGTCAGCAGCCACGCGGTGCAGGAGCCCTCGCCGCAGAAGGTCCGCTCGGTGACGGTGGCGCCCATGCGGTTGAAGAAGGCGTCGCCGCCGTTCAGCCCGTGCACGAGACCCTGGTTGCCGAGGTAGCTGTAGGGCGCGATGGCCTGCGGGCCGTGCTGGTCGATGATCGCCTTCCAGCGGGTGACGATGGTGTCGAGCGCCTCGTCCCAGGTAATGCGCTCGAACTCCTTCGAGCCCTTCGGCCCGACCCGTTTCATCGGGTAGAGCAGCCGGTCGGGATGGTAGTGGCGCTTCTCGTAATCCTTGAGCTTCACGCAGAGGCCACCGCGGGTCATCGGGTGGTCCGGGTTGCCGCGCACGCCCTGAAGCTGGCCGTCCTTGACGTCGAACAGCATCGAGCAGGTGTCGGGACAATCGTGCGGGCAGCCTCCGAAGAAGGTCTCCGTCAGGCTCTCGGCCTGGGCGACGATCAGCGAGTCCGGCTTGACGATCTCGTTCATGTTTCCTCCGCGCCCGAGCGTCGTGCCTTCTTAGGGAGGCATGGCAGCGGCTCGGTACACGCGGAACGTGCACTAAAAGTCGAATTAGTCCAAATCGACTGGCCGATTTAATCGGCGGGGGAAGTCGGGCAGAAAGTCGCGGTCGGTGAGCGCGGCGGCCAGCACGGCGAACAGGCCGAGATGCAGGCCCGCCGCCGCCATGGCGACATTTTGGAAAGTGAATAGGGCGAGCGCCCCGCCCGCCATGGCCGGCGGCCCGGCGATGTAGACGGCGACCCGCCAGGGGGTCGCGGGCCGTGCGAGGCGCCAGTAGCAGGCGGCGAACGCCGCGAGGGCGAAGACGCCCTTCATCGCCGCCATGAAGCGTAGCAGCCGCGCGAGGTCGGGATCGGCGATCGCGGCGGGAGCCCGCAGCGCTGCCGCGCCCGCGACCAGGAGCACGAGGATCGTCGCCAGGACGAGGATCGTCCGCGCCGGCCGGATTTCGGCGGACGGGATGGCTGCGGATGTGAGGGCGCGCATGGTCGCGTCTCCTGCGGCGGGCGTCAGTCTCGCGCGAAACGCCCCGTCGCGCAATCGAGCCGTCAGCTGCCGCGATAGGTGGAATAGCTCCACGGCGTGACGACGAGGGGGACGTGATAGCGCGCCGCCGGGTCGGTGACGCCGAACCGCACGGGCACCACGTCGAGGAACGGCTGCTCCGGCCCCGCCCCCGTCCGGGCGAAATACGCGCCGACATGGAACAGCAGCTCGTAGGTGCCCGCTTGCAGGGACGCGCCTTCGAGGAGCGGCCCGTCCGTGCGGCCGTCCGCGTTGGTGACGGTGGACGCGACAGGCTCGCTCGACCCGTCGGCGCCGAGGCGGCGCAGTTCGATGGCGACCCCGGCGGCCGGACGGCCTGCGGTGGTGTCGAGGACGTGGGTGGACAGGTGGCCCATGGGATAAGGTCTCGCGGAGGATGCGCGAGACGAGCACGCGGCGCGGCGGCGGCGCAACCCGAAAACCGCCCTCCATCTTTCGAAGCGTTTTGAAAGACCTTACCCGCCGGACGGCTCGCCGCCGGCCCGGCTTCGGGGCACACCTCTTGCTGCGATCCCGCGCCGAGCCCGGCCGGCATCACCCGAGCGAGAGGGACCCGTCCCATGTATCCGATCCTGCACGAATGGGGCGGCTTCCTCATTCGCTGGACCCATGTCGTCGCGGCGATCGCCTGGATCGGCGCCTCGTTCTACTTCATGCACCTCGACGCCAGCCTGCGCGCGATCCCCGCGATCCCCGCCGGCAAGGGCGGCGAGGCCTGGGAGGTGCATGGCGGCGGCTTCTATCAGGTGCGCAAGTATCTCGTCGCGCCCGACCGGATGCCGGAGCACCTGATCTGGCACAAATGGCAATCCTACTCGACCTGGCTGTCGGGCTTCTTCCTGCTGTGCTGGGTCTATTACGGGCAGGCCGACCTCTACCTGATCGACCCGGCGGTGCGGGTGATCTCGCCCTTGACCGGCGCGCTCATCGGCATCGGCGCCCTGGCGCTCGGCTGGCTGATCTACGACGGGCTGAACCGCTCGCCACTGGCCAACCGGCCGCCCCTGCTGGCCACGGCGGTGTTCCTCACGGTGGTCGCCTTCGCCTTCGGCTTCCAGCAGGTCTTCTCCGGCCGGGCGGCGATGCTGCACACGGGCGCCGTGATCGCCACCTGGATGACCGGCAACGTGTTCTTCGTCATCATGCCGAACCAGCGCAAGGCCATCGCCGAGCTTGTCGCGGGCCGCGTGCCGAACCCCGCCTGGGGCAAGCAGGCGAAGAACCGCTCCTCGCACAACAACTACCTCACCCTGCCGGTGCTGTTCTTCATGCTGTCGGGCCATTACCCGCTGGCTTGGTCCTCGCCCTATAGCTGGATGATCGTCGGCCTCGTGGTGATCGCGGGGGGCGTGGTCCGCCACTTCTTCAACGTCCGCAACGCCGGGGGCGGCGACCGCTGGTGGACCTGGGGCGTGGCCACGGCCTGCGTCGCCATCGCGGCGGCAATCAGCATCGCCTCCTCCCCCGTCGCCCGCGAGCGGATCGGCTGGACCGCCTCCGCCGAGGCCGCCCCGGTGCAGCCGGTGAACCTCGCCTCGGCCGCGCACCCGCCCGTGGACGAGAGCGTGATGAACGTCATCGGCACCCGCTGCGCCATGTGCCATGCCGCCGAGCCGCAATGGCCGGACATGGTGAGCCCGCCCAAGGGCGTGCTCCTCGACACCCCCGAGCATGTGGCGCGCTTTGCCTCGGCGATCCGCATGCAGGCGGTGCTGACCCACGCCATGCCGCCGAACAACATCACCGACATTCAGCCCGAGGAACGGGCGGAACTCGCACGCTGGCTCGCCGCGCGCTAACCCTTCCGCCCCCTTCGCAGGATCCTCTCCCGTGACCGCTCCGTTTTCCGGCGACGACGCCCCCCGCGACTTCATCGGCTACGGCCCGACCCCCCCCAATCCGCGCTGGCCGAACGGCGCCCGCGTCGCGGTTCAGTTCGTGCTGAACTACGAGGAGGGCGGCGAGCGCTCCGTGCTCGACGGCGACCCCCATGCGGAGGTCTTCCTCTCGGAGATCGCGGGCGCCCTGCCCTTCCCCAACCGCCACATGAGCATGGAGAGCCTGTACGAGTACGGCGCCCGCGCGGGGGTGTGGCGGGTGCTGCGCCTGTTCCGCGAGCGCGGCGTGCCGCTCACGATCTTCGGCGTGGCGCAGGCCCTGGCCCGCAACCCGGTGGTGGTGGAAGCCTTCCTGCGCGACGAGCATGAGATCGCCGGCCATGGCTGGCGCTGGCTGTCCTACCAGGACGTGCCGGAGGAGATCGAGCGGGAGCATCTGGCCCGCGCGGTGGAGACGATCCAGGGCCTCACGGGCCAGAAGCTGCTCGGCTGGTACACCGGCCGCGACAGCCCGAACACGCGGCGGCTCGTCGTGGACCAGGGCGGCTTCCTCTACGATTCGGATAGCTACGCCGACGATCTACCCTACTGGGTGCGCGTCGGCGGGAAGCAGCACCTCGTGGTGCCCTACACCCTCGACACCAACGACATGCGCTTCTCGGTGCCGGGGGGCTTCCCCACCGGCGAGCAGTTCTTCGCGCATCTGCGCGACGCCTTCGACTGCCTCTACGAGGAAGGCGTCGCCGCGCCGAAGATGCTCTCCATCGGGCTGCATTGCCGCCTCGTCGGGCGGCCCGCGCGGCTTCCGTCGCTCGCCCGCTTCCTCGACCACGTGCTGAGCCATCCCGATGTGTGGGTGACACGGCGGATCGACATTGCCCGCCACTGGGCCGAGCACCACCCCGCGGAGCGGTGATCCCGCCCTCCACCTCATCCTGAGGTGCGGCGTCAGCCGCCTCGAAGGAGGGCTCCAGGGATCGCTGCGCGTTCTGGAGCCCTCCTTCGAGGCCCGCCGAGGCGGGCACCTCAGGATGAGGGCGAGGATGGAGATTGGTCGGCAACGCGCCCGTTGCACTTGAAGAGGACTGAGAATCCGTGATCGCCATCGCCGCGCTGAACGACCTGCCGAAGAGCGAGTTCGTCGCCCGTCTCGCCGAGATCTACGAGCACTCACCCTGGGTCGCGGAAGCGGCGTCTGCGCATCGTCCCTTCGCCTCTCGCGCGGCCCTTCACGCGGCGATGGAGGCGGCGGTGGCGGGCGCCGACGAGGGGCATCGTCTCGCCCTGCTGCGCGCCCACCCGGAACTCGCGAGCCGTGCCGCGCTCCGGGGTGAGCTGACCGCCCATTCGATGAGCGAGCAGGGCGGCAGCGGCCTCCTCGAGGCACCCGCTCCCTCCGTCGAGCGGATGCAGGCGCTCAACGCGGCCTACTCCGAGAAATTCGGCTTCCCCTTCATCATCGCCGTGAAGGGTCTCGACCGCGACACGATTCTCGCCCGGCTCGAAGCGCGTCTCGGCAACACGCCGGAGGCCGAGCGGCAGGAGGCCCTCCGGCAGGTCGGCCGCATCGCCGCCCTGCGCCTCGAAGCGCTGATCGACGACTAGGCCACCCGCTTGCCGAGCAACGCGAGCCCCTCGCCGACATGGGCGCGCAGGGCCTCGTGGGCCATATCCACGAAGGTCTTGGTCCGGGCCGAGAGCATCTTTCGCGAGGGGTAGAGCAGGCCGAGCGTCGCCGAAGTCGGCGGCGTGTGTTCGAGGACGGGGACGAGGCGCCCCTCGGCGAGATACGACGCCACCTCGAACAGCGGCTTCAGGACGATCCCCTCCCCGGCGAGCGCCCAATCGGTGAGGGTGTCGCCATCATCGGAATCGATGTGGCCGGAGACGGGCAACGTCACCGTCTCCTCGCCATCGACCAACGTCCAGCGGAACTGCTCGGAGCCGGGAAAGCGCAGCAGCAGGCAATCGTGCGTCAGCAGGTCCGCCGGCTCGGCGGGCGCCGGATTGCGGTCGAGATAGGACGGCGCGGCGCAGAGCACCCGCTCGATCTCGGCCACCTTGCGCAGGGTGAAGGTGGAATCGCGCATCTGCGACAGGCGGATCGCCACGTCCACCGCCTCCTGCACGAGGTCGAGCAGGTGTTCGGACAGGCGCAGCCGCACATCCGTCTCGCCATGACGGGCGCGGAAGTGCGGCACCAGCGGCGCGATCACCCTCCGCCCGAGGCCGATCGGCGCCGTCACCTTCAAGGCGCCGCGCGGCGCCGCGCCGGCCTGCTCGACGCTCTTCTCGGCCTGCTCCACGGCGGCGGTGATGTCGAGGCAGCGGTCGTAGAACAGGCGCCCGGCTTCCGTCAGGCTCATGCGCCGCGTGGTGCGCGTGAGGAGGAGGCAGCCGAGATGCTCCTCCAATGTCTGGATGCGGTAGCTGATGACCGACGGCGAGAGCCGCAGCGAGCGCCCCGCCGCCGAGAAGCTGCCGCTCTCCGCCGAGCGCATGAAGATGCGGATGCTCTCGAGCGAGATCATGCGATGGGATCTTCAGAAGCCGTTTGAAACTGTCAACGAAATTTCCTCCGGGCTCTCCGGGGGCGAGGCGGCTAAGCTGCCGCCGAGGGCGCCCCCCGTTCGGGGCGGCCGGAACCAGTGTCGGATCGGGCGATGACGCATTCCCCCTACAACCCACCGAGCGGCGGCCATCCCGGCCAGACCGCGCTGATGACCGGCCGCGCCGTCTTCACGGACGCCTATGCGGTGATCCCGCACGGGGTGATGCGGGACATCGTGACGAGCGCCCTGCCCTTCTGGGACGGCACCCGCGCCTGGATCATCGCCCGCCCGCTCTCGGGCTTCGCCGAGACCTTCGCGCAATACCTGATGGAGGTCGCCCCCGGCGGCGGGAGCGATCAGCCCGAGCCGGACCCGCAGGCCCAAGGCGTCATCTTCGTGGTCGAGGGCCAGGCCCGCCTCACCCTCGACGGCGGCACCCACGCCCTGCGGCCGGGCAGCTACGCCTATCTGGCCCCCGGCGCCGCGTGGTCGCTGCGCAACGAGGCGGGCGAGACCATGCGCTTCCATTGGGTGCGCAAGGCGTTCGAGCCTGTGCAGGGCCTCGACCGGCCGACCTCCTTCGTCACGCACGAATCGGCGGTGGAGCCCGTGGGCATGGTCGGCACCGACGGCGCCTGGGCGACGACGCGGTTCGTCTCCCCCGACGACCTGCGCCACGACATGCACGTGAACATCGTGACCCTTCGGCCGGGCGCCTCGATCCCCTTCGAGGAGACCCATGTGATGGAGCACGGGCTGTTCGTGCTCGAAGGCAAGGCCGTCTACCGGCTCAATCGCGACTGGGTCGAGGTCGAGGCCGGAGACTTCATGTGGCTGCGCGCCTTCTGCCCGCAGGCCTGCTACGCGGGCGGGCCGGGGCCGTTCCGCTATCTGCTCTACAAGGACGTGAACCGTCATCCGTCCCTCCGTGTCCTGGGAGGCCGCCGGTGAGCGACCGCACCCTCGTCGCCCGGCCCCTGACGGCCGAGGCCTTCGCGCCGTTCGGGCAGGTCATCGACAAGTCGGTGACGCAGCCGCGCCCGATGAATGCCGGCAAGGCCCGGCGCTTCCACGACCTCGCGGATATCCTCGTCTCCGGCGAGGAATCCCGCGTGGTGGTCGGGCTCGTGGAGGCGCAGGCCTATCCGCTGCCGCTGGTGTTCCGGCTGGTGGAGCGTCACCCGTTCGGCGCCCAGGCCTTCATCCCGCTCACCGACGCGCCGTTCCTCGTCATCGTCTGCCCCGACGAGGACGGGAGGCCGGGCCGCCCGCAGGCCTTCGTCACGGCCCCTTGGCAGGGCGTCTGCTACGCCCGGAACACGTGGCACGGCGTGCTGACGCCCTTCAGGCAAGCGCAGGACTTCGTGGTGGTGGACCGCGCCGGCGCCGGGGCGAACCTCGAAGAGTTCACTTTCCCGGAGCCGTGGACGGTCGCACTGCCGGAGGCCACCGCCTGAGGCGTCTCACGCCTCGCCGTTCACCAGCGTGGCGGCGAGCGCGTTGTGGCGGGCGGCGAGCGCCCGCGTGTCGAGGGTCGTGAGCCGGCCCTCTCGCACCACGATCCGGCCGTTGATGATGCTCCACGCCACCTTCTGCGGCGCGCAGAAGGCCAAAGCCGCCACCGGATCGTGCAGGGCGCCGGCCATGTCGAGGCCGCGCAGGTCGAAGGCCACGATGTCGGCGGCCATGCCGGGCGCGAGCGCCCCGATGTCGTCGCGGTTCAGCACCTTGGCGCCGCCCAGCGTGCCGATCTCCAGGGCCTCCCGCGCCGTCATCGCCGCCGGCCCGAAGCCGACGCGGGCGAGGAGCATGGCCTGACGGGCCTCGCCGAGCATATGCGAGCCGTCGTTCGAGGCCGAGCCGTCGACGCCGAGCCCCACCGGCACGCCCTCGCAGCGCATCTGGCGGATCGGCGCGATGCCGGAGGCGAGGCGCATGTTCGAACACGGGCAATGGGCGACGCCCGTGCCGGTGCGGCCGAACAGGGCGATGCCCGCCGCGTCGAGCTTCACGCAGTGGGCGTGCCAGACGTCGGGGCCGGTCCAGCCGAGATCGGCGGCGTATTCGGCCGGGGTCATCCCGAACTTTTCGAGGCTGTAGCTGACGTCGTTGTCGTTCTCGGCCAAGTGCGTGTGGAGCGAGACGCCGTAGCGCCGGGCGAGGTCGGCCGACTCACGCATCAGCCCCCGGCTCACCGAGAAGGGCGAGCACGGCGCCACCACGATCCGCCGCATGGCGAAGCGGGACGGGTCGTGCCACCGCTCGATCAGGCGTTGCGTGTCCTTGAGGATCGCGGCCTCGTTCTCCACCACCGAGTCGGGCGGCAGGCCGCCGTCGCTCTCGCCGACGCTCATGGCGCCCCGGGCGGCGTGGAAGCGCATCCCGATCTCCTCGGCGCCCTCGATGGAATCGTCGAGGCGGCAGCCGTTCGGGTAGATGTAGAGGTGGTCGCTCGACGTGGTGCAGCCGGACAGGATCAGTTCGGCCATGGCGGTCTGCGTCGAGACGCGGACCATCTCCGGCGTCAGCCGCGCCCAGATCGGGTAGAGCGCCTTCAGCCAGCCGAACAACTCGGCATCCTGCGCGGCGGGCACTGCGCGGGTGAGCGTCTGGTACATGTGGTGGTGGGTGTTCACGAGGCCGGGCATGACCGCGTGGCCCGCCATGTCGAGCACCGTGTCGGCCTGGGCGGGCACCTCGGCTTCCGGACCCACCGCGACGATGCGGTTATCCTCGACATAGACCGCGCCGCCGCGAATCTCGCGCCGGGCCTCGTCCATCGTCACAAGGATGTCGGCGTTCCTCAGGAGCAGGGACGTCATCGCTTCACTCTCCGGGCGCGCCTCGTGGGGGAAGCGCCGTCGATGCAACGCGCGTTCCCCGCACGGCCAGATGCCGCCCCATGGCGACAGGAACACCGTGCCGGGCGCACCCTCTCGGGGCCGTCAGCGAGGCCGAGCATACGGGAGCGCGCCCCGACGGACCTTGGCGATTTTTCGCAAAGTGCTTCCGAAATTCGCGCGTAGCATTCCTTAGCCGTCATGCAATTTTCAGGGGCCAGCCATTTCGGCGGCGCATGCTTGGCCTCGCCCCTCCCCGGCGGGCCGCGATCCCGCACCGGACGACACGGACCCGCCAGAGGTCCGGCCCGGCGCGGCCCCCGGAGGTTACGCCCATGACCGACACCTTGAGGACGCCGCGCGAGGTCGACGCGGTCGATGCCATTCCGCCCCTCCCGAAGCTCCTCGCCTACGGGATGCAGCATGTGCTGGTGATGAGCGCGGGCGCGGTGGCGCCGCCGCTGATCCTCGGCGCGGCGATGAACCTTCCGGCCGAGACGGTCGCCTACCTCATCAATTGCGACCTGCTGGTGACGGGCCTCGCGATCCTCATCCAGTCGCTCGGCATCGGCATGTTCGGCGTGCGCCTGCCGGTCATCATGGGCGTCAGCTTCGCGGCGGTCGGCCCGATGGTGGCGATGGCGCAGGACCCGACCATCGGCCTGCCCGGCATCTTCGGCGCCACGATCGGCGCCGGCATCTTCGGCCTGCTGCTGCGGCCGTTCTTCGCGCGGCTCGCGAACTTCTTCCCGCCGCTCGTGACCGGCACGGTCATTCTCATCATCGGGGTGACGCTGCTGCCGGTCGGCATCAACTGGGCCGGCGGCGGCTTCGGCGCCCCCGATTTCGGCGCCCCGGTCCATCTCGGCGTCGCCGCCTTCGTGCTGGCGGTGATCCTCGTGGTCAGCCGCTTCGCCACCGGGTTCGTGGCCAACATCGCGGTGCTGATCGGCCTGATCGCGGGCCTGTGCCTCGCATGGCCGCTGGGCCTGTTCCGCCTCGACGGTCTCGGCGACCGCCCGCTCATCGCCCTCGTCACGCCGTTCCACTTCGGCTGGCCGACCTTCCACGTCACGGCGGTGGCCGCCATGTGCATCGTGATGATGGTCACGCTGGTCGAGTCGACCGGCATGTTCCTCGCGGTCGGCGACATCGTCGGCAAGCCGGTGGACAAGCGCACCCTGACGCGCGGCCTGATGGCGGATTCGCTCTCCACCCTGATCGCGGGCTGCCTCAACACCTTCCCGCACACCTCGTTCTCTCAGAACGTCGGCCTCGTGAACATGACGCGGGTCCGCAGCCGCTACGTCACCGTCGCGGCGGGGTGCATCATCCTCGCCGTCAGCCTGCTGCCGAAGGTGGCCTTCGTGGTTGCCTCGATCCCGCCCGCCGTCCTCGGTGGCGCCGGCATCGTGATCTTCGGCATGGTGGCGGCGGCGGGCTTGAAGATCGTCGGCGGCGCCGATCTCGGCGACCGGCGCAACCAGATCGTCGTGGCCGTGAGCATCGGGCTCAGCCTCATCCCCATGGCCGCGCCGAAGCTCTTCGCCGCCACCGCCCCGGCCTGGGCCGGGCCGATCCTGCACAGCGGGATCACGCTGGGCGCCATCGGCGCGATCGTCCTCAACCTGCTGCTCAACTCGGATCGCCTCGGCGAAGGGGTCGAGCTCCATCCGGCCGACCGGGAACCCGCCTTCCCGCACGCCGCCCTCGACCGCGCCTGAGGGGACATCCATGCCCGCTTCGCACCACGCCCCGCTCTCGCGGCGCAACTTCCTCAAGGCCGGGGCCGCGGCGGGCATCGCCGTGAAGGTCTCCTTCCTGGCGCCCCCCGCCAGAGCCCAGCTCCTGGAGGCCGGACCCTCGGACGGCCCGGCCTGGGCCGCCCCCGGCCGCCCCCGCTACCGGCTCGACGCCATCGCCAAGGTGACGGGCTCCAAGACCTTCTCCCGGGATTACCGGTCCCGCGATCTGGCGGGCTGGCCCGAGAAACAGGCCCATGCCTTCCTCATCGCCGCGACCCGCGCCGACCGCGCCTTCACCGGGCTCGACCTTTCCCGCCTGCCGCCGTCGCTGCAGCCCGACCGGATCGTCCGGCACGAAGATCTGGTGGCGGACAAGGTGGCGGTGCCCCATGCCGATTTCTTCGGTGACTGGTTCCTCGTGCCGGAGGGCGAGACCCCGCGCCTCCTCGGCCAGCCGGTGGCGATCTTGATCTATCACGACTTCCCGCGCTTCAGCGCCGCCAAGCGCCGCCTGCGCTTCGCCGACGATGTGGTGCAGTATGGCGCTGAGACCGGCGCCAAGCCGCCGGCCCATTACGGCGCCTCGCGCTGGGTGCGGATCGAGGGCGAGACGGCCGACGGCCCAGACCGCTTCTCGCCCTACGAACATTCGCCGATCTTCGCGGGCTTCTCCGGCGACGAGCCCGCCTGGCCACAACCCGGCCAGGACGGCGCCTTCGCCCAAGGCATGGCGGCGGCGCAGACCATCGCTGCCGAGATCGACGCGGCGGGCGAGGACGCCCTCGTGCTGCGGCGGACCTACCTGTCGCAATCGACCGACGCCTCGGCCATGGAAGCCGACAACGGCAACGTCTGGTACGACCCGGCCTCCGGCGTCCTGCACCTGATGATGGCGACGCAATCGCCCTACGACGTGGCCGAGGCCGCTGCCTCCCTGGTCGCGACGTCACGCTTTCCCCTGAAGGAGGTCGCTCTCAAGGTCGGCTACACCGTCGGCTACGGGACGAAGGACCACCACATCTTCCCGTTCCTCTGCGTCGTGGCCGCCCTCTACGGCAATGGGCGCCCGGTGCGGCTGGCCAACGACCGGTTCGAGCAGTTCCAGAACGGGCTGAAGCGCCACGCCTTCCGCATGGACAACGCCCTGCTGGTGGACCGAAAGACCGGCCGCTTCCGCGCCATGACCGGGCGCTACGCCTGCGATGGCGGTGGCCGGCCGAACTACTCGGTCGCGGTGTCCTTCGTCGGCGCCACCGCCGCGCAGTCGATCTACTACCTGCCGAAGAGCGACTTCCAGGCCATCGCCCACGCCTCGCGCGCCGTCGAGGCTGGCTCGACGCGGGGCTTCGGCACCCTGCAAACGATGTCCGCCACCGAGATGATGGTGGACGAGGCCGCCGCGCTCCTCGGTATGGACGCCATCGATCTGCGCCTGCGCAACGTCCTCCGCACAGGCCAGCGCAACAGCCAGGGCGCGGTGCCGGCCGGCGCGTTGCGCAACGAGGAGATCCTGCACAAGGCCGCCGCGCATCCCCTGTGGCGGGAGCGTCAGGCGCGCAAGGCCTCCTACGAGGCCGCCCATCCCGGCCGGCGCTACGGGGTCGGCTTTGCCCAGGTCCACAAGGATTACGGGACGGGCGCGGAGGCGGCCGTGTGCTCCCTCGAACTCGATGCGCAGGGCGCCCTGGCCCTTCGCCACGTCGCCCACGAGATGGGGCCGGGCGTCACCACCTCGCAGGCGGCGATGGTGGGCGACATCCTCGGCCGCGTGCCCGCGCGGACGGAGTTCGGCGTGGTCCGCTGGCCGGAGATGCCGCTCCACACCACCGATCAGCCCTACACCACGCCCCAGGCCGAGGAAGACAAGCGGGCGCAGGACCCCCGCTGGGTGCCCCGCTTCACCTCGCCGATGAGCGCGACGAACTCGGCCTATTACCTCGGCCATGCCACCCGCACGGCGGCGCGCTTCCTGGCCGATCACGCGATCTGGCCCGCCGCGCGCTCCCTGTGGGCGCGGGGCGGCAAGGGCGGAGCGCTCGCCTCGTACAACGAGCTGACCCGCGACTCGCTGCGCCTCGCGGACGGTAAGGTGCTCGGCGGCGGCCTGCCGGCGCTGTCGCTGGCCGAGGTCGCGGCCGAGGCCCACCGGCTCGGCCTGCCGGTCGGCGTCACGCTGCACACCTTCAATCGCTGGCAATGGGCCGAAGCCGAGTTCGACCTGCCGGATGCGGGCCGCACGCGGTTGCCCATCGACGCCCTTTCGCTTCGCTACGGCGCGGGCGCGGCGCCCGAGCGCAAGGCGCTGATGAGCACCGCCGGCTGGCACTTCCTGCCCCGCGCGGCGGTCTTCTACCCGCCGACCCAGCGCAACAACGTCGGCACCACCTACTACTCGCCCATGGCGACGCTGGCGGAGGTCGCAGTAGATACCGGCAGCGGCGAGGTCACGATCCTCTCGCACCATTCGATCCTCGAATGCGGCCGGCAGATCGTGCCCGAACTGGTCTCGGGGCAGGTGCAGGGCGGGCTTGCCATGGGCATCGGCCACGCGCTGAAGGAGGTGCTGCCCCTCTACGAGGACGGCCCCGGCGACGGCACCTGGAACTGGAACCGCTACGAGCTGCCCCGCGCCCGCGACGTGGCCCTGTGGAACCAGACGGTGGAGATTCTTCCGCCGCTCTCGGAGACGGACCCGCCCAAGGGCATCGCCGAGGTGGTGATGATCGCCGTCGTCCCGGCGCTGGCCAACGCCGTGGCCCACGCCATCGGCCACCGCTTCCACGAACTCCCCATCCGGCCCGAGCGCATCCGCGAGGCACTGGCATGAGCGCCGCAATCGAGACCCGCGACCTGACGCTCCGCGTGAATGGCGAGATGGTCGGCCCCCTCCCCGTCCCCGTGGGGACGAGCCTCCTCGACGTCCTGCACGAATGGCTCGGCCTCACCGGCAGCCGCATGGGCTGCGGCCAGGGCATCTGCCACGCCTGCACGGTGATGGTGGAGGAAGAGGCCGGCCCGCGCGAGATGCGCTCCTGCATCACCGGGGCGCATTGGTTCGAGGGCCGCAGTGTCCGCACCGTCGAGGGCCAAGCCCACACGGCGCCGGACGGGTCCCTCGTGCTGTCGCCGGTCCAGACGGCGTTCATCGAGAACTTCGCCTTCCAGTGCGGCTACTGCACGCCGGGCTTCGTCACCGGGGCGAGCGTGCTGGTCGAGCGGCTGAAGCGGAAGCCCGTCCGCCGCGACGAGGTCGAGCGCGTCGTCACCGAAGCGCTCGACCCGCACATCTGCCGCTGCACCGGATACGTGCGCTACCACCAGGCCGTGCGCGACCTCGTGCTGGCGACCCCCGGCCTCACGACGGCCTGAGCACCGCCATGCCGACGCTCCCCCGCTCCCTCCCCGCCAAGCGCCTCGGCGCCGCCCTCGTGGCGAGCGCCCTCGTCGGGGCCGCCCTCGTGGCTTCGGGCGTGCTCGAACGCAGCGCCGTCTCGCGCGAGGTCGAGACCCCGCTCACGCAAGAGGCGATGCGCGCCCTCGCCCCGCGGGGGGCGAAGGTCGCCGCCGCCGCCGATTGCTTCGCCTGCCACACCGCGCGCGGCGGCGCCCCCTATGCCGGGGGCCTGCCGCTGGAGACGCCCTTCGGGACGATCTTCGCCACCAACATCACACCGAGCGCGGAGGGCATCGGCGGATACAGCCGGGCCGACTTCCACCGGGCGCTGCGCGACGGCATCGCGCCGGGCGGGCGCCACCTCTACCCGGCCATGCCCTACACGTCGTACCGGGGCCTCTCGCCCGACGACGTGGACGCCCTCTACGCCTACATGATGAGCCGCCCGCCGGTCGCGGTTGCGAACAGGGCGAACACCCTCGCCTTCCCCTTCGATCAGCGCTGGACGCTGGCCGGCTGGAATGTCCTCAACCTGCCCGCGCAGGTCGTGACGCCGGACCCGAAGCGGTCGGACCTCTGGAACCGGGGGCAATACGTCGCCGACGCCCTCGGCCATTGCGGCGAATGCCATACGCCGCGCAACGCGCTGCAGGCGATGCGCTCCGATGCGGCGCTCCAGGGCGCGGCGATCGAGGGGGTCGAGGCGCCGGACATCACCCCCGCCGGCCTGCGCCGGATGGGCTTCGACCCGCACAGCCTGACGCGGTTCATGGCCAAGGGCCTCTCGGCCCAGGGCGGCGCCACGCACCAGATGTTCGACGTCGTGCATTACTCGACGCAGCACATGGACGAGGCGGACCTCACCGCCCTGTCAGCCTATCTCTTCGACCGCGACGCCCTCCCCGCCGAGCCGGAGCGCCCCGCCGCCCCTGCCCCCGTGGCGGTGCCTCAGGCGGTCGCGATGCGGGCGAGCGCCAGCTACGATGGGCTCTGCGCCGGGTGCCACGGCCATGCCGGCGAGGGCATTCCCCACGTCTCGGTGCCCCTGCGCAGCAACGCGCTGATGCGGGTCTCCGGCGCGAGCGGCCTGATCCGGGCGACGCTGCACGGGCTGCCGGCGCAGCGCTTCCCCGACAACGAGCGGATGGAGGCGATGCCGGGCTTCGCGACGCTCCTCGACGACGCGGCGCTCGCCGACCTCGCCACGTGGATGCGGGCGCAATGGGGCGGGCAGGACAAGGCCGTCTCGCCGGACGAGGTGGCGCGGCTGCGCGCGGGACACAGGGCCGACGCTTCGAACTGAAGGCGGCCGGATCGGAATTGGGGGCGGACATGAACACACTCGGTCGAGTCGCGGCGGCGCTGCTGCCGTTCGGGATGGCGTGCGGGGCGCAGGCCGCCGACATCGCCACGGTCAAGACGGAGGCGGCGCCGGTGGAGGCGCCGTTCTTCCTCTTCGCCGACACGCAGGTCGGCTACCGCTACCAATTCCCCACCGTCTCTCCCGGCGTGCAGATCCAGCGCGGCGACGGCAGCTTCGTCTCCCGCGAGGCGCCGAAGCAGATCCTCAACATCTCCCATGCCGATGCCTGGGCCTACGGCACCAACTTCTTCTCCCTCGACATCCTGAAGTCGGGCTCGCAATTCCCCGCCGGCACCACCAACCCACCCGGCACCATCGGCAACCCGTTCTTCCAGGACTACGGCAACACCGAAGCCTACGGCCTCTATCGCGGCACGCTCAGCCTGAACGCGCTCACCAACACCAAGGCCTTCGCCATCCCCGGCCTCGTCAAGGACGTGTCGCTGGCCTTCGGCTTCGACGCCAACTCGCAGAACGACGCCTTCGGCTCGAAGAAGCGCGACGTGGTCGGCGGCCTGAACTTCGCCTTCGACGTGCCGGCCGGGTTCCTCAACCTGTCGGTCCACGCCTACAAGGAGTGGAACCGCAACGGCTTCAACGTGCAGCCGGATCGCGACCAGAGCTTCGACGTCGTTCCCGAATTCGAAGTGGTCTACAACTTCCCGCTGACGTTCACCGGGTTGCCGCTGAGCGTGACGGGGTTCAACAACATCGTCCTGCCGAAGGGCCGGGGCGTGCAAAACGTGGCGGACTTCGCCTTCAACCCGAAGCGGGGGCTGGAATTCCTGTCGCGCACGAACCTCGTTCTCGACCTCGGCAAGCTGGTCTATGACCAGCCGAACAAAGTCGATATGTTCATCGGCTTCCAGTACTGGCTGAACAAGTTCGGCAATGTCGAGACAGCGACGTTCAAGGGTACGGAAGAGAAGAGCTTCCTGGCCGGCTTCGCCTTTCACGTGTTCTGAGAGCGCATCCCCTCTCCCCGCGAGCGGGGAGAGGGCTCCGGCGACCTTGCCGTCGCCGGAGCGAGGCGGCAGCCGACGGTGAGGGGGCGTGCCGGAGGAGACACCCTCGGCACGCCCCCTCACCTTCGCGACGGCTCCGCCTTCGCTCCCCGTTTGCACGACGAGGTGCAAACGGGCCTCTCCCCGCGAGCGGGGAGAGGGGAAAGCGCGTCTTTTCTTAAAACTCCACCTCGATCGCCAGTCCCTTCGCCACGGCGAGGTCCACGGCCGCCGAGGCGACGGCGAGGTCCTGAAGGCCGACGCCCGTGCCGTCGAACAGGGTGATCTCCGCGTCCGAGGTGCGGCCGGGATGGTCGCCATTGATCACCGCGCCGATCTCCACGATAGAATCCGGCGCGATCAATCCCTTCGCTACCGCGTGCTGCGCCTCGCCGATGCCGATCGATTGCGCCACCTCGTCGGTGAACACCGTCGCGGCGGCGAGGAGTTCGGCCTCGACCTCCTGCTTGCCCTTCGTGTCGGTGCCCATGCACGCCACATGGGTGCCCGGCTTCACCTGCGATGCCTTCAGGATCGGCGCGAAGGAGGAGGTGATCGTCACGATCACGTCCGCTTCGGCCCCGAGTCGGTCGAGCTCCACTGCCTCGAACGGCACGCCGTGCTCCTTCGCCACCGCCTCCATCCGCCCGAACATGCCGGGGTGGAGGTTCCAGGCCAGCACCCGCTCGAACGGGCGCTGCGCCAGGGCGGCGCGCAACTGGAACGCGGATTGGTGGCCGGCGCCGATCATGCCGAGCACCCGCGCGTCCTTGCGCGCGAGATGGCGGATCGAGATCGCGGAGGCCGCCGCCGTGCGGAGCGCAGTGAGGAGGTTGCCCCCCACCACCGCCCGGCAGCGGCCGGTATCCGCGTCGAACAGGAACACCGTCGATTGATGGTTGGTGAGACCCTTCGCGGCGTTGCCCGGCCAGAAGCCCCCGGCCTTGAGGCCGAGCGCCAAGCTCTCCCGGTCGAAGCCGGACTTGAAGCCGTAGAGCGCATCGGCATGGCCGATGGCCTCGCGCACCACGGGGAAGTTGCCGGCCGTACGCCGGGCCATCGACGCGAAGACCTTCTCCACCGCGTCGAAGCACTCCGCTTCGGTGAGAAGGCCGTCGATCCGGTTCTCGGGGACGATGATCATCGCTGCCTCACCCGCCTCAATAGGCCTTGCCGCGCGCCGAGACCGGCCACAGCGTCTCAACCTTGCCGTTGCGGACGCCGACATACCAATCGTGGACGTTGCAGGTCGGGTCGCAATGGCCCGGCACGAGGCGCAGCTTGTCGTTGACCTTCAGCTTGCCCTGCGCATCCTCGATCACCCCGTGCTCGTCGGAGCATTTGATGTATTTCACGTCGTCGCGCCCGTAGATGAAGGGCAGGCCGGAATCGACCGATTGCGCCTTCAGGCCGGCATCGCAGATCGCCTTGTCGGCCTTGGCGTGGCTCATCACGCTGGTGAGGATGAACAGGGCGTTCTTCCACTCGCCCGCATCGATGCGCTTGCCGTCCTCATCGAGGATGCGGCCGTAATCGGCGTCCATGAAGGCGTAGCTGCCGCATTGCAGCTCGTTGTAGACGCCCGATCCGCTCTCGAACTGGTAGCTGCCGGTGCCGCCGCCGCTCACGAGTTCGGGCTCCAGCCCCTCGCGCTTCAGCCCCTCGACGGCGTCCTTCACCTGGGCGATCGCGGCGTCGAGCTTCGCGCGGCGCTCCGCGAACCCGTCGATGTGCTGCATGGCGCCCTGATAGGCCTGGATGCCGGCGAAGCGCAGGTTCGGCGCGGCGGCGACCGCCTTGGCGATGGCCACCACCTCCGGCGTCGTCTTCACCCCGCAGCGGCCCGCGCCACAATCGATCTCGACGAAGCAATCGAGCTGCGTGCCGTGCTTCTGCGCGGCGGCCGAGAGGTCGGCGACGTTGGCGACATCATCGAGGCAGACGATGATCCGCGCGCCGAAGCGCGGCAGGCGGGCCAGCCGATCGATCTTGGCCGGATCGCGCACCTGGTTCGAGACCAAGATGTCCTTGATGCCGGCGCGGGCGAAGACTTCCGCCTCCGAGACCTTCTGGCAGCAGACGCCGCAGGCGCCGCCCAATTCCTGCTGGAGCTTCAGCACATCCACCGACTTGTGCATCTTGCCGTGGGCGCGGTGGCGCATACCGTGCGCCTTGGCGTAATCGCCCATCTTGCGGATGTTGGATTCGAGCGCGTCGAGATCGAGGATCAGGCACGGGGTCTGGATCTCGTCCTCGCGCATGCCGGGCAGCGCGGGCACGTCGTAGCCGACTTCGAGTTCATCGATACGGGTGTGGGCGTTCATGGCGTCTTTCCCCTTATTGCCAAGGCAGCTTGTCGAGATCGACGTTGCCGCCGGTAATGATCACGCCGACGCGCTTGCCGGCGAAGACGGTTCGGTTCTTGAGCACAGCCGCCAGCGCCACCGCGCTCGACGGCTCCATGACGATCTTCAGCCGCTTCCAGATCAGCTGCATGGCCGCGACGATCTCGGCCTCCGACACGGTGAGGATATCCTCGACGTGGTTGCGCACGAAGTGCCACGTGAGATCCTTGAGCGGCACCTTCAACCCGTCCGCCACCGTCACGGGGGCATCGTCGGCGATGATATGGCCCGCCTTCAGGCTGCGATGGGCGTCGTCCGCCTGCTCCGGCTCGGCGGCGTAGACCGCGATATGCGGCGCGAGGCCCGCCAGCGTCAGGCAGGTGCCCGACACCATTCCGCCGCCGCCGATGGGGGCGATCACCGCATCGAGATCCTCGACCTGCTCGATCAGCTCCCGCGCGCAGGTCGCCTGCCCCGCGATGACGCGCGGGTCGTTGTAAGGGTGGACGAACTCGGCGCCGGTCTCCGCGACGACCTCCGCGAACACCGCCTCGCGGGACGAGGTGGAGGGCTCGCATTCCACCACGCGCCCGCCATAGCCGCGCACGGCGTCCTTCTTCGCCTGCGGTGCGGTGCGGGGCATCACCACCGTGCACGGGATGCCGCGCCGGCTCGCGGCGTAGGACAGGCAGGTGCCGTGGTTGCCCGAGGAATGGGTCGCCACGCCCTTCGCCGCCTGCGCCTCGGTGAGGCTGAACACGGCGTTGGAGGCGCCCCGTGCCTTGAACGCACCGGCCTTCTGCAGGTTCTCGCACTTGAAGAACAGCGAGGCACCGGCCGCCTCGTCGATGATCCGCGAAGTCAGGACCGGGGTGAGATGAATGTACGGCCGGATGCGCTCGTGCGCGGCGAGCACATCGTCGAGGGAGGGAGTGACCATCCTGCCCGCCTCCCTCACGCC
Source organism: Methylobacterium sp. Gmos3 (assembly GCF_056430985.1). Lineage (NCBI taxonomy): Bacteria > Pseudomonadati > Pseudomonadota > Alphaproteobacteria > Hyphomicrobiales > Methylobacteriaceae > Methylobacterium > Methylobacterium sp. Gmos3. The sequence continues at coordinate 408,047 of NZ_JBWJYL010000004.1, forward strand.
GCCGCCCGCAGGGAGGCCGAGGCCTCGCCGCGATAGACCGCCTGGGCCGCCGCCACACCGGAGCCGAGCTCGATGCGCAGCCCGCAATCGGCCATCGCCATCTCGGCGGCGGCGATGCCGGAGAGCGCCATCACGTCCGTAAGGCTGCCGAGATGGCCGATGCGGAACACCTTGCCCGCCACCTCTCCGAGGCCGACGCCGAAGGCGACGTCGTACTTCTTGGCGGCATGGGTGACGATCTGCGTGGCATCGAAGCCCTCCGGCGTGCGGATGGCGCTCACCGTGTCGGAATAGAGATCCGGGTGGGCGGCGCAGAGGGGCATCCCCCAGGCGGCGACCGCCGCGCGGATGCCGTCCGCGATGCGGCGGTGGCGGGCGAAGACGTTCTCAAGGCCCTCGGCGAGCAGAAGCTCCGTGGAGAGCTTCAGCCCGTTCAGCAGGCCGACGGCCGGGGTGTAGGGGTAGGCGTTGTTCGCGTAGCCCTTCGCCATGTCGCGGATGTCGAAATAGGTCCGGGGCAGGTCGGCGCGGGTCACGGCGTCCATGGCCTTCGGCGAGAAGCCGACGATGGCGAGGCCGGCGGGAAGCATGAAGCCCTTCTGCGAGCCGGTGACGGCGACGTCGACGCCCCACTCGTCCATGCGGAAATCCATGGAGGCGATGGAGCTGACCCCGTCCACGAGCAGCAGCGCCGGGTGCCCGGTGGCGTCGAGGGCGCGGCGCACGGCGGCGACATCCGACTTCACGCCCGTCGCGGTCTCGTTGTGGGTGACGAGCACCGCCCTGATCGCGTGCTCCTTGTCGGCGGCGAGGGCTTCCGCGAAACGGTCTGCCGGCAGGCCCTCGCCCCAGGGCGCCTCGATGACGCGGACATCGAGGCGGTGGCGGCGGGCCATGTCGATCCAGCGATGGCTGAACATGCCGTAGCGGGCGGCGAGCACCGTATCGCCTTCGCTAAGGGTGTTCGCGAGCGCCGTCTCCCAGCCGCCGGTCGCGGTGGAGGGAAACACGAAGACCTGCGCCTCGGCGGATTTCAGCACGGCCTTCACGCCGGCGAGGGCCGGCTGAAGGATCTCCCCGAACAGCGACGAGCGATGATCGAGTGTCGGCATGTCCGCCGCGCGGCGGAGGACTTCCGGCATGTTGGTCGGGCCGGGAATGAAGACTGGGTTCTGCGCAAACATGGTCGGGCGATCTCCTCCGTTGCCTTGGAAAGTAGCACCACCGGCCCGACTTTGATATTTTTTTGAAAAAGTTTTTCATTTGCGCTATCGGCGACGAAAGCCGCGTGATGACAGCAACTTATCTTTTTCCGTTGATTGAAAAATTTTTCCACCCTAATTCCGCACAGTGCAGATGCGGGAGGGGCGGATGGAGGCGGGAAATCGTCGGCGCGGGCGGCCGAAAGGATTCGGCGGGGCAAAGCCAACGGGCACGATCCAGGCCCTCGACCGCGCCCTCGATGTACTCGAAGTGCTGGCGGACGGGGACGGTCTGACGCTCTCGGAACTGGCGGGCAAGCTCGGGCAATCGGTCGCGACGATGCACCGGGTGCTGGCAACCCTCGAACGACGCGCCTTCGTGGAGATCACCGCCGACAAGCAGGAATGGCATGTGGGCGCGGAGGCCTACCGCCTCGGCGCGGCCTTCCTGCGTCGCGGCAACGTGGTGGAACGTAGCCGCTCGGCCATGTGGACGCTGATGCAGGAGACGGGTGAAACGTCCAATCTCGGCGTCGAGAAGGACGGGAACGTGCTGTTCGTCAGCCAGGTCGAGACGCACGAAACGATCCGCGCGTTCTTCCCGCCGGGCTCTCTCTCGCCGCTGCATGCGTCGGGAATCGGCAAGGCCCTCCTCAGCACCTTCGACCCAAAACGGATCGAGCGCCTCTTCCGGGGCCGGGAGTTCGAACGCTTCACATCGAAGACGATTGGATCGCTCGCCCTGCTCACCGAGGACATCGAAGCCACCCGCGCGAGGGGCTACGCGATCGACGACGAGGAGCGCACGACCGGCATGCGTTGCGTCGCCGCGCCGATCCTCAACGTCCATGGCGAGGCGGTGGCGGGTATTTCAGTGTCCGGCCCCACGCACCGGCTGTCCGACGACAAGGTGCGCGAGATCGGGGAGCATGTGCGCCGGGGCGCCGCGACGGTCTCGCGGCTCCTCGGGGCGACTGGCGATCAGCGGACGCGGTAAGACCCGTACGGCGCCGCGTGGTGGCGGATCGAGCCGGTGGTGGCGACGCCATCCTCGTCGCCGAACACCACGCCCGCCCGGCCGACATTGCGGCCATCATACAGGTTCGGGCCAACGGCGCGGCCTTCGAGACCGCCGGGGGCGGTGACGGCAGGAGTGCCGGCGGGGGCGGTGTAGCTCTGCGCGAAAGCGGTGGTGGACACGAGGAGGCCGAGAGCGGCCCCGGCGAGAAGACGGACGGACATGGCGGGCATCCCGAGGTAGTTTCCGGCGCCGCCGCATGGCGGACGCTCATTATGACCCTGAAGTGGGCAGCGCTGCCTCTTCCGCCAACAGCCGGCGCCTATTTCCCGTGCGGATTCGCACGCTTGGAGCGGTTTCGGTTTGATCGGAATCGTCCGCTCAACCGTCTTTGCGAGAGGCAGCGAAGCAATCCAGGGCCGGCGGGCCATTTCCGAATGTGGCGTATCCCTGGATTGCTTCGCTCCGCTCGCAATGACGGTGAGGGAGCGAGGGCCGCCTCAGATCTGGATGACCCGGATGTTGTTGGTGTTGCCCGTGGTGTGGAACGGGATGCCGGCGGCGGTGACAATGATGTCGTGGGGCTTGGCGAAGCCCTCGTCCTGCGCGTGGCGGCAGGCGGCGGCGGTCATCTCCTCGTAGGAATCGACATCGTCCGTGCGCACGCTGTGGGCCCCCCAGAGCAGGCTGAGGCGCCGCGAGGTGTTCAGGTCCGGCGTCAGCGCCAGGATCGGCACGGCCGGGCGCTTGCGGGCGACGCGAGCGGCGGTGGTGCCGCTCGACGTGAAGGCGACGATGGCGGCGGCGTGAACGGCCTCTGCGAGGGTCGCGGTGGCGGTGGCCACGGCGTGGGGCGGGGTCTCCTCCTCCCCCGGCTCAGAAGCGGCGATGATCGAGTGGTAGAGCTTGTGCCGCTCCACCGAGCGGATGATGCGGTCCATCATCCCAACGGCCTCGACGGGGTAGCGCCCCGTGGCCGACTCGGCCGACAGCATCACCGCGTCCGCGCCGTCATAGATGGCGGTGGCGACGTCGGAGGCCTCCGCGCGCGTCGGGGCGGGAGCGTTGACCATCGAATCGAGCATCTGCGTCGCCACCACGACCGGCTTCACCTGAAGGCGGCAGGCACGGATCAGCTCCTTCTGGCGGCCGGGGACGTCCTCGTGCGGGATCTCGACGCCGAGATCCCCGCGCGCCACCATCACCGCGTCCGACAGGCGGATGATGTCGTCGATCCGCTCCAGCGCCTGGGGTTTCTCGACCTTGGTCATCAGTCCGGCGCGGTCGCCGATGAGGCCGCGTGCCTCGATTACATCCGACGGCTTCTGCACGAAGGACAGCGCCACCCAGTCGACACCGAGTTCCAGGCCGAAGGCGAGGTCGGCACGGTCCTTGGCCGTCAGCGGCGAGACATCAAGCAGCGTGCCCGGCAGGTTCACGCCCTTGCGGTTGGAGATCGTCCCGGCCGTGATCACCTCGGCCTCGATCGCGTCGGATTCGAGCCCGACCACGCGCACCCGGACCCGGCCGTCATCGATCAGGAGGTCCTGGCCCGGCACCACGGCGGCGAAGATTTCGGGGTGGCGCAGGGGGATCGCGTCCTTGCCGCCCTCGGACCCATCGAGGACGAAGCGAACCCGTTCCCCCGCGACGAGATCGAGCCGCCCGTCCCGCACCGTGCCGACGCGGATCTTCGGTCCCTGCAGATCCTGCAGGATGCCGATGGGCCGCCCGACCTCGTCCTCCAGGGCGCGGATGGCGGCGTGGACCCTGGCGTGATCGTCCTGCGAGCCATGGCTGAAATTCAGCCGGAACGTGTCGACACCCGCCAGGAACAGGGCCTTCAGCATCTCCGGCGAATGGCTCGCCGGCCCGACGGTGGCGACGATCTTGGCGTAGCGGTGTCGGCGCATGGCGGCCTCGCAGAGAGGGATCGGATCGCACGGAGAATCGCTCGTCTGTGCGGATGTTCCGCCGGGCGATGATGCCACCGCCCGGCGCCGCAGGGAAACCGGCGATGCCGGTCTTACTCGTTGTCGCCCTCGATTGCGGCGATCACCGCATCCGTCACCTGCCGGGTTGTCGCGTTGCCGCCGAGGTCCGGCGTGTGCAGGCTCGGATCGGCGGTGACGCGCTCCACCGCGCGCATCAGCCGGTCGGCGGCGGGCTTCTCGCCCAGGTGTTCGAGCATCTGGCAGGCGGTCCAGAAGGTCGCCACTGGGTTGGCGATGCCCTTGCCGGTGATATCGAAGGCCGAGCCGTGGATCGGCTCGAACATCGACGGATAGGTCCGCTCCGGGTTGATGTTGGCCGTCGGCGCGATGCCCAGCGAGCCGGCGAGCGCCGCCGCGAGGTCGGACAGGATGTCCGCGTGCAGGTTCGTGGCGACGATGGTGTCCAGCGTCTGCGGCTTCATCGTCATCCGCATGGTCATCGCGTCGACCAGCATCTTGTCCCAGGTCACGTCGGGATAACCGGCGGCGACCTCGGCGGCGATCTCATCCCACATCACCATGGCATGGCGCTGGGCGTTCGACTTGGTGACGACGGTGAGGAGCTTGCGCGGGCGCGAGCGCGCCAGCTCGAAGGCGTAGCGGATAATCCGCTCGACGCCGGAGCGGGTCATCATCGAGACGTCGGTGGCGACCTCGTTCGGATGGCCCTGATGCACCCGCCCGCCGACGCCGGCATACTCGCCCTCGGAGTTCTCGCGGACGATCACCCAATCGAGTTCCGGCCCCGAGACGTGGCGCAGCGGGCTGGTGATGCCGGGCAGGATCCGCGTCGGGCGGACGTTGGCGTATTGGTCGAACGGCTGGCAGATCGCGAGGCGCAGGCCCCACAGGCTGATATGGTCCGGCACGTCCGGCGCACCGACCGCGCCGAAGAAGATCGCATCGTGGTGGCGGATCTGGTCTCGGCCATCGGCGGGCATCATCATGCCGTGCTTCTTGTAATAGTCCGAGCCCCAGTCGAAGTGATCGAATTGGAAGCCGAAGCTGCCGGTCTTCCCGGCCAGCGCGTTCAGCACCTCGATGCCGGCGGCGATGACCTCGATGCCGATGCCGTCGGCGGGAATGGCGGCGATCCTGTAGGTCTTCATGGTGTCTCTCCGAAGGTCATGAGGAAAGGTCAGCGGGCGATGGCGCCGGCCGGTTCAGGACGCCGCCCGAGCCGGGCGACGACGAGGCTGAGCACCGCCGAGAGCACGAGGAGCGCGGCGACGAACAGGAGGCCGCCGGCGAAGCTGCCGGTGCTGTCCTTGATCCAGCCGATCACCCAGGGTCCGACGAAGCCGCCGAGGTTGCCGATGGCGTTGATGGTCGCGATGCCGACCGCCGCCGCCGAGCCCGAGAGGAACATCGTCGGCATGGCCCAGAGCGGGGGCTTGGCCGCACTGATCCCGATATTAACGAGGCTGAGGGCGGCGATCACCGCGACGACGGAGGAGGCCGCCCCGGCGAGCATCAACCCGGCCGCCGCCACGAGGCAGGCGATGACGACGTGCCATGTGCGCTCGCCCGTCCGGTCGGAATGGCGCGCCCATAGGATCATCGCCACCACGGCAATGGTCGGTGGCACGGCGTTGAGGAAGCCCACGGCCATGGTCGACAGGCCGAATCCCCGGATGATCTGCGGCGCCCAGATGCCGAGGGTGTAGAGCCCGGCCGAGGTCCCGAAATACACGAGCGCCAGGGCAAGCACTCGCAGATCGGCCATCCCCGCGAGGATGCCGTGCTTGGCAACGCTCCCTCGCGCGTCACTCTCGGCCTTCATCTCGGCGACGAGCCAGTCGCGCTGGTCGGGGGCGAGCCACGTCGCCTTTTCCGGCCGGTCGGTGAGGAAGAACAGCACGACGATGCCGAGCAGCACGGCGGGCACCGCCTCCACGAGGAACATCCACTGCCAGCCGTGCAGACCCATCACGCCCTCCAATTCGAGGAGCGCGCTGGAGAGCGGCGAACCGAGGACGACGGAAATCGGCGCCGCCGCCATGAACAGCGAGACCACCGCTGCCCGGTACCGGGCCGGAAACCAGTAGCTGAGGTAGAGAATGATGCCGGGGAAGAAACCCGCTTCGGCCGCACCGAGCAGAAAGCGGAGGATGTAGAAACTGTACTCACCTTTGATGAACGCGAAGGCCGCCGAGATCAGCCCCCAGCTGATCATCACCCGCGCGATCCACAGTCGCGCGCCAACCTTGTCGAGTATCATGTTCGACGGGATTTCGAACAGGAAGTAGCCGAAGAAAAAGACGCCGGCGCCGAAGCCGAAGACGGCTGAGGTTAAGCCGAGATCCTTGTTCATCGTCAGGGCCGCGAAGCCGATATTCACGCGGTCGATGAAAGCGATGAAGTAAAGAAGGCATATGAAAGGGATCAGGCGCCACGCGACCCTGCGCATGGTCGCCCGCTCGAGCGAGCTGTCCATCGTTTCCTCCAAGCGACCCCGCCTGCCGGTCTTCGTGCGCCAGCTTGCATGCAAGTTGGCGTTTACTGACGCGTTGGATGGGTCGCTGTCAATCCTGCATTGCACCTTGCATGGAAGTTGGTACGACGGTGCCATCATGCGGGGGCCGGATGGCGACGAGACGCGGAGCCGCGAAAGCTGTGACGGTACGGGAGGTTGATCGCCGTCCGTCGATGGTGAACGACGCCTACGCCGCGATGAAGACGGCGATCCAGGATTCGAGTTTCGCGCCCGGTTACCAGGCCTCCGAGCAGGAGATCGCCGACCGTCTGGGCATGAGTCGCACGCCGGTCCACGAGGCTGTCATTCGCCTTCAGGAAGAGGGTTTGGTTCGCGTCCTATCGCGCAAGGGTGTCCTGATCTGCGCGCTGGCGCCCGAGGACATGCGTGAGATCTACGACGTGATCGTCGCCATTGAGGGCCGTGCCGCCGAGCTGCTGGCCGCCCTCCCCGCTGCGGAGCGCGACACCGTGGCGGCCGAACTCGCCGCGCACACGGACACGATGGACACGGCATGGCAGGCCGGCGACCTTCCGGCCTGGGGCCAAGCCGACGCACTGTTCCACCGCACGCTGGTGGAGCGCGCCGGCAACGGCCGGATGACCCGGATCATCCAGACCATCAACGACCAATCGCACCGGGCGCGGATGCTGACGCTGAAGTTGCGTCGCGAACTCGGGGCCTCGGTCGCCGAGCACCGGGCCCTCATCGCAGCGATCCACCGGGGCGACGCGGCGGCGGCCCATGATCGCCTTCACGATCACCGGCTCAGGGCACGGGACGAGTTGTTGCCGCTGTTGGAAAGCTTCGGACTTAAGCACCTGTAGCAGTGCCGAGGCACGCGCGAGGCGCGAGCAGTAAAGCTCTTGGAGTGTCTACTGCTGATTAGGAAGTATGATGGCGCGCCCGAAAGGATTCGAACCTCTGACCCCCAGATTCGTAGTCTGGTGCTCTATCCAGCTGAGCTACGGGCGCCTGAACCGCGGCAGCGAGCGTTGCGCGCCGGGGTTGACGCGCTTCTAGTGGCTCGCGCCGAACTTGGCAAGCGCTGTTTGCAACTTCCCCTTCGCCGCCGGAACGGTTGACGGAGCGTCCGGCGCGGCCGTAGATCGGCGCGCCTGCGTCGGGAAGGGTGGCCGAGTGGTTTAAGGCAGCGGTCTTGAAAACCGCCGTGGGGGCAACTCCACCGTGAGTTCGAATCTCACCCCTTCCGCCAGCGCCGCGCGCATCGTCGAACGCTGCCGCGCCGCGCTCAGCCCTGCAGGCTCTCGGCGAAGTCGTCGGGTATCTCGCCCCATTGGCCGAGGATCGTCACGCTTTCCAGTTCCCCGGTCTCATCGTCGGCGACGATCTTGAGCGCCGTCGCACCGGGCACGCGTTTCGCCAGGTTCTCGGCCTTCTTGAGGGCGCCGCTCTCTGTCTGAGACGCCTCCTGCCGTGCCGGCCGCAGGCGTTTGCGGTGCAGCTCGAACGGCTGCACCACGTAGCTCGTCCTCATCGCCATCGGCGGTCGATCCTGTGCTGAAAGCTCAATGGCGCCGTTCGAGGGCGGCGACGTAGAAGCCGTCCGTGCCCGTGCGCAGGGGCGTCATCTGAACGCCGTGGCGCGTGCGGCGGACCGCATCGCCGAGCGAAGCCGGGGCCGTCGCCAGCAACTCGGCGTGGGGGACGGGCACGATGGCCCTGCCCTGCCGCGACAGCAGGGCGGCGACGGCCGCATCGTTCTCCGAGGGGAAGAGCGAGCAGGTGATATAGACGATGCGCCCCCCCGGGCGCACGAGGGCCGCCGCGCGGTCCAGCACCGTCGCCTGCTCGGCGTGGCGGGTCGCGAGGCTGCCGGGACGCAGGCGCCATTTGGCATCCGGGTTGCGGCGCCACGTGCCCGATCCGGTGCAGGGCGCGTCCACCAGCACGCGGTCCACCGTGCCGTCGAGGTCGGCGAGCACGTCCGCGCGCTGCTTGCCGCCACGGGGAGTGCGCACCTCGGCCTGGGCACCCGAGCGGCGCAGGCGCTCGTGGATCGGGGCGAGGCGGCGCGGATCCCCATCCGTGGCGATGAGGCGGCCGGCATTGCCGATCGCGGCGGCGAGCGCCAATGTCTTGCCGCCGCCTCCGGCGCAGAGATCCACGATGGTCTCGCCCGGCTTCGCCCCGGCGATTTCGGCCGCGAGCTGCGAGCCCTCGTCCTGGATCTCGTACCAGCCTTCGAGAAACTCGGCCTCCACGTGGAGCGCCGGGCCGCGCCCATCGGCGCCGACCGGGATCCGAAGACCCTGGCGCGAATGCGGGGTCGGAACGGCGCCGTAGCCTTCGAGAGCGGGAAGAATGGCCTCGCGCGGGCCGCGCAGGGCATTCACCCGGAGGTCGAGGGGCGCGCGGCGGGCAAGCGCCCGCAGTTCCGGGATAAGATCGTCACCCAATGCTGCTTCGAGCTCGGGCAAAACGAAGGCAGGGGCGTCGCCGGCGATCTCAGGCGGGGCGTCGTCCAGGGTGGCGGTCTCGATGCGCGCCCGCTCCTCGGCGGTGAGAGCCGAGGGAGCGTAGCCCTCACCCGAGAACAGGGACGCGATGGACGGCGCGGCGAGACCCTGCTGCAGGCGCAGCGAACCGATGACGATGGCGCGCGGCGTGTCGGACTCCATGATCCAACAGGCCGAAGCCCGGCGGCGGAGGGCGTCGTAGACGAGGCTCGCGATGCCCGCGCGATCACCGGAGCCGGCGAAGCGGTGGGCGAGGCCCCAATCCTTGAGGGCGTCGGCGGCCGGACGGCGGCGCTCGGTGATGTCGGCCAGCACCTCGATGGCGGCAGCGCAGCGTGCGGCGGGGGTCAGGGGCTCACTCCTCGGGTCGATGGGTGCGGATGGGGGTCTGCCACGGCGATAGCCCCGAACTCCGCGTCACGAAAGAGATTTTGCCGTGGTCACGATAAGGCCAAGCTTTGGCGCCAGGGTGGCCCGTCGTGCTTCGCGGCCCGGTCGGGTCCGAGCCTTCACCGGAGTTGCACTGCCCATGTCGTCCCATACCCGAATTGCCGGTCGGATCGTCCTGCTCGGCTTCGCCGCGTCGCTGCTCGCCGCCTGCGCGACGGCGCCGGCCGCCACCGACCTGACGCCGCCCCCGCGCCGGCCCGTCGACGCCAAGACGCAGCTCGAATACGGCAACCCGCCCCCGCCGCCGCCGCGTTACTGATCCTGTGCGGGCGGCGCTTCGGCGCCGTCCCTCACGCCGGCTTGGTCTCGCGCGCCCGGCGCGCCTCGTAGGCCTTGAGGCCGGTATAGGCGAGGTCGAGCATCGGCGTCGCGATGCCCTGCGCCCTGCCGCGGGCGATCAGGTCGCCGATCACGTGGTCGGCCTCGATGCGCCCCTTCCCCTCGATGTCGCGCATCATCGACGCCGTGAAGGTCGAGCCCTCGGCCGTCAGTTGCGTCCGTGCGCCCGATGCCACCTTTTCGCGCGGTGCGTTGCCGGCCGCCGTGGCGATGGCGGTGCATTCCTCGTGGAGGGCCGTCAGGAAGGCCTTGCCGCCCGGCGCGGCGGCGATGTCGCCGATCGCCGCGCGCATCAGGGTCGTTCCGGCCGCGAGCGTCGCGAGGAAGACCCACTTCTCCCACATCTCCAACTGGATCCTGTCGGAGAGGCGCGGCTGAAGCTTGGGCGAAGCGGCCTTCATCATCGCGTCGATGGACGCGATCCGGTCGGACGTGCTGCCGTCGCGCTCGCCGTAGGTGATGCTGGACAGTTCGGACATCTGCCGGACCGTGCCGTCGGGGGTGACGGTCGCCGCGATGGCGCAGCTTCCGCCCAGCACCCTCCCCGCGCCGAACCGGGCATCCAGCGCGTCGAGATGCGCCATGCCGTTCAGCACCGGCAGGATCGCGGTGCCCTCACCGACCGCCGGGGCGACGTCGGCGATGGCCGCGTCGAGATCGTAGGCCTTGCAGGACAGGAGCACGAGGTCGAACGCGCCGGCCTGCGCGAGGTCGGAAGCGGTCACGGTGCGCGGCGCGCGAAGGTGCAGGTCCCCCAGGGGGCTCGACACCTTCAAGCCCTCCGAGGCCAGCTTCTCCGCCCGGGCTGGGCGGACGAGGAAGGTGATGTCGGCGCCCGCCTCCGCGAGCCGCGCGCCGTAGTAACCGCCCGTCGCCCCAGCACCGACCACCAGCGTGCGCATCGGCTTCGTCCTTCGTTCGTCAGGTCCGCGAGGGATAGTTCGGGCTCTCGCGCGTGATCGTCACGTCGTGAACGTGGCTCTCACGCAGGCCCGCATTGGTGATGCGGATGAACTGAGCCCGCTCCTGGAACTCCGGCACCGTGGCGGCGCCGACATAGCCCATGGCTGCACGCAGTCCGCCGGAAAGTTGGTGAAGGACGGCGGCGACGGGACCCTTGTACGGGACCTGGCCCTCGATGCCCTCCGGCACGAGCTTGTGCGTGTCGCTCACCTCGGCCTGGAAGTAGCGGTCGGCCGAGCCGCGGGCCATGGCGCCCACCGAGCCCATGCCGCGATACGACTTGTACGAGCGGCCCTGGTGCAGGAACACCTCGCCGGGGGCCTCGTCGGTGCCCGCCAGCAGCGAGCCGAGCATGGCGACCGAGGCGCCGGCCGCGATGGCCTTGGCGAGGTCGCCCGAGTACTTGATGCCGCCATCGGCGATCACCGGAACGCCGGCCTCAGACGCGGCCTCGACGGCCTCCATCAGGGCGGTCAGCTGCGGGACGCCGACGCCCGCGACGATACGGGTCGTGCAGATCGAGCCCGGCCCGATGCCGACCTTGATGGCGTCCGCGCCGGCATCGATCAGCGCCTGGGCGCCCTCGCGCGTGGCCACGTTGCCGGCCACCACCTGCACGGCGTTGGAGAGCTGCTTCACCCGGCGGACGCTGTCGAGCACCTTGATCGAGTGCCCGTGGGCGGTGTCGACCACGATCACGTCGCAGCCGGCATCGATCAGGCGCTCGGCCCGCTCGAAGCCGCCGTCGCCGGTCGTGGTCGCGGCGGCGACGCGCAGGCGGCCCTGCTCGTCCTTCACCGCGTTCGGGTAGGCGACCCGCTTCTCGATGTCCTTCACCGTGATCAGGCCGATGCAGCGGTAATGGTCGTCGACGACGAGCAACTTCTCGATGCGGAATTGGTGCAGCAGGCGCTTGGCCTCGTCCTGCGTCGTGCCCTCGCGGACGGTGATGAGCCGGTCGCGGGTCATCAACTCGGAGACCGGCTGGCTCGCCTCGGTGGCGAAGCGCACGTCGCGGTTGGTGAGGATGCCGACGAGCTTGCCGCGATTGCCGTTCGGCCCGCGCTCGACCACCGGGATGCCGGAAATGCGGTTCGCCCGCATGATCTCCAGGGCGTCCGCCAGGGTCTCGTCGGGGTGGACGGTGATGGGGTTCATCACCATGCCGGACTCGTACTTCTTGACGAGGCGGACCTGCTCGGCCTGCTCCGGCGGTTCGAGGTTGCGGTGGATGACGCCGAGCCCGCCCATGGCGGCCATGGCGATGGCCATCGGCGCCTCCGTCACCGTGTCCATCGCTGAGGACATGATGGGCATGTGGAGTGCGATGGTGCGGGTGAGCCGGGAGGCGATGTTCACCTCGGTCGGCATCACCGAAGAGGCGGCGGGCCTCAACAGCACGTCGTCGAAGGTCAGGCCCTCGATGATCGACGCGGAACTGAGTCGGGCCATGTGCCAACGGTCCTTGGAACGAGCGGCGCGGGTCGCGCAGCGGGGAGCGGGTTGGCAAGTGCCCCTATCACGCGAAACGCGGCCACGCCAATGCGAGGATGCCGCGTCGCGGTAAGACTGTGTGCATGGCTCGACGGTGCGCCGGCCTCAGCGAGCCGGGACAGCCGGCCCCTTGTCGGTGAACTCCGGGGGCAGGCCGATGTAATCCGCCGCGATCCCGTCGATGCCGGGGGCCCGGCCGAAGGCTTCGCAATCCGGGTCGAGGGGCGCCTCGCCGAGGATGGTCACGCGGATGCGGTCCCAGGTCGGCAGCGTGTTGGGGGCCAGGAACGGATCCTCGCCGCGCGCCATGAAGTACCCGAAATCCTGCCCGAACTCGCCCGCGAGATCGTAGGGATCGCTGGATGCGGAGAAGCGCGGCTGGCTGGTGAAGGAATTCGCCGCGCCGCCCCAGACCATCGCGGCCCGCTGCTGGTGGCGCCGGTCGAGCGCCTCGGCCTCGACGGTGAGGCTGCCGAGGCCGATGGGCAGGCGGGGAACCGGGATGCGGCCGATGCCCTCCGCGAAGCCGACACCGACCTGCGAGGCCACTGTGAGGGCGGCCGAGCCCGCGATAGTGCCGCCCGCGCCGATGAGATTGGTGGGCTCGACGCGCGTCACCTGGGCACGGACGGTGAGGTCCGCATCCCGGCTCGTCACGATGTCGTAGCGCAGGGACAGATCGTAGCAGAGCGCCCGGTCGGCGGCATTGGCGATGAGCCGGCGGTCAGCCGCCGAGAGCGGGGCGGACCCCTCCACCTCGGCCGGGAACGCGGTGGGAATGATGCGCACGGTGCGCGCACGCGCGACGGCCGGCTTGTCGATGTACAGCCGCGCCTCGGTGGCGGTCGCCGCCGAGCGCTGGAGCCGGTCGTAGCGCGTCAGCGAACCGGAGGTGTTGATCAGCACGGTGCCGCAGGCCGCGACCCCCGTCATCAGGGCCGCCGCAGCCAACAGGCGAGACAAGGCGCGACGGTCGGGCCGGCTGAACTGCATCCGCTCTCTCAATAATCACGCTCACGACGGAGCACCCGCTCGCGCGGGCCGGATGGGCGCGTTGCCGATCCTCTCCGGAAGCTTAGCCCTCACGCCCCCGTGAGGATAGCGGCCAAGCTGCCCGGCCCATGCCGCCGAGGGCCGCCTGTGGCTTCGCGGATACAATTCTGAAACGCCAGGATGGAAAACGCCGCAACCCCACATCGCCTTGCGCGTCTCCCGTCCGATGCCTCGCTCCCTGACCTTTTCCCAACGGATCGTGCCCCTCACGGTGGCGACCGCCCTGTTCATGGAGAACACCGATTCGACGGTGATCGCCACGGCCCTCCCGAGCATCGCGGCGAGCCTGCACGAGGATCCCATCGCCCTGAAGCTCGCGCTGACCGCGTACCTCGTCAGCCTCGCGATCTTCATCCCGGTCAGCGGCTGGGCGGCGGACCGGTTCGGCGCCCGCACGGTGTTCCGCGCGGCCCTCTGCGTGTTCCTCGCCGGGTCGCTGGCCTGCGCCGGGGCGAACGGGCTCGGCGGGTTCGTGGCGGCCCGCTTCCTCCAGGGCATGGGTGGGGCGATGATGGTGCCGGTGGGACGCCTCGTCGTGCTGCGCTCCGCGCCCAAGGCGCAGCTCGTCACCGCCCTCTCCTATCTCACCCTGCCGGCGATGGTCGGGCCGGTGATCGGGCCGCCGCTCGGCGGGCTCATCACCACCTGGCTCGACTGGCGCTGGATCTTCTTCATCAACGTGCCCATCGGCATCGTCGGGTTCATCCTGGCGACGCTCTATTTCGAGGACCTGCGCGAGGAGGAGCGCCCGCCGCTCGATGTGCTGGGCTTCCTGCTCCTGGGCTCCGGCCTCGCCTCGCTGATGCTCGGGCTCGCCTCCCTCGGCCGGCACCTGCTGCCGTCCTCCGTGACCTGGGGATGCTTCGCCGCCGCGCTCATCCTGCTGCCCGCCTATTTCCGGCATTCGCGGCGGGTGGCGCACCCCGTCGTGCGCCTCGACCTGCTGCGCTATCCGACCTTCCGCGCGGCGGTGACGGGCGGAAGCCTGTTCCGCATCGGCACGGGGGCCATCCCCTTCCTGCTGCCGTTGATGCTGCAGATCGGCTTCGGGCTCGATGCCCTCCGCTCCGGGCTCATCACCTTCGCGGCGGCGGCGGGGGCGATGTTCGTAAAGGCGATGGCGCCCGCGATCCTGCGCCGCTTCGGCTTCCGGCGGGTGATGGTGGTGAACGCCATGCTGGCCTCGGGCTTCCTGGCGGTGAACGGGTTGTTCACGGCGCAGACCCCTCACCTCGTGATGCTCATGGTGCTGTTCGTCGGCGGGTGCTGCCGCTCGGTGCAGTTCACCTGCGTGAACGCCATCGCCTATGCCGATCTCGATAAGCCGCAGATGAGCGCCGCGACAAGCTTCGCCAGCGTGGCGCAGCAACTCTCGCTGAGCCTCGGCGTCACCTTCGGGGCGCTGGCCCTGGAAGGCACGGCGGCCCTGCACGGACGGACGGCGATCGAGGCGTCCGATTTCGGCCCGGCCTTCCTGGCGGTGGCCGTCATCTCCATCCTGTCGGTGTTTCCGTTCCGCGCCCTCGCGCCGGAGGCCGGCGCCGAGGTGTCCGGCCGCCAGATCGCCGCGACGCCGTCGAACACGGCGCCGGGGCGGAGCTGAGGCTCAGGCCGCGCGGGCCTGGGGTGCCCGGCGACCGCCGCCCGACTTCGCACCGGATTTCGATGTCGCCTTGGCACGGGGCGCAACGGCACCGGACCGCCAACCCTGCCAGCTCCAGGCGCCGGGACCGGTCATCGCGTAAAGCAGGTAGCCGCCGGCGAGGCCGAGATCGGCCAGCATCAGCGTCCGCTCGGCGACCAGGGCCGGGCCGGTGAAGTGCCAGAAGGCGTGCAGCACGCAGGCCGTCGCGGCGGCGAACAGAGCCAGCGCGAGGCCGGTGAGGCGCGGCAGCACCCCGAGGATGATCGCGAGCGGCCCGAACACCTGCACCACCACACCCGCCGTCGCCACGGCGTTCGGGAAGGGCATCCCGGAACCGGCGAGCGTCAGGGCGAAGCCGGAGACGTTCAGCGCACGGGCGATCCCGGTCGGCAGCAGCGCCGCCGCGAGGAACAGGCGCGCGGCGAGCAGGGTGGCATCGTTGGCGCGGGCGAGCATGGGTTTGGTCCGGGGCGCGAGGAAGTCCCTCAGACTCGCGGGATCGTTTGAACGCCCCGTTAAGCGCAACCGTGAATCACGTGGATGATCCGGGCGCGAACAGCCGTCCGCGCTCCGTCCAGGCGACCACCGCCAGGGCGAGGCCGCCGAGGGTGGCGTAGCCGATGCCGATGGGCATGACGCTGCCGTCGAAGGCATGGCCGATCAGGTAGCCGCACAGCGCGCCGAGGATCGTCGTGTAGCAGCCGAGGAACGACGAGGCGGTGCCTGCCACCGCGCCGAGGGGTTCGAGCGCCAGGGCGTTGAAGTTCGGCATGGCGAAGCTGATGAGGAACTGGTTCGCCGCCAGCACGCCGAGGAACAGGGCGAGCGGCGGGTGTCCGCCATAGGCAAATCCCAGCGCCACCTGCCCCAACCCGACGATGGTGAAGGCGAGCGTCCCGGCCTGCGAGAGCGTCCGCATCCCGAGCCGGCGCACGACGCGCGCGTTGATGAGCGTCGCCGCGCCCATGGCGCCCGCCACGAGGCCGAAAGCGACGGGAAAGAGCGGGCCGAGCTTGTAGAGCCCGGTGTCGAACACCTGCTGCGCCGAGCCGACATAGCCCATGATGCAGCCGGTCAGCAGGCCGAGGGCCGTGGCGTAGCCGACCGCCACGCGGGTGGAGAGGGTGAGCCGCACCGCCTGCGCCGTCGCCTTCAGGGAGAGCGGGCGGCGATACTCCGGGTGCAGCGTCTCCGGCATCCGCCAGCCGAACCACGCCGTGACGATGAAGGCGAGGATCAGCATCGAGACGAAAACGTAGATCCACGAGCCGAAGGCCAGCATCGCGCCGCCGATGGCCGGGGCGATCATCGGGACGATCAGGAACACCATCATGATGAGGGACATCACGCTCGCCATCTCGCGGCCGGCGAAGCGGTCGCGGACGATGGCGGTGGAGAGCACCCGCCCGCCCGCCGCGCCCATGCCCTGGATGACCCGCGCCGCGAGCAGCCAGCCGAAGCTCGGCGCCAGCATGGCGAGCACGCAGCCCGCGACGTAGACGCCGAGGCTGGCGAGCAGCACCGGCCGTCGCCCGAGGGCATCCGAGAGCGGGCCATAGACGATCTGCGCCGGCCCGAAGCCCAGCATGTAGACGTAGACGAGAAGCTGCAGGTGGTTCGGATCGGCGACGCCGAAGCGCGCCTCGATGGCCGGGAAGGCGGGCAGCAGGTTGTCGATGGAGATCGCAGTCACCGCCATCATCAGGGCGACGATGGCGACGAATTCGGTGAAGCCGGGTCCCACCCAGGCGCGGCGGGACTCGGCGGTCTTCACCGTCGGAAGGGCATCGGACAAAGGGCGACTCGCGGACAGGGAGGGCCGGGCGGCACGCCGCCACGGCACGTCCCTATCTAACGCTCATCGCCCCGCACGGGTCGCAGTTCAGGCCGGCAGCGGACGCATCCCGGCATCGGCCTCCGTCCGGCGCCCGACGAACAGGGACATCATCGCCGCCACGAGGCACAGGATGCCCGCCGCCACGAAGGCCTGGGTGTAGGTGCCGCTGCCGGTGCGGGCGACGCCGCCGAGCCACGCCGCCGAGGCCGCGCCGATCTGGTGCGCGGCGGCGATCCAGCCGAACATCAGCGCGGCATTGCCCTCGCCGAAGGCCTTGCCTGCGAGGTTCACCGTTGGCGGGACCGTGGCGATCCAGTCGAGCCCGTAGAACACGGCGAAGAGCGACAGGCCGTAGAAGCTGAGATCGAACGAATAGGGCAGGAAGATCAGCGAGAGGCCGCGCAGGGCGTAGTACCACGCCAGCAGCTTGCGCGAATCGAACCGGTCGGTGAGCCAGCCGGAGGCCGTGGTGCCGACGAGATCGCAGATGCCCATCAGCGCCAGCAGGCCGGCGGCGGTGACTTCCGGGATGCCGTGGTCGAAACAGGCCGGGATCAGATGCGTGCCCACCAGACCGTTGGTCGAGGCGCCGCAGATGAAGAACGTGCCGGCGAGCAGCCAGAAATCCTTCGAGCGCAGGCCCATGGCGAGGCCGCGCAGCGCGCGCTTGGCGGGATTCTCCGTCAGCACCGGCACCGGCTGAAGGGCGGTTTCGCCGTAGCGCGGCAGGCCGAGATCGGACGGCCGGTCGCGCAGCAGCAGCCAGACCAGTGGCACGAGGACGAGCGTCGCCCCCGACACGGTGAAGGAGACCGTCCGCCACCCCTGATCGACCGCGAGCCGCGCCAGCAGCGGCAGGAAGACGAGCTGGCCGGTGGCGCTGCTCGCCGTCAGCAGGCCTATCACGAGGCCCCGGCGCTGGCCGAACCACCGCCCGGCCACCGTGGCGCCGAGCACGTTGGCGACCATGCCGGACCCCGAGCCCACGACGAGGCCCCACAGCAGCATCATCTGCCAGGGTGCCTGCATCAGGCTCGTGGCGCTGGTGCCGACGGCGAGGATCAGCAGCGCGCCGCAGACCGAGGCGCGCAGGCCGAACCGTTCGATGATCGCCACCGCGAAGGGGCCGATCATCCCGTAGAGGAAAATGTTGATGGCGATGGCGATGCCGATCGTGGCCGCGCTCCAGCCGAACTCCTTCTCCCAGGGCACGATCAGGACGCCCGGCGTGGCGCGCACCCCGGCGCCCACGAGCAGCACGACGAACGTCACCGCCGCCACCACCCAGGCGTAGTGCAATCTCGGGTTGGCGCGCACGTCAGCGGAGGAGGTCATCGTTTCGGGTCTCCCGCGCTCACGTGCGCATCGCTTCGGCCAATGCCCGCACCGAGTCGGGATCGACCCGCTGCGCCAGTTCCTTCTGCGCCGCCTGCCAGTGCGGCCGTGCTTCGGCCAGCGTCGCGCGCCCGGCCTCCGTCAATTCGGCGAGGCGACTGCGCGCATCCGTCTCCGCGGTGCTGATGCGCACGAGGCCGCGCCGCTCCAACGGATCGAGGTTGCGCGCCATGGTGGTGCGTTCGAGCGCCGCTTCGGCGGCGAGCCGGGTGACGGGCAGCGTCCCGCAGCGGTCGAGGATCTTGAGAATCGCGAATTGCGTGACGCGCAGCCCGGTCGGCTTCAACGCCTGATCGTAGAGCGCCGTCGCGGCACGGGCCGCCCGCCGCAGCGCGCCGCAGGTGCAGGTATCGAACTCGTGGGCCGGGGCGCCGCTCATGGATGCGTGTATATGCACCTATCTGCCCCCCGGCAAGCGGGTGACGGATCGATGGGATTAACTCGCGCGGCCCGCCGGGCGTCATCGACACGCGGGTCGGCTCTGCTAACGCTCACGCCGTCTGCAAACCCGGTACGGGAGACGCGCATGACCCTCGAAACCGCCACCGCCCTCTCCTCCCACGAAGAGCGCAGCGCCCGGACGGGGCTCATCGACGCCGCAGCCGACCTCGTGGCCGGCAGGGGCGGTCCCGGCGGCTTCGTGCGCGACCTGTTCGGCCGCGTTCCGCCGGACGACCTGTCGCCCTATCCGGCCGATGCCCTGGCCGAGCTCGCGGGCCGCGCGCGCGACTTCCTGGCCGCACCCCGTCACCCCGGCGATCCCGCGCGCTTGCGCCTGTCGGACCTCTCGTTGCCGCGCGAGGGGAAGACGCGGGAGGTGACGGTCCTCGAGATCGTCAACGACAACCGTCCGTTCCTGCTCGATTCGACCCTGGCGGCGCTGACCTTCCACGGATTGACCGCGCAGCTCGTCGCCCACCCGATCCTCGGGGTCGAGCGCGACGCGAGCGGCGCGTTGGTCCGCGTGGTGGGCGAGACGACGGCCGACGCCCACGGGACGCTCGCCCGCGAGAGCCTGCTGCACATCCATCTCGACCGAGTGGAGGGTGAGGCGCGCAAGTTCCTAGAAGCGAGCCTCGTTCAGGTCCACCACGACGTCGCCCATGTCGCCGCCGACCACGAGGCGATGCAGGCCCGGCTCGCCGCCCTGGCCGAGAGCTACGGGCACACGCCCTCCCCCCTGCCCGAAACCGAGACGAGCGAGGCCCGCGCCTTCCTGAACTGGCTCGGAGACGGCCATTTCACCCTCCTCGGAATGCAGGAGCACGGCATCCAGGGCGACCAGCATCCGCTGGTGCCCGGTTCGAGCCTCGGCGTCCTGCGCGATCCCGGCACGGCGGTGCTGCGCCGGGGCGGGAGCCTCGTGGACTACACCCCGGAAATCCTCGCCTTCCTCGAGGAGCCGCAGGCGCTCATCATCACCAAGGCGAGCGCCCGCAGCCGCGTCCGCCGCTCGGACCACCTCGATTATATCGGGGTGAAGCTGTTCTCCCCGTCCGGCAAGCTCGCGGGGGAGGTGCGAATCGTCGGCTTGTTCACGGCGGCCGCCTATGCGAGCCCGGCCCGCGACGTGCCGGTGATCCGCCGCAAGGTCGAGGCGGTGGTCGCCCGCGCGGGGCTCGACCCGACGAGCCATGCCGGGCGCAGCCTGCTCGCCGTGCTGGAGACCTATCCCCGCGACGACCTGTTCCAGATCGACATCGACCGCCTGACGCGCTTCGCCCTCGGCATCGTGGACCTCGCGGACCGGCCGCGCATCCGCGTCCTGTCCCGGCCCGACCGGTTCGGGCGCTTCGTCTCGCTCCTCGTCTACGTGCCGAAGGATCGCTACGATTCGGGCATCCGCGCCAAGATCGGCGCCTATCTGGCGCAGAGCTACGGCGGGCGTCTCTCGCTCGCACAGCCGGACTTCCCGGAAGGGCCGCTGGCGCGCACCCATTACATCATCGGCCTCTCGGAGGAGACGCCGCCGGAGCGGGACCCCGCCACCCTCGAGGCCGGCATCGCGTCCATCGTCCGCACCTGGGCGGATGGGTTGCGTGCGGCCCTGGCGGATCGCGGCCGGGCGCGCGGCCTCGCCGCCCGCTACGCCGAGGCGTTCTCCGCCGCCTACCGGGAGAACTTCCTGCCCGACGTCGCCGTGGACGACATCGCGAACCTCGAATCGCTCGGCGAAACCAACCCCCGCGCCGTCTCCATCGGGCGGCGCGAGACGGACCCGCCCGCGCAGATCCGCCTGAAGGTGTTCTCGCGCGGCACCGCCATCGCCTTGTCCGACCGGGTGCCGGGGCTGGAAAACCTCGGCTTCCGCGTGATCAACGAGCGCACCTACCGCGTCGAGCCCCCGGGCACGGGGGAGACCGAGCGGGTCTGGCTGCACGACATGCTGATCGAGCGCGCGACCGGCGCTTCTATCGACGTGCCGGCGCTGGAGAAGCCCCTCGAAGCCGCGATGCTCGCCATCGCCGACGATCTCGCCGAATCGGACGGCTACAACCGCCTCGTGCTCGAAGCGGCCCTGCCCTGGCGCGAGGCCGCGCTCCTGCGCGCCTTTGGTCGCTACCTCCGGCAGCTGCGCATCCGCTACGGGCAGGACTACATCGCCGGGACGCTCGCCCGGCACGCGGGCATCACCCGCGATCTCGTCGCCCTGTTCCGCGCCCGCTTCGACCCGGCGGCGGAGGGTGATCGCGACGAGGCTCAGGCCGGGATCCGCGCGAGGATCGAGGCCGCGCTCGCCGAGGTCACGAGCCTCGACGACGACCGTATCCTGCGGCGCTTCGTGAACCTGATCGAGGCGGCGATCCGCACGAACTTCTTCCAGGTCGACGCG
Source organism: Methylobacterium sp. Gmos3 (assembly GCF_056430985.1). Taxonomy (NCBI): domain Bacteria; kingdom Pseudomonadati; phylum Pseudomonadota; class Alphaproteobacteria; order Hyphomicrobiales; family Methylobacteriaceae; genus Methylobacterium; species Methylobacterium sp. Gmos3. The sequence continues at coordinate 429,226 of NZ_JBWJYL010000004.1, forward strand.
GCCGGCGCTCCGCGCGGGACGATCAGCTTCAAGTTCGCCTGCGCCAAGGTCTCGGGGATGCCCCTGCCCCGCCCGCTCTTCGAGATCTTCGTCTATTCGCCCCGCGTCGAGGGCGTGCACCTGCGCTTCGGCTACGTCGCGCGCGGCGGCCTGCGCTGGTCCGACCGGCCGGAGGATTTCCGCACCGAGATCCTGGGCCTCGTGAAGGCGCAGCAGGTGAAGAACGCCGTGATCGTTCCCGTGGGCGCCAAGGGCGGCTTCTTTCCGAAGCGCCTGCCGCCGGCTTCCGACCGGGCGGCCTGGATGGCGGAGGGCACCGAGAGCTACCGCATCTTCATCCGCACCCTGCTCGAACTCACCGACAACATCGTCGACGGCGAGATCGTCCCGCCGCCGAACACCGTGCGGCAGGACCCCGACGACGCCTATCTCGTCGTCGCCGCCGACAAGGGCACCGCGACCTTCTCCGACATCGCCAACGCCATCTCCATCGAGAAGGGCCACTGGCTCGGCGACGCGTTCGCCTCCGGCGGAAGCCAGGGCTACGACCACAAGGGCATGGGCATCACGGCGCGCGGCGCCTGGGAGGCGGTGAAGCGCCACTTCCTCGAGATGGACGTCGACACCCAATCCGACCCCTTCACCGTCGTCGGCGTGGGCGACATGTCGGGCGACGTGTTCGGCAACGGGATGCTGCTCTCGAAGACCATCCGCCTCGTCGCGGCCTTCGACCACCGCGACATCTTCCTCGACCCGAACCCCGACGCGGCGACGAGCTTCGCTGAGCGCGAGCGGCTGTTCGCCCTCGGTCGCTCGTCCTGGGCGGATTACGACAGGTCGCTGATCTCCCCCGGCGGCGGGGTGTTCTCCCGCAGCCTGAAGACTATCCCGCTCTCGCCGGAGATCCGCGCCGCCCTCGGCTTCGACCGCGCCGAGGCGACGCCCGCCGAGCTGATGCAGGCGATCCTGAAGGCACCCGCCGACCTGCTCTGGTTCGGCGGCATCGGCACCTATATCCGCGCCACCACCGAGACCGACGACGATGCCGGTGATCGCGCCAACGACGCGATCCGCATCGCCGCGCCGGAGCTGCGCGCCAAGGTGATCGGCGAGGGCGCCAATCTCGGCCTCACCCAGCGCGGGCGCATCGAGGCGGCCCGCTCCGGCGTTCGCCTCAACACCGACGCCATCGACAACTCGGCCGGCGTGAACACCTCGGACGTGGAGGTGAACATCAAGATCGCCCTGATGGGCCCCGAGCGCGACGGCCGCCTGACCTACGAGGCGCGCAACGCCTTGCTCGCCGCCATGACCGATGAGGTCGGGCGCCTCGTCTTGCGCAACAACGAGTTGCAGACCCTCAGCCTGTCCCTCGCCCAGCGCGGCGGGCTCGGCGAGACCGGCTTCGCCATGCGGACCATGCAGGCGCTGGAGGCCGATGGGCGCCTCGACCGGGGGGTGGAATACCTGCCCGACGACGGCACGCTGGCCGAGCGGATGCGCCGGGGCGAGGGCCTGACCCGGCCGGAATACGCGGTGCTCCTCGCCTACGCGAAGCTCTCGCTGCACGACGCGATCCTGTCGAGCGCCGTGCCGAACGACCCTTATTTCGACCGCGAGTTGCAGCGCTACTTCCCGAAGGAGCTGCGCGAGCGCTTCCCCGACGCCATCAAGGGCCATCGCCTGCGCCGGGAGATCATTGCGACCGCGCTCGCCAACATCATCGTCAACCGGGGCGGCCCCTCGCTGGTGACGCGCCTCGTCGACGGGACGGGGGCGGATGCCGCCACCATCGCCAAGGCCTACGCCGCCACCCGCGATGCCTTCGGCCTGATGGAACTGAACCTCGCCATCGACGACCTGAGCGGCCGGATCGGCGGGCAGGCGCAACTCGACCTCTATGCCGAGGTGCAGGAGGTTCTGGCGAACCGCATCGTCTGGTTCATCCGCAACCTCGACCTCTCGGGTGGCCTCTCGCCCATCGTCGCCCGCTACCGGGACGGCGTCGCGGCGGTCGAGGCGGCGCTGCCGCAGGTTCTCGGCGCGGAAGCCCGTGCCGAGGTCGAGGCCCGCGAGGCGGAATTGACCGAGCGGGGCATGGCGCAGCCTCGCGCCCGTCGCCTCGCGAGCCTGCGCGCCCTGGTGTCCGCGCCCGACATCGTTCGTGTCGCCGAGACCAGCGGGCGGCCGGTGGAGGACATCGCCTCGACCCACTTCGTGCTGGAACACGAATTCGGCCTTGACGCCCTGGCCGCCGCCGCGCGCACGGCGCCCGTGGCCGACACGTTCGACCGTATCGCCCTCGAACGCGCGGTGGCGGGCATCGCCTCGGCCCACCGCCGACTCACCGCCGAGGTCGTCGCCGATATCGGCGCCGGGCCGGAGGCGGTGGCGGCCTGGGTGAAGGCGCGGGGACCGGCGCTCGCCCGGATCCGCGACGCGGTGGAGGGGATCGCGGCCTCGAACCTCACGGTGTCGAAGGCGACCGTCGCCGCGAGCCTGCTCGCCGATCTCGCCCGCGCGACTTGATCGGAAAGCCCGCAAACCGAGGCCGGGAAAGATCCCGGCTTCGGCGATAGCAATGAATGGATCGCCGCGCCGAGGTCTTGCCGGCTTACAGCCGTTGACCGCCCATTAACCGTACGCTGCTACGACCGATTAACCATGTGATCGGTTGCAATCGACGCTTTCAGGTCGGTTCTTTTGCCGATCTTGCGTTGCGTTCTGCAGAACGGGAGCGGCGAGTGCGGGGCCGGAAGACCGACAGCGAGGCCGGAACAGCGCGCGCCGCCTTTGCGCCGGCCGCCGGCGCGGTCGTCGTTCTGAGCCTCGTCGGGCTTCCGGGTGTCGCTGCCGCGCAGACCCCACGCTTCGATGCGATCAGCCCGGTCCAGGGCGCGCCGGACAATCCCGGCACCGGGCTGGATGCCGGGCCGAACGGCCTGCCGCAATTACGCAAGCGTTTGTCCGATGGGCCGACCAACGATGGCCGACCCGATCAGCCGAGGCCGGGAATCGGCGGCGATTCCGGTGCGGGCGCCTCGGTACCGAATGCCGCGAACCAGGGCGTTCAGGACCCGAACACCTTCCGCCTCGACGACCGGGTGACGGTCGGCGGCCAGCGCACGGGCGGAAAGTCGACGGCGGTGTTCAATCGCGGGCTGTCTCCCGCCCTTCGTCTCCGCGCGGCACCGGCACGGCGCAGCGGCTCGGCCGTGCAAGGGGTGATACGGGCCGGCACTCAGGCCCCGGTGCAATCGCCCAACCTGACGCCCGTGGTGCAGGAAGCCGTGGTCGGTATCCCGTTGCCGGTCACCGGCACCGGATCTCGCCTGCCGCTTCTGGCCACGAACCCGGCCCTCGGCTTGCTGACGCCGGGTTTCATCCTCGGCACCGACCTCTCGCGGCCGATTCCCGCCGCCGACCCGGCCTATGCGCCCATCGGCTACAACATCGGCACCTTCACCGTGCTGCCGACCTTCGCCCAGAGCATCGGCTACGATTCGAACCCCGACCAGACCACGCGCCAGCTCGCGAAGGGCTCCGCTGCCCTGCGCACCGAGGCGACGGTGGATTTCCGAAGCGACTGGTCGTCCAGTTCGCTCGATGGCTCGCTCCGCGGCGCCTATTTCGAGACGCCGCAGAACGAGATGGCGAGCCGCCCGGCCGCGGATGGCATCGTCAACCTCCGCATCGACGCCAACCGCGACCTGCGCATCGATGCGCAGGGCCGGTTCCTCGTGGATACCCAGCGGACGACGAACCCCAACCTTCAGGCCGCCTCGGCCGTGAGCCGCCCGCTCGTCGCCCTGTACGGCGCGACGCTCGGCGCGACGCAGACCTTCAACCGCCTCTCGGTGACGCTGAGCGGCCTCGTCGACCGCTCCGAGTTCGAGGATGTGCGCCTCACCAATGGCGGCACGATCCGGCAGTCGGACCGCAACCTCAACCAGTACAGCCTGCGCCTGCGCACGGCCTATGAGATCAACCCCGACCTGAAGCCCTTCATCGACGTGATCGGCGATACCCGCGTCTACGATCAGCGCTTCGATGCCTCCGGCGTCCAGCGCGATTCGGATGGCGTCGGCGTCTTGTTCGGCGCCACGCTGGGCCTCGCGCGGCAGGTGAGCGGCGAGGTGTCGGCCGGCATCCAGCACCGCACCTACAACGATCGCACGCTGGCGAATATCGATGCGCCGCTCGTGAACGCCACGCTGGTCTGGGCCGCGACGCCGCTCACCACCGTGCGCCTCAACGCCGCCACGGGCGTCACCGAAACGACGATTCCCGGCTCGGCGGGCGTGTTGACCGAAATCGCGACGCTGGAGGTGCAGCACGATCTGCTGCGCAACCTGTCCATCGTGCTGGGCGGCTCGATCCTGCACAACGAGTACAAGAACAGCACGATCCGCGACAACGGCTTCTCGGCGACCGCCCGGCTCGATTACCGCTTCAACCGCTGGCTGACGCTGCGCGGCACTTACATCTATCAGCAGATCAACAGCAACTCGCCCTTCTCGAGCTTCCGGGACAACACGTTCCTGCTCGGGATGCGCGTGAACCCTTGAGCTGACGATCCAAGCTGAAGCGAAACCGTCTGAGGACGGCTACCGATCATAGTGAGGCGGCTCCAACCCTCTCCCCTCATCCTGAGGTGCCCGCGTCAGCGGGCCTCGAAGGAGGGCTCCAGCCTGCCGCGCTATTCCTGGAGCCCTCCTTCGAGGCGGCTTCGCCGCACCTCAGGATGAGGGGAAGATTTGGGGAACACTGGCTGAACCAAATCGTTCGCGTTCGACTCTAGTCGCGCCGCGCGGCGAAGAAGTCCCGAAGCAGCGCGGCGGCCTCCGCTTCGCGGAAACCGCCATAGACCTCCGGCACGTGATGGCACGTCGGCTGATTGAAGACGCGCGGCCCGTGCTCGACGCCGCCGCCCTTCGGATCGAGCGCGCCATAATAGACGCGGCGGATCCGGGCGAAGGAGATCGCCCCCGCGCACATCGGGCAGGGCTCCAGCGTCACGTAGAGATCGCAGCCCGACAGGCGCTCGTCGTCGAGGGCGAGGCAGGCCGCGCGGATCGCCAGGATTTCGGCATGGGCCGTGGGGTCGCGGAGCGCCTTAGGTCGGTTATGCGCCACCGCGACCATCCGCCCGTCCTTCACCACGGCGGCCCCGACCGGCACCTCCCCCTCCTCCGCCGCTCGGCGGGCGGCCGCGAAGGCGAGGTCGAACGGCGCCGCGTCAGCCATCGATGCGCGGTGCTCCGAGCTTCGTGATCGGCGAAGATGTTAACAACCGGAACATTCCTGGATGCTTGCCCGTTGCTAGGCCGATGCGGCTTTGCCGTAACAAGACAGAATGGAGTGACGCCATGAGCAGCACCACCGACAAGATCAAGGGCGCGGCCAACGAGCTGGTCGGCAAGGCCAAGCAGGGAATCGGCGACGCGACCAACAACGACAAGATGAAGACCGACGGTGCCGCCCAGGAGCTCAAGGGCAAGGCCCAGAGCACGGTCGGCGACGCCAAGGGCGCCGTCAAGTCGGCCACCGACAAGCTCTGATCCATTCAGGCCCGGCCGCGACGTTTCCGAGGAAACGCCAGCGCGCCGGGCCGTGTCGTTCCTGAGTTGGGCGATGCCGTGGGGGTATCGCTCGTCCCCACGGCGTAGGAGTTTCCCATGATCGGCTGGGCCATTACCTTTCTCGTCGTCGCCCTCGTGGCGGCCCTTCTCGGCTTCGGCGGCATCGCCGGCACGGCTGTCGAAGCGGCCAAGCTCGTCTTCTTCGTCGCCATCGCCCTGTTTCTGATCTCGGCCGTGTTCGGCGTGATGCGCGGGCGTTCGCCCAGGCTGTAACAGGCTCGAATGAGCCATCCGGCCGGGCGATTGCGTATCCTCGCCCGCCGGATGCCCTTGTTGGTCTCGCCTGAGAAGGGCGGCTCTGGTATGGGCCGCGGATGACCGACATTCCAAACGACGACAATTCCGGCAAGGACGGGGACGACGCGCAGTCCAACGAGCGCGACCCCTCCTGGCGGCCGGCGACCGACGCGGGCAGCGCCAAGGAACTGACCGAAGAGAAGGCGCCGCGCGGCAAGGCCCGCTCCGCCCCCTCCGGCGATGCTCCCGTGAAGCGCCGCGCCGCAGCGCCCGCCGCCCCCGTAGAGTCAGCGCCCACCGAGGGCGAGGCCGAACCGGTCTTTGCCGGTGAGCGCATCGCGAAGGCGATTGCGCGAGCGGGCCTCGCCTCCCGCCGGGATGCCGAGGCGATGATTCTCGCAGGCCGTGTGAGCGTCAACGGCGCTGTGATCGATTCCCCCGCCCTGAACGTCACCGACGACGATGTCGTCGTCGTGGACGGCGAGCCGATGCCGGCGCGCGAGCGTACGCGCTTGTGGATCTTCCATAAGCCGCGCGGCCTCGTCACCACCGCCCGCGACCCCGAGGGCCGCCAGACCGTCTTCGAGGTTCTGCCCGAGGACATGCCCCGCGTCGTCGCCGTGGGCCGCCTCGACATCAACACCGAAGGCCTGCTGCTTCTCACGAACGACGGCGGCCTCGCCAAGGTCATCGCTCATCCCGATACGGGCTGGCTGCGCCGCTACCGCGTGCGCGCCCATGGCGACACCGATCAGGCGCAGCTCGACCGCCTCTCCAAGGGCGTGATCATCGACGGCATGGAGTATGGCCCCATCGAGGCTACCCTCGATCGCGTGCAGGGCGACAACCTCTGGCTGACACTCGGCCTGCGCGAGGGCAAGAACCGCGAGGTCAAGCGGATCCTCGAACATCTCGGCCTGCAGGTGAACCGGCTCATCCGCATGTCGTTCGGGCCGTTCCAGCTCGGCGATCTCGAAGTCGGGCTGGTGGACGAGGTGCGCACCCGCGTCCTCAAGGACCAGTTGGGCAAGACCCTGGCCGAGCAGGCGGGGGTCGATTTCGAAAGCCCCGTGCGCGAGCCCATCGCGACCTTCGGCGCCTCGGCCAAGCCGGCCCGCTCCGAGTCGGATCAGGGCAAGCGCCAGGACCGCCGTGCCCCGGCCCGGCCTGCGCCGCAGCGCGTCTCGACCGGCGGTGCCGGCCCTGGCCCCCACCGCTCCGTGTGGCGCGAAGAGAAACCGAATGACGGGCCCTACAAGCCCGGCCGTCCGCCCCGTCGCGGTGCCGACCCCCGCATCGATCAGGCGGCGGCGGCCGAGCGCGGGCGCGAGCGTGTCGGTGCCATCAAGGCCGGCGACCGTCGGGTACTGGTGGAGCGGCTGTCGCCCACGCCGGCCCAGCCTGCCGCACAGGAGCAGCCCCGGCGCCGCTATTCGAAGGCGGCCCCCGGTGGTGCCCAATTCGAGGAACGTCGCGACGAGCGCGCCCCGCGCGGGCAGGACCGGTCCGCCCAGGATCGGCCTTTCTCCGCCCGTCCGCCGAGGGCGGCGCGCCCGCGTGACGATGCCGAGGGCTCCAGCTTCCGGGTAAGCGGACCGCGCCGTGAGAGCGAGGGCTTCCGCGGCCGCTCGACCGAGCGCAACGACGCCGGCGGCAACCGTGGTGGCGAGCGGCGCGGTCCCCGCCCCGAGGGTGAGGGCTTCCGGGGCCGTTCCGCTGGCCCGGGCAAGTCGTTCGGCGACCGTCCGGCAGGCAAGTCCTTTGGTGATCGTCCGGCGGGCAAGTCCTTCGGTGACCGTTCGGCAGGAAAGTCGTTCGGCGATCGTCCCGCGGGCAAGTCCTTCGGGGACCGCCCGGCGGGCAAGTCCTTCGGTGATCGCCCGGCAGGCAAGTCGTTCGGCGGTGGCCGGCCCGGTGGCGGTAAGCCCGGCGGCGCGGCCGGTCGTGGCGGCAAGCCCGGCGGTAGCCGTCCCGGCGGCGGCAAGCCCGGTGGGTCGAAGGGTGGCGGCCGTCCGCCGCGCGGCGACCGCTAAGGTCGGCGCCGATGCGGATCGTCGGCGGGCAGTGGCGCGGGCGGCGCCTCGCCACCCCTCGGACGGATGCCATCCGTCCGACCTCCGACCGCCTGCGCGAGTCCCTCTTCAACGTGCTGACCCACGGCTACGACGATGCCGTGGAGGGCGCGCGGGTCCTCGACCTGTTCAGCGGGACGGGCGCCCTCGGTTTCGAAGCCCTGTCGCGGGGGGCGTCCTATGCGCTGCTCGTCGATGAGGGCACGGAGGCACGCAGCGTCATCCGCGCGAATATCGAGGCGTTCGGAGCGGAGGGCATCACCCGCCTGTTCCGGCGCGACGCGACGAAGCTCGGGGAGTCCGGCCCGGCCGGGCGCTTCTCCCTGCTCTTCTGCGATCCACCGTATGGCAGGGATCTCGCCCCGGCGGCCCTGGTGAGTGCCGCGTCAGGCGGCTGGCTCGCCCAGGATGCGTTGGCCGTCGTCGAAGAGGTCGCCTCCGTGACGGTGAGCCTGCCGCAGGGCTTCACCGAACTGGAACGGCGCGTCTATGGCGACACTGCCGTAACCATCGCGCGCTACGCGGCGTAACGGGGCTCAGTGCGCGGAGCGCTTTTCCGCGCGCGGCTTCGCGGCGGGCGCCTTCGCCGTGTCTTCGTCGGTGCCGGCAGTCACCTTGGAGACGCGCAGCATCGCCTTCACCATGGTGAGGATGCTGCGGCGCACCTCCTCGTCGCGGATCGAGGCGTAGGCCCGCAGGAGGTCGATGGCCCCGTCGCTGTGAAGCAGCAACTCGACGGCGTCATCGGGGGGAGGCTGCGTCGTGTCCTCGAAGAAGGTCGCGACGGACACGCCGAGCCGGTCGGCGATGGCCTGAAGGCGCCCGGCGCCGATCCGGTTCTTGCCGGCCTCGTATTTCTGGACCTGCTGGAAGCTGATGCCCAGCGCCTCGGCCAGCTGCGATTGGCTCAGGCCGTTCGCCGTCCGAAGGAGCGCGATCCGGCTCCCGATGCCCTGATCGACGGGCGTGGACTGCTTCGGCTTCGGTTGTCTCATGCGCATGCTCCGGCAGGGTTTGGGACCGCCAAATTCCCTCGATGCCTCAACCCCTGGTCGCAATGCGATCTAATGCGAAGCTGCCGAAGACGCCATGCCTCGCGCGCGGAAAGACCGCCTCCCTTTGACAGAAAATCGGCCAGGCGCGGTTTGGCGCCTGGCCGGGGTATGCCTTCAGGCGTGAAGTGGCCCGCCGCGACCGATGCGGTGGCCATAGCCGCGCGAGCGGATCGGCCGCTCCGGCGAGAGCGCCCCGGCGGCGGCGACGATGCCCTCCGCGTCGATGCCGTAGTGCCGATACAGGTCCGCGACGGTGCCGGTCTGGCCGAACCGCTCGATGCCGAGGGCGCGGGTGCGGTGGCCATGAACCGAGCCGAGCCAGCCGAGCGTCGCCGGGTGCCCGTCGACCACGGTGACGAGCCGGCAATGCGGGGGCAGCCCATCGAGCAGATCTTCGATATGCGAGCGGGCCTCCCGGTCTCCGTCTTCGCGGGCACGCTGCGCCGCCGACCAGCCGGCATTGAGCCGGTCGTAGGAGGTGACGGCGAGCAGGCCGATGTCGCGGCGGTCCTCGGCCATCAAGCCGACCGCCTCGATCGCTTCGGGCGTCGGCGCGCCGGTCACGGCCACGACGAGGTCGGCGTTCGGGCCGGGCTCGCGCAGCCAATAGGCCCCTTCGATGATCCCGTGTTTCAGCGCGGGGGTCATCTCACGTTGCGGCTGGGCGAGGCTGCGGGTGGAGAGCCGCAGGTAGATTGAGCCGCCCTCCTTGCCGTCCCGCTGCACGTAATCGAAGGCATGGGCCATGATGACGGAGAGTTCGTCCACGAAGGCGGGCTCGAAGGTCAGGAGCCCATCCTGCGCCATGCCGATCAGCGGCGTGTTGATCGATTGGTGCGCGCCGCCCTCCGGCGCCAGCGTCACGCCCGAGGGGGTCGAGCCGATGATGAAACGGGCGTCCTGGTAGCAGGCGTAGTTCAGGGCATCGAGGCCCCGGCAGATGAAGGGATCGTAGAGCGTCCCAATCGGGATCAGCCGCTCGCCGAACAGCCGGTCGGAGAGACCCAGCGCCGAGAGCAGCAGGAACAGGTTCATCTCCGCGATGCCCAGCTCCATGTGCTGGCCCTTCGTGGAGAAGTCCCAGTTGAAGGTGGACGGGATGCGCTCGGACTTGAACAGGTCGCGCATCTCCTGCTTCGCGAACAGGCCGCGCCGGTTCACCCAACCGCCGAGATTGGTGGAGACGGTCACGTCGGGCGAGGTGGTGACGATGCGCTCGGAGAGCGGCGTATCCTGTTTCGCCAACTCGTTGAGGATCAGGCCGAAGCCGGCCTGCGTAAATAGGCTCGGCTGGCGCGGGCACGGGAAATCCTCCGGCACCGGCAGCTTCGGCGCCGAGTAGCGGCGCGGCCCGGCCGAGAAGAACGGCGAGTGCTCGATGAAGTGGCGCAGGTCCGCCTCCGGCATCTGCGCGCCCTCAAAGGGCTCCCATTCGTGGCCGGCACGGACGCCGACTTTGTCGCGGAACAGCTCCGTCTGGGCCGGGGTTAGGAGGCCCGAATGGTTGTCCTTGTGGCCGGCGAGCGGCAGGCCATAGCCCTTCACCGTGTAGGCGATGAACACGGTCGGGCGGTCGTTGTCGGCTGCCTCGAAGGCCTTGAGCAGGTTCACCATGTCGTGCCCGCCGAGGTTGCCCATCAGCGCAGCCAGTTCCTCGTCATCGCGCCGGGCGATGAGGGCCAGCGCCTCGGGCTCGCTCGCGAGATCCTGGTTCAGGCGCTTGCGCCACGCGGCGCCGCCCTGGAACGTCAGGGCCGCGTAGAGCTGGTTCGGCGCGGTGTCGATCCACTGACGCAGGCTTTCGCCGCCGGGCTCGGCGAAGGCCGCGTCCATCAGGCACCCGTATTTCAGGACGACCACGTCCCACCCGAAGGAGCGGAAGATCTCCTCGAAGCGGGTGTAGAGGCCCTCGCGGATCACCGCGTCGAGGCTCTGGCGGTTGTAATCGATGATCCACCACGTCCGGCGCAGGCCGTGCTTCCAGCCCTCCATCAGGGCCTCGAAGATGTTGCCCTCGTCCATCTCGGCGTCGCCGACGAGGGCGACCATGCGGCCCTCCGGCCGCTCCAGGCCCCAACCGTGGGCACGGACGTAATCCTGCACCAACGAGCCGAACAGCGTCTGCGCGACGCCGAGCCCGACCGAGCCGGTGGAGAAATCGACGTCGTCGGTATCCTTGGTCCGCGACGGGTACGATTGCACGCCGCCGAAGCCGCGGAAGTTCTCCATCTTCTCGCGGGTCTGGCGCCCGGCCAGATACTGAAGGGCATGGAAGACAGGCCCGGCATGGGGCTTCACCGCCACGCGGTCCTCGGGACGAAGCGCCGCGAAGTAGAGCGCTGTGAGGATCGTCGCCATCGAGGCGGATGACGCCTGATGGCCGCCGACCTTCATGCCGTCGTGATTAGGGCGAATGTGGTTGGCGTTGTGGATCATCCACGTCGACAGCCACAGGGCGCGGCGTTCGAGTTCCCCGAGGAAGGGCAGGCGCGGATCGGCGGGGGTGGCGTCGGGTGAGATGGCGGGGGACATCGGCGGTCTCTTCGGCAGATGGGCCACCATCTCACGGAGGAAAAGGCGGAAGTTGCCAAATCCGCCCCGGCGAGATTATTTTTTGGCTGAAGCTGCTAATGGGGCGGCCCGGGGCGGCGGAATATGCCAGAGCGCGCCATCGACGCGATTGACCGCAAGATCCTCGCGCAATTGCAGCGCGACGGGCGGATCACGGTGCAGGACCTCGCCGAACGGGTCGGCCTCTCACCCTCCCCCACCCTGCGGCGCATCCGACTTCTGGAAGAAGCGGGTATCCTTAAGGGCTACGTCGCATTGGTCGATCAGGCGCGGGTCGGCCTGCCGATCTCGGTCTTCGCCTCGGTGAAGCTCGAACGGCAGCGCGAGGAGGAACTCGATCGCTTCGCCGAGGCGGTCTCGCGGTGGCCTGAGGTGGTGGAATGCTACCTGATGACCGGCCGGCACGACTACCTCGTGCGAGTGGTGGTGCCGGACCTCGCCGCCTACGAGCGCTTCCTGAAGGACAAGCTCACGCGCCTCGGCGGCGTCGGCTCGATCGAATCGAGCTTCGCCCTCGGCCAAGTGAAGTATACGAACGTGCTGCCGCTCTGACCCGCCACCGTCATTGCGAGCGAGAGCGAAGCAATCCAGGGCGGCGGGACGCCTCAGAATGTGGCGGCTCCCTGGATTGCTTCGCTGCGCTCGCAATGACGGCGGGGGGTATTGCAGAAGTCGCTGTTCGACCGCCGGTCCCACCCTCCTCCCTCATCCTGAGGTGCGGCGTCAGCCGCCTCGAAGGAGGGCTCCAGAGGGCTCCGCGATTTTTGGAGCCCTTCTTCGAGGCCCGCTGATGCGGGCGCCTCAGGATGAGGCCATGGGTGGGATGCCCGCCGCTACGGATCTCGCAGCGGAGAGACCGCCCGCTTCACTCGATCCCGAGCTTGGCCTTCAGCAGCGCGTTGACGGCGGCCGGGTTCGCCTTGCCGCCGGTCGCCTTCATGGTCTGGCCGACGAACCAGCCGAGCAGGGTCGGCTTCTCCTTCGCCTGGGCGACCTTGTCCGGGTTCTTGGCGATGATGTCGTCCACGGCGGCTTCGATGGCGCCGGTGTCCGTCACCTGCTTCATGCCGCGCGTCTCGACGATGGCGCGCGGGTCCCCGCCCTCCGACCACACGATCTCGAACAGATCCTTGGCGATCTTGCCGGAAATCACGCCTTCGCCGATCAGGTCCACGATGGCACCGAGCTGTTCGGCCGAGACCGGCGTCTCCTCGATGCCGAGCCCTTCCTTGTTCAGGCGCCCGAAAAGCTCGTTGATGACCCAATTGGCCGCCGCCTTGCCGTCCCGGCCCTTGGCGACCGCCTCGTAATAATCGGCGGAGGCGCGCTCGGCCACGAGCACCCCGGCATCGTAGGGCGAAAGCCCGAACGCGCTGACGAACCGGGCCTTCTTGGCGTCCGGCAGTTCCGGCAGGCCCTTGGCGAGGTCGTCCACGAAGGCCTGGTCGAATTCGAGCGGCAGCAGGTCCGGGTCGGGGAAGTAGCGGTAATCGTGCGCCTCTTCCTTCGAGCGCATCGAGCGGGTCTCGCCCTTGCCGGGATCGAACAGACGCGTCTCCTGATCGATCTTGCCGCCATCCTCAAGGATCGCGATCTGGCGCCGGGCCTCGGTTTCGATGGCCTGCCCGATGAAGCGGATCGAGTTGACGTTCTTGATCTCGCAGCGCGTTCCCAGCGGCTCGCCGGGGCGGCGGACGGAGACGTTCACGTCGGCGCGGAGGTTGCCCTTCTCCATGTCGCCGTCGCAGGTGCCGAGGTAGCGCAGGATCGTGCGCAGCTTCGTCACGTAGGCCTTGGCCTCCTCCGACGAGCGCAGGTCCGGCCGGGAGACGATCTCCATCAGCGCCACGCCGGACCGGTTGAGGTCCACGAAGCTGCGGGTCGGGTCCTGATCGTGCAGGGACTTGCCGGCATCCTGCTCCAGATGGAGCCGCTCGATGCCGACGGTGAAGGACGTGCCGTCGAGCATATCCACCAGCACTTCGCCCTCGCCGACGATGGGATCCTTGTACTGCGAGATCTGGTAGCCCTGGGGAAGATCCGGGTAGAAGTAGTTCTTCCGGTCGAACACCGAGCGAAGGTTGATCTGCGCCTTCAGGCCGAGCCCCGTGCGCACCGCCTGCGCGACGCATTCCTGGTTGATGACCGGCAGCATCCCCGGCATCGCCGCGTCGACCAGCGAAACGTGATCGTTCGGCTCGCCGCCGAACGCCGTCGCGGCGCCGGAGAAGAGCTTCGCCTTGCTGGTGACCTGGGCGTGGATTTCCATCCCGATCACGACTTCCCAGTCGTGCAGGCCGCCCTTGATCAGCTTCTTGGGGTCAACGGGTGCGTTCATGATCGGTCCGAAGGCACTGAGCGGTGATGTCGTCCCATCCTCCACCCTCATCCTGAGGTGCTGCGCAGCAGCCTCGAAGGAGGGGTCCAGGGATCGTGCGACCGCTGGAGGATCCTTCGAGGCCCGCGCACGCGGGCACCTCAGGATGAGGGCGCGGGTGGGAGCGGCCGTATCGCGGTCAATTACGAGCCGCGTCGCGAAAAGATCAAGCGCGCCGGCTGGCGACCCAGCGCGCGCCGTAGCCGAGCATCGCCCAGAGCAGGGCCGCCACGGCGCGGACGGTGAAGAAGGTCGGCCCGTCATGGGTGATCGGCGCCGGCCAGGGGATGCCCGCCGCCGACACCGCCCACGAGAACAGCACGGCGATCGCGAAGGCGATGATCGCCGCGATGAAGCACTTGCCGAACTGATCGGCCTTCCAGCCGAGATAGAGCGCCACGACGATCAAGGCGGGGTCGAACCCGGCCCAGATCCAGACGGTCCAGGGATAGAACGGGACGGTCATGCCCACCACGGCGCGGGAAGCTGCGTCCTTCCGGCCGAATCCTCGATCACCTGCGCGGCGGCGAACAACGTCTCCTCATCGAACGGGCGGCCGATGAGCTGCAAGCCCAGCGGCAACCCCTGCGAGTCGAGCCCCGCCGGCACCGCGATGCCCGGCAGGCCCGCCATGTTCACCGTCACCGTGAAGACGTCGTTGAGGTACATCTCCACCGGGTCGGCATTGGCCTTCTCGCCGATGCCGAAGGCGGCCGAGGGCGTCGCCGGGGTGAGGATGGCATCCACGCCCTCCGCGTAGGCCGCCTCGAAGTCGCGCTTGATCAGCGTGCGGATCTTCTGGGCGCGTACGTAATAGGCGTCGTAGTAGCCGGCCGAGAGCACGTAGGTGCCGATCATGATCCGGCGCTTCACCTCGCGGCCGAACCCCGCGGCGCGGGTGTTCTCGTACATCGAAGCGATGTCCTTGCCCGGCACGCGCAGGCCGTAGCGGACGCCGTCGTAGCGGGCGAGGTTCGAAGAGGCCTCGGCCGGGGCCACGATGTAATAGGCCGGCAGGGCGTAGGAGGTGTGCGGCAGCGAGATCTCCTTGATCGTCGCCCCGGCCGCCTTCAGCCACGCCGCGCCCTCGTCCCAGAGCCTCTGGATCTCGGCCGGCATGCCGTCGACCCGATATTCCTTCGGGATGCCGATGGTCAGGCCCTTCACGCCGCGACCCACCGAGGCTTCGAAATCCGGCACCGGCAGGTCGGCGCAGGTGGTGTCGCGGGCATCCGCGCCGCTCATGGACGCGAGCAGGATCGCGCAATCCTTCACCGTGCGGGCGATGGGGCCGGCCTGATCCAGCGAGGAGGCGAAGGCCACCGTGCCCCAGCGGGAGCAGCGCCCGTAGGTCGGCTTGATGCCGACCGTGCCGGTGAAGGCGGCGGGCTGGCGGATGGAGCCGCCCGTGTCGGTGGCGGTGGCGCCGAGGCAGAGCCGCGCCGCGACAGCCGCCGCCGAGCCGCCGGAGGACCCGCCGGGGACGATCTGCGCGTCCGAATCCTTGCGCCGCCAGGGCGAGACCACGTTGCCGAAGGCGCTTGTCTCGTTCGAGGAGCCCATGGCGAACTCATCGAGGTTGAGCTTGCCGAGCATCACGGCGCCGTCGCGCCAGAGATTGGCCGAGACCGCCGATTCGTAATGCGGCTCGAAGCCCTTGAGGATCTTGGAGCCGGCCGTCGTCTCGATGCCGTGGGTGCAGAACAGGTCCTTGATGCCGAGCGGAATGCCCTCCAGCGGGCGAGCCTCGCCGGCGGCGATCTTCGCGTCCGAGACGTCGGCCATGGCGAGCGCGCGCTCGGGCGTCTCGAGGACGTAGGCGTTGAGCGCGCGCGCCTTGGCCATGGCGTCGAGATGCGCCTGCGTCAGCTCTCGGGCCGAGAGGGTCTTCGCCTTCAGGGCGTCCCGCGCCTCGGCAAGGGTGAGTTCGTTGGGGCTGCTCACGCGTCTCAAGTCCCTGCGCGCCCCGGAGGCGCGTGCAAACGGAAGGGTCCGGCCCGGAGGATTACTCGACGACCTTCGGCACGAGGAAGAAATTGTCCTCCGTCTCGGGCGCGTTGGCGACCACGTCGAACGCGCGACCGCCCTCGGTCACGGCATCCTCGCGCTTCTTCATCGCCATCGGCAGCACGGAGGTCATCGGCTCGACGCCGGAGACATCGACCGTGCCGAGTTGCTCCACGAAGGCCAGGATGTTGTTCAGTTCGGCGCCCAGCGGCCCGACTTCCTCGTCGGTGACCGCGATCCGCGCCAGATGTGCGATCCGCCGCACAGTCTTCTCGTCGACCGACATGCCGCCCCGTTCATCGTGGCCGGGGACTCGTTCCCTCGGCCGGGCGGGCTATAGCATTGCGGTTCGAAGCCCCGCAACGCAATGCGCTCACGTGACGACGTGGTTCGGCCGCAGGGTCTGTTCCACGGCGATGCCCGGCGCCTTGACCGGCCGCAGAACGGATTGCGCCGCGCCGAACACCAGAACCTCGAAGGCGAGGACCAGCATCCAGCGGTGGCGGCGGCGGCGCCCCCGCGATTCCCGCGTGGACAATTCCTGGCTGGCCGAATCTTGGCTCGAAATTGAAGCGACCCGCACTGCCGTCCCCGCAAAGCCGATTAACGAAGTCTTAACCAACCTACTTAGCGGGCTTGGGCTCCCCGTACATCCGGCGCGAGCGCGGAGATGGTTAAGTCTGTGGACGGGACGGTGGCGCCGGGGGCGCGCCTCGCGTAGGCCCTGCGCCATGGACAAGCAGACGTTCCGCGATTTCGCGGTGGCCTCGCGCGGGGGCGCCCGCCTGATCGGCCTCGACCTCGGCACCAAGACGATCGGGCTCGCCCTGTCGGATCTGGGCCGGCAGATCGCGACCCCGCTGGAGACGATCAAGCGCGTGAAGTTCACGCCGGATGCCCAGCGGCTGAAGGCGATCTGCGCGGAGCATCGCGTCGGCGGGCTGGTGCTGGGGCTGCCCCTCAACATGGACGGGAGCGAGGGGCCGCGCGTGCAATCCACCCGCGCCTTCGCCCGCAACCTCGCGCCGATCCTGCCCCTGCCGGTGCTGTACTTCGATGAGCGGCTCTCGACGGCGGTCGTCACGCGGGCGCTGATCGAGGCGGATGCCTCGCGCCAGCGCCGGAGCGAACTCGTGGACAAGCTCGCCGCCGCCTACATCCTGCAGGGATGCCTCGACGTGATGCGCAACATCGCCGACGAGGATGCCGGCGACGAAGAGGAGCGGTAGCGCTTCAGTTGGCCGCGCTCGCCCTCATGCAGACGCGGTTCGCCGCATCGAGGGTCACGCCCTCCCAGCCATCCCCGGTCGCGCGCCCGCAGATGTGGAAATCCTGGTTCGCGGTCATGGGCGAGACGCCCCGGTGGCGGAAGCGGGCCGGCACCCGGCCGAGCATCGCCGTGGCCAAATTCATGAGCAACGTCGCCTGGATCGGCCCGTGCACCACGAGGTCGACATAGCCTTCGACCTTCGTGGCGTAGGGCTGATCGTAGTGGAAACGGTGCCCGTTAAAGGTCATCGCCGAATAGCGGAACAGAAGCGTCGGGGTCGCGGGCAGCGTCCAACACGCGGTGTAATCCGCAGGATCGCCGCGCTCCGCCTCGGCGCCCGCGCCGGTCTGCGCACCGGCCGCCTCGCGGTAGACGATGTCCTGCCGCTCGCGGATCGCGGGGCCGCGCGGGCCGTTCACGACGTGATCGACCGTCACGAAGCACAGGCGCCCGCTGCGTCCCTCCTTGAAGGCGATGTCGCGGACGGTCTCGGTGCGCGTCACCGGATCGCCCTCGCGCAGCGGCGCCAGCGTCTCGACCTCGCCGCCGGCCCACATCCGCCGGGGCAGCGGCACCGGAGGCAGGAAGCCGCCCTTGGCCGCGTGGCCGTCCGGCCCGAGGGCGTCGATGGCCGGGGTGTCCGGCGCGAGGCACCAATGCAGCGCGGGCCATGCCCCCCCCGCCGGAACCGGCGCCAGATGAGGCGTGAAGGTCGCCCGGAACTCGGCCATCAGCCGGGGCGTCACGAGGTCACTGTTCTCGCGCGTCCGGCCGATCCACTCCGCGAAATCGCTGCTCACCACCGGCTCCCTCACGCGGTCCGTCCGCCATCCACCGGCAGGTCGATGCCCGTGATGAACGCGGCCTCGTCGGAGGCGAGGAACAGGGCCGCCGCCGCGATGTCCCGTGCTGTCGAGAGCCGGCCAAGGGGAATCGTCGCGATGAATCTCTCACGGTTTTCGGGCGTGTCGGGCATGCCCATGAAATCCTCGAGCAGCCCGGTCGCGCCCATGACGGGGCAGAGGGCGTTCACGCGGATCTTCCAGGGTGCCAGTTCGAGGGCGAGCGAGTGGGTCGCGAGGCTCGCCGCCCCCTTCGAGGCGTTGTACCATGTCAGCCCCGGACGCGGCCTGAGCGCCGCCGTCGAACTGACGTTGAGGATCACCCCGCCGCCATTGTCGCGCATCACCGGCGCGGCCGAGCGGACGAAGTGGAAGATCGACTTCACGTTCACGCGGAAGACCCGGTCGAAATCCTCCTCCGTCACCTCCATCAGCGGCTTGTTGCGGTGGGTGGTGCCGGCATTGTTGACGAGGATCTGCGGCGCGCCGAACCGCTTGCCGGTCTCCTCGATGACGGAGGCCACGTCGGCCGCCGAGCCGACATCCGCCGCAAGCGCGATGGCCTGGGTCCCGAGCTTGCGCGCCAGATCCTCAACCGCCTCCCGGCGGATGTCGACCAGTGCGACCCGCGCGCCTTCGGCCGCGAAGCGCTCCGCGATGCCGGCGCCGAATCCGCCTCCGGCGCCGGTGACGATGGCGATCTTGTCTTCGAGCCGCATTCTGTCCTCCCGTCTTGCTTGGTCTCAGCCCGCCCGAAATTCCTCCCGGATGCGCGCGCTGTGTTCGCCCACCGCCGGGACCGGCCCGAGGGGGCGGACCTCGCCGTCGATCAGGACCGGCGGCGCCACGATCCGCGCCGTCCCGGCCGGCGTCTCGACCTCGGCGCGGATCAGCGCCGGATGGGTCGCGAGATCGGCGAGGGTATTCACGAACCCATAGGCGGTGCCCGCCGCCTTCAGCCGCGCGGCAGCCTCGTCGCGGGTGAGCCGGCCGAGCGCCCGCCCGATGCGGCCATCGACCGCCTCGCGATTGGCGACGCGGGCATTGTTCGAATCGTAGCCTTCGGCCCGCGCCAGGGACGGCTCGTCCAGCACGCCCGCGCAGAAAGCGGCCCATTCCCGCTCGTTCTGGATCGAGATCAGCACCAGGCTGTCGTCGGCGGTGGCATAGGCGCCGTACGGGCTGATCGAGGGATGGGCGAGGCCGAGCCGTTGCGGCGTTCGCCCCGTGCCCTCGAAGTAGAGGAGCGGCACGTTCATCCAGTCGGCGGCGCCGCTGAACAGGCTGACCTCCAGCGCGGCGCCCTCCCCCGTGATGCCCCTGGCGATCAGCGCTTCCAGCACGGCGGCATGGGCGTCCATCCCGCAGGCGACATCGCAGACCGAGACGCCCACCCGCCCCGGCCCGGCGGGATGCCCGGTGATCCCGGCAAGCCCGCTCTCGGCCTGCACCAGCAGATCGTAGGCCTTCATGTCCGAATAGGAATGGCCCGTGCCGTAGCCGGTGATGTCGACTGTGATGAGGCGCGGATGGCGGCGACGCAGGTCCGCCGAGCCGAAGCCGGCCCGCGCGGCGGCGCCGGGGGCGAGGTTCTGCACGAACACGTCCGTCTCTTCGAGGATCCGGTGTAGCAGCGCCGCGTCGTCCGGGTTCTTGATGTCGGCCACGAGGCTTTCCTTGCCCCGGTTGAGCCAGACGAAGTAGCTCGCCAGCCCGTTGACCGCCGCGTCGTAGCCCCGGGCGAAATCGCCCTCCGGCCGCTCGATCTTGATGACGCGGGCACCGGCATCGGCGAGCCGCGAGGTGCAATAGGGCGCGGCCACCGCCTGCTCCAGGGCCAGCACCGTCAGACCCTTCAACGGCAGCGAAGTCCCTCGGCCCTGCCTTTCCGGCGGCATCGCATCCCCTCCCCGTCCCGCCCTTCACATGGCGCGGGTCCGCGGCCTGTCCAACCCACCCAATCCACGCTGTCCAATCATCGGGAGGGGGTTCGATTCATTCACAGAGTGAGGAACTCAGATTGCACAAAACCTCGAGTTTAGTTTGCGCACTCTCTTTATGGTGATCGCGAGCAAAAGTAACAACGGGATCTTGAAAATACCCGATACCTGGTGACATTACTGACGAACGAATCAAAACAAAGGGGACCGACAACATGGCAGATGGCGCCGCGCAACCTACCGGTGGTGATGTAATGCATCAGCTCGCACTGTACGCGAGCGATGTGATCTCCGCCTACGTGGCGAACAATCCGCTCCCGGCGGCCGAGCTTCCGGCGCTGATCGGGTCTGTGCACGCCGCGCTGAAGCGGCTGGCCGAGACCGACATGGCCGACAGCGGCACGAAGGAAGCCGACAAGGTCCATCGCCCGTCGAACGGCGAGATCCGCAAGTCCATCGGACGCGACGGCCTCGTGAGCTTCATCGACGGCAAGGTCTACAAGACGCTGAAGCGGCACCTGTCCAGCCATGGTCTCGACCCGGACAGCTATCGCGAGCGCTACGGCCTCCCCTCCGATTACCCGATGGTCGCGCCGAGTTATGCCGCGCGCCGCTCTGCCCTGGCCAAGGAGATCGGCCTGGGCCGTCCGGGCGCTTTGGCTGCCCGTCAGGCGAGTCGCAACGCCGCCTAAGGAAATCCGCGTTGTCGTGAGACAACGACGGGCTTTCGTCCCTGTTCGTTGGGCAATGCCTATTATTCGGGCTGGACCGCTTTCACGCGGAATACTACCGAAAGGCTCAAACGATCCTGGGAGGTGCGACATGGACGCTGTCGTCTACGCGATGACGCGCGCGTCGGCTTCGAACGACGCAAATCTTCGGCAGCGGAAGGCGGAATCGGAAGCGCTTCACTCGGCCCTCCGCGCCGATCGGCGAGCCCGCGATGAGCGGACCGCCCGGCTTCGCGCCATGCTGCTGGCCATCGGAGAAGAAGCCGGCTCCTGAACGTCTCGAACCTCGACCCCGCTCGTCCGCGCCTGCGGATGGGCGGGGTTTGTGCGTCGGTCGCTTTCACCCTCCTCCCGAAGGATTGAGGGGCGGTCGAGGCGTGCCATCCCGCCCTAGCGCCGCGACCGATCATCGTGAGGCGCCCCAACCCACTCACCTCATCCTGAGGTGCCCGCGTCAGCGGGCCTCGAAGGAGGGCTCCAGCCTGCCGCGCGATCCCTGAAGCCCTCCTTCGAGGCGGCGTCGCCGCACCTCAGGATGAGGGGGCGATCTGGAGAAGGCTGGCTGAATCAACTCGTTCGGGTGCGGCTCTAGCAGGCAGCTGTGAAAGTCCGGCGAAGGAGAAGACGTTTCTAAGCCGCCGACGACACCCTCACCATCTTTGCGAGCGCAGCGAAGCAAGGACGGTGGCGGAGGGTTGGGGCTGCCTCGACGCGAACAGTAGCCGCGCAAGGCGATCTCCCGCCGCTCCCTGGCGCCGCCCGCCCCGACCATGGCCAGTGGCTGCCACGCCGCGCGAGGCCGGGCGGAGTGGAGATCCTGACCCTCCTCCCTGCTGATCGGTTCTGGGATATCGGAATTGTGGATCGCGTCCTCCGCTGAGCGCCCGGCCCCTCGCTCAACCAGCGGATGCCCTTGACGCATAGCCGAGCATGATCCTTGCTCCGGCGGCGTTGACCGGCCACCAGACGAGGCGATCGTGCTGCTCACCCCCCGCGAGAAGGACAAGCTGCTGATCGCCATGGCGGCGCAGGTGGCGCGCAATCGGCTCGCCCGGGGCGTGAAGCTCAACCATCCCGAGGCGGTGGCGCTGATCACGGATTTCGTGGTCGAGGGGGCCCGCGACGGGCGCACGGTCGCCGAACTGATGGCGGCGGGCGGCACGGTCCTCACCGCCGATCAGGTGATGGAAGGCGTGCCTGAGATGATCCACGACATCCAGGTCGAGGCGACCTTTCCGGACGGCACCAAGCTCGTGACGGTCCATCACCCGATTCGCGGCGCGGCCTCGCAGGACGTGCCCGGCGTGGTGACGACCCAGCCGGGCGAGATTGTCTTCAACGCCGATGCCGAGCGGACCCTTCTCGAGGTCGCCAATATTGGCGATCGGCCGATCCAGGTCGGCTCGCACTACCATTTCTTCGAGGCCAATCCCGGCCTCGTGTTCGACCGGCCGGCGGCGCGGGGCAAGCGCCTCGACATCGCGCCGGGCACGGCCGTGCGGTTCGAGCCGGGCTCGACCCGGCAGGTGTCGCTCGTGCCGTTGTCGGGCGAGCGGATCGTCCACGGGTTCCGCGGCGACGTGATGGGCAAGCTGTGATGGGTGCGAGCGCAGTACGGAGGCCGACGCCGTGAGCAACACCCCGAAGCCCGCGAGCCTGCCGCGCGCGGCCTATGCCGACATGTTCGGGCCGACGACCGGCGACAGGATCCGGCTGGCCGACACCTCCCTGGAAATCACGGTAGAGCGCGACTTCACCACGTACGGGGAGGAAGTGAAGTTCGGCGGCGGTAAGGTGATCCGCGACGGCATGGGCCAATCGCAGGCGCCGAACGCGGCGGGCGCGGTCGATACCGTCATCACCAACGCGGTGGTGCTGGACCATTGGGGCATCGTGAAATGCGATGTCGGGATCGTGCGCGGGCGGATCTTCAAGCTCGGCAAGGCCGGCAACCCGGACGTGCAGCCGGGCGTCGACATCGTGGTCGGGCCGGGCACGGAAGTGATCGCGGGCGAGGGCAAGATCCTCACGGCCGGCGGCTTCGACAGCCACATCCACTTCATCTGCCCGCAGCAGATCGAGGAGGCCCTGTGCTCGGGCGTCACCACGATGCTCGGCGGTGGGACAGGCCCGGCGCACGGCACCTTCGCCACCACCTGCACCCCCGGCCCCTGGCACATCGCGCGGATGATCGAGGCGGCGGATGCCTTCCCGATGAACCTCGCCTTCGCCGGCAAGGGCAACGCCTCGCGCCCGGAGAGCCTGATCGAGATGGTGCGCGGTGGCGCCTGCGCGCTGAAGCTGCACGAGGATTGGGGCACCACCCCCGCCGCCATCGACACCTGCCTGAGCGTCGCCGACGAACACGACGTGCAGGTGATGATCCATACCGATACGCTGAACGAATCGGGCTTCGTGGAAGACACGATCGCCGCCTTCAAGGGCCGGACGATCCACGCCTTCCACACCGAGGGCGCGGGCGGCGGCCACGCGCCGGACATCATCAAGGTGGCGGGGCTGCCGAACGTGCTGCCCTCATCCACGAACCCGACGCGGCCCTACACCCGCAACACCATCGATGAGCATCTCGACATGCTGATGGTGTGCCACCACCTCGACCCGTCGATTCCCGAGGATCTGGCTTTCGCCGAGAGCCGGATCCGCAAGGAGACCATCGCCGCCGAGGATATCCTGCACGACATCGGCGCTCTCTCGATGATGTCGTCGGACAGCCAAGCTATGGGCCGGGTCGGAGAGGTCATCATCCGCACGTGGCAGACCGCCGACAAGATGAAGCGCCAGCGCGGCGCCCTGCCGGGCGATTCATCCGGCACGGACAACCTGCGCGCCCGGCGCTACGTGGCGAAGTACACGATCAACCCGGCCATCGCCCACGGCGTATCCCGGCATATCGGCTCGGTGGAACCCGGCAAGCTCGCCGATCTCGTGCTGTGGACGCCGGCTTTCTTCGGCGTGAAGCCCGATCTGGTGCTGAAGGGCGGCACCATCGCCGCCGCGCCGATGGGCGACCCGAACGCCTCGATCCCGACGCCGCAGCCGGTCCATTACCGGCCGATGTTCGGCGCCTACGGCCGCGCGCCCTATTCCACCGCGCTCACCTTCGTCTCGAAGGCCGCCCTGGAGGATGGCCTGCGGGAGAAGCTCGGCGTGCAGAAGCAGATGGTGGCGGTCGAGAACGTGCGCGGCGGCATCTCGAAGAAGAGCATGATCCTCAACGACGCCACCCCGGTCATCGAGGTCGATCCCGAGACGTATGACGTGCGCGCCGATGGCGAGTTGCTGGTCTGCGAACCGGCCGACATCCTGCCGATGGCTCAGAGGTACTTTTTATTTTGATCCGCGCCACACGCCACCTCCGTGCCGCCGCCCTCACGGGCGGCGAGATCGTCGACCGCGTCGTGCTGGACCATGGCGAGCGCCACCGCCGCCGCACCGCCATGCGGGGTGTTGGCGGCACGCGCTTCCTGCTCGATCTGGCCGACGCGACGGTGCTCGATGACGGCGACGCCCTCGTTCTGGAGAACGGGCGGCTCGTGGAAGTCGAGGCGGCGCCGGAGCGCCTTCTCGAAATCCGTGCGCCAACCGAGCACGCCCTGCGACGGCTGATCTGGCACATCGGCAACCGGCACATCCCGGCCGAGATCGGGCCGGAGGCTGTCTGGATCGCCTACGATCACGTGCTCGCGGAGATGGTTCGGGGCCTCGGCGGCACGGCCGAGGAGGTGGAGCGCCCGTTCCGCCCCGAGGGCGGCGCCTATTCCGGCCACGGCCATTCCCATTCCCATGGCTGAGGACGCCGCCGAGGCGCTTCGGCTGTTCGCGTGGCTCTCCCCCGGCTACCCCGTCGGGGCCTACGCCTATTCGCACGGGCTCGAAGCGGCGGTGGAGGCCGGCGATGTCACCGGCGAGGACAGCCTCGCCGCGTGGCTCGGCGATGTCTGCGAACGCGGATCGCTCCGCAACGATTTGATCCTCGTGCGCCATGCCCACGCCGCCGCGCTGGCGCGGGGGACGGACGACCTCGCCGCCGTCAACGACCTGGCTTTGGCCCTTGCCCCCTCGCGGGAGCTGCATCTGGAGACCAGCCAGCAGGGGCGCAGCTTCCTCGACGCGACGCTCGGCGCATGGCCCTGCCCGGCCCTTAAGGACCTATCGGCCGCGCTGGCGGCGGCCGTGGCCTATCCGGTGGCGGTAGGCGCGGCCTCCGGCGCGCATGGCATGTCGCTGCGGCCCGTCCTTAGCGCCTACGCCCTCGCCTTCGTGCAGAACCTCGTCTCGGCGGCCCTGCGGTCGGCGCCCGTGGGGCAGGCGGCGGGCACGCGCGTGGTGGCTGCCCTCTCCGCCCGTCTTGTGTCGCTGGCGCAAGCGGCCGAGGGCGCGAGCCTGGACGAGATCGGCTCCTCCTGCCTGCGGCTCGATCTTGGCTCGTTCCGGCACGAGACGCAGTATTCCCGCATCTTCCGATCATGAGGCTTCAGCGATGAGCACATCCGCCAACGGACCCCTGCGGGTCGGCATCGGCGGCCCGGTGGGCTCCGGCAAGACGGCGCTGATGGAACAGCTCTGCAAGCGGTTCCGCGACCGCTACGAGATCTGCGCCATCACCAACGACATCTACACGAAAGAGGATGCCCGCATCCTCACCGTGGCCGGCGCCCTGCCGGAGGAGCGGATTCTCGGCGTCGAGACCGGCGGGTGCCCGCACACCGCGATCCGCGAGGACGCCTCGATCAACCTCGCCGCGGTGGCGCAGATGCGGGCGAAATTCCCGAAGCTCGATCTGGTGCTGATCGAATCCGGCGGCGACAACCTCGCCGCGACGTTCTCGCCGGAACTCGCCGACATCACCCTCTATGTGATCGACGTGGCTGGCGGCGAGAAGATCCCGCGCAAGGGCGGGCCGGGTATCACCCGGTCGGACCTGCTGATCGTCAACAAGACCGATCTCGCGCCCCTGGTCGGGGCGGATCTGTCGGTGATGGAATCGGACACCAAGCGGATGCGCGGCGCGCGGCCCTACGTCTTCGCGTCCCTTCGGGCGGGCGACGGCGCGGATACCGTCGCCCGCTTCATCGAGGAGGCCGGCGGCCTCGGGCGCTAGGTTCGCTACCGATCATAGTGAGGCGGACCCAACCCTCCGCCTCATCCTGAGGTGCCCGCCCCGGCGGGCCTCGAAGGAGGGCTCCAGACAGCGCTGCGATCCCTGGAGCCCTCCTTCGAGGCGGCTGTCGCCGCACCTCAGGATGAGGGTAGGGAGGGGAGGCCGAGCTGAACCGACCTGTTCGATGACGGCGCTAACGCTCGGCCGAGGCCGAGCGGGTGCGCGCCGTCGGCGACGTGCCCATCAGGGCGTCGAGGCGGTTCATCCGGGCGGAGAAACCGTCCATCGCCGCCTGCCGGGCCTTGGCCGGGGTCGCCGCCACGGCCTTTCCGTGGTGAACCGGTCGGGCCTGTGCGGCGAGCGTCGTCGCAGTAAGCGCGACCCCGAATGCGAGTATGCGAAAGAGATTCGTCATGGGACGTGTCTCGAAAGTCAGAAGACCCGAGAGTAATCCCGGCTTGGCCGTTCGACCGTGCGATTTCGCACAAAAGTAACGGCGACAGTTTCGCCGGCTACGGTGAACCGTCCGGCGCCATGGACTGTTCCCCCCTCGCGTGGCCGCCCTGGCGGCGTCTGACGAGGAGGCAGTCCATGCGACATCTCCGGTGGCTCGCGGCTCTGCCGTTTTTCGGCATGTTGATCGGCCCATTTTTCTTGAACCGGGTCGAGCCCTTTATCCTGGGCCTGCCGTTCCTGTTGGCGTGGCTGGTGCTCTGCGTGCTCGCCACCAGCGCGATCATGGCGCTCATCTACATCACCGATCCGCAGAACCGCGCTTCGGAGGAAGGCCGTTGAGCGCCGCCCTCGTCATCGTCGCGGCGGCTTTCGCGGCCGCCCTCGGCCTCGGTCTTCGCGCCCGCGCCGGGCGGGACATGGGCCTCGAGCAATGGACGGTGGGTGGGCGGGGCTTCGGCACCGCCTTCGTCTTCCTGCTGATGGCGGGAGAGATCTACACGACCTTCACCTTCCTCGGCGGTTCCGGCATCGCCTACGGCAAGGGCGCGCCGGCCTATTACATCCTCTGTTACCTCACCCTCGGCTACGTGACCTCGTATTGGCTGCTGCCGCCGGTCTGGCGCTTCGCCAAGGAGCGACGCCTCTTCACGCAGCCCGATTTCTTCGCCGCGAAGTACGAGAGCCCCGGCCTCGGGATGCTCGTGGCCCTGGTCGGGCTCGTGGCGCTCGTTCCCTACATGGTCCTGCAGTTCAAGGGCCTCGGCATCATCGTCTCAACGGCCTCCTACGGCGCGATTTCACCCACCGTCGCGGTATGGATCGGCGCCGTCGCGGTCACCGCCTACGTCGTCGTGTCGGGGGTGCACGGTTCGGCCTGGAACGCCGTGCTGAAGGATATCAGCATCCTCTGCGTGGTGGTGTTCCTCGGCATCTACCTGCCGCTGCACTATTACGGCGGCTACGAGGCCATGTTCCGGACGATCGAGGCGCAGAAGCCCGGCTTCCTCGCCCTGCCGGCCCAAGGCCAAAGCCCCACATGGTTCGCGACGACCACGCTCCTGACGGCGCTGGGCGCCTATATGTGGCCGCACACCTTCGGCTCGCTCTACACCGCGAAGGAGCCACGCTCGTTCCGGCGCAACGCGGCGGTCCTGCCGCTCTACCAGTTGATCAACCTGTTCGTGTTCGTGGTCGGCTTCGCCGCCGTGCTGCAGGTGCCGGGACTGGCGGGGCCGGATGTCGACCTCGCCCTGTTCAAGCTGTCGCTCCAGAGCTTCCCGCCGTGGTTCGTGGGCATCATAGGCGCGACGGGGGTGCTGACCGCCCTCGTGCCCGGCTCGATGATTTTGATCGCGGGGGCGACGCTCCTCGCGAACAACATCGTGCGGCCCCTGCGGCCCGGCATGGACGACGCGGCGACCGCCAGCCTGTCGAAGGCCTTCGTGCCGGTGATGGCGCTGGTCTGCGTCGGCTTCACCCTGTCGGGCGGCGATACCATCGTCCAATTGCTGCTGATGGGCTACAACTTCGTCACGCAGCTCTTTCCGTGCTTCCTCGCGAGCCTGATGCGCCGCAACCCCCTCGACAAGCGCGCGGCGGCGGCGGGAATCGTGGCGGGCGTGGCGACGGTGGCGGCCACCACCATCGGCGGGTTTAGCCTCGCGCGTTACCCGCAGCTCGGCCCCATGCGCGACGTGAATATCGGCGTGCTGGCGCTGGTGCTGAACCTCGTCGTCACGGCCCTCGTCGCGAAGCTCGCACAGCCGTCCGAGCGCGTCAGGCCCCTCGCCTCGCGGTGAGCCACGAGGCGGCCAGCACCGCGACGCTGACAAGACCGACGAGCAGCGTCGAGGCCGCGTTGATCTCGGGGTTCACCCCGAGCCGCACCTGGCTGTAAAGGCGCATCGGCAGGGTGGTCGCGCCGGGGCCGGAGACGAAGCTCGCGATGACGAGATCGTCCAGCGACAGGGTGAAGGCGAGGAGCGCCCCCGCCGCGATGGCCGGCGCCAGGAGCGGCAGGGTGATGGTGCCGAGCACCCGCAGCGGCCCGGCGCCGAGGTCCGCCGCAGCCTCCTCCAGCGAGCGGTCTAGCCCGCGCAGCCGCGCCGAGACCACCACCGCGACGAAGCCCGTGGAGAAGGTGGCATGCGCGATGACGATGGTGGCGACCCCCCGATCGAGCCCGATGCCGATGAAGGTGAGGAGCAGCGACAGGCCGATCATCACCTCCGGCATCACCATCGGCCCGTAGACGAGGCCGGTGAAGAGCGAGCGCCCCGGGAAGCGCCCGTGCCGCTCCATCGCCAGGGCGGCGAGCGTCCCGAGGATGGTCGCGATGAGGCTCGCGAGCACGGCCACGCGCAGGGAGACCCAGGCGGCGGCGATCAGCGGCGCGTCGGAAAACAGGGCCGCGTACCAGCGGGTGGAGAATCCGCCCCAGACCGTAACCAGCGCGGAGGCGTTGAAGGAATACGCGACCAGCACGAGGATCGGCGCGTAGAGGAAACCGAGCCCGAGCCAGAGTGCGGCGCGCGTCACCCCGCTCATGCGCCCTCTCCGCCCGCCCGCAGGCTATCGCGGAACAGCACGACCGGGCCGATGACGATGACGAGCAGCACGACCGCGACCGCCGCCGCGAGCGGCCAGTCGCGGTTGGAGAAGAACTCGCTCCACAGCACCCGGCCGAGCATCAGCGTCTCGGAGCCGCCGAGGAGGTCGGGGATCACGAACTCGCCGACCATCGGGATGAAGCACAGCCCGGCGCCGGCCGCGATGCCGGGCAGGCTGAGGGGCAGCGTCACGGTCCAGAACACCCGCGTCGGGCTCGCGCCAAGATCGGCGGCGGCCTCGCCCAAGCTCGGATCGAGCCGGTTCATCACCGCGTAGAGCGGCAGGACCATGAACGGCAGGTAGGCGTAGACGAGGCCGATCATCACCGCCACGTCGGTGTTCAGGATCACCAGAGGCTGAGAGATCACCCCGAGCTTCAGGAGCACGAGGTTCAACAGCCCCTCCTGCTTCAGAATTGCAATCCAGGCGTAGATGCGGATCAGAAAGCTCGTCCAGAACGGCACCACCACGAGCGCCACCAGCACGGGTTGCCAGCGCCGAGGCGCACGGGCGAGGGCGTAGGCGATCGGCGTGCCGATGAGGGCGAGCAGCAGCGTCGCCGCCCCCGCATAGGAGAGCGAGCCGATGACGGCCGCCCGATAGAGGTCGTCGCGGCCGAGCGTCAGGTAGTTGGTGAAGTTCAGCGCTTCGAGGAAGCTCGACCAGCCGTCGAGGCCGCCCTGCCAATCGAGGATCGGCAGGTACGGCGGAATGGCCGTCGCCGGCTCGGACAGGCTGATCTTCAGCGTGACGAGGAACGGCAAGAGGAAGAACGCGCCGAGCCACAGGAACGGCGGAAGCCGGAGAAGGCGGGCGACGATCCTGTCGGGCTTGGGGGCCGCCATCGCGCGCCTCAGGCCGGAAGGATGACGGCATCCGCCGGGGCGAAGCCGACAGGCGTCGTCGCTCCCCGTGCCGGGCCGGGACCGGGCGGGCCGCTCGCGCGCAGGAGTGTTCCGTCGGGCAGCCGCAGCACACGGCGGATGCGGTCGCCGAGGAAGGTCTCGTCCTCGACGGTGGCGGTCAGGGTGCCTTCGCCGAGGATCAGGCTTTCCGGCCGCACCGCGATCACGACCTCCGCGCCCTCGGCCGACACGGCATCGCCGGCCTGGGCCGTCAGCGTGCCATGAGCGGTGACGATCTCCCTCGTGTCGCCCGGACCCGCCGGCCCGATCCGGCCGGGAATGAGGTTCACGTCGCCCAGGAGGCCCGCGACGTAGCGGCTGGCCGGGCGACGATACAGATCGGTGGGTTTGCCGACCTGCACGAGGCGCCCGCGCTCCATCACCCCGATCCGGTCGGCCAGCATCATCGCCTCCTCGGGATCGTGCGTCACGACCACGAAGCTCGTGCCGAGCCGCCGTTGCAGGCTGCGCAACTCACCTTGCGTCTCCTCCCGCAATCCCCGGTCGAGGGCGCCCAAGGGCTCGTCCAGCAGGAGAAGCCCCGGCTCGCGGGCGATGGCGCGGGCCAGCGCCACCCGCTGGCGCTGGCCGCCCGAGAGCGTGTCCGGCCGGCGCTCGCCGAAACCGTCGAGGCGCACGAGGCGCAACAGCGCCGCGACACGCTCCCCTGCATCCGGCCGCCCCTTCAGCCCGTAGGCGATGTTCGCCGCCACGCTCATGTGGGGAAACAGGGCGTAGGACTGGAACATCATGTTCACCGGGCGCCGATGCGGCGGCAGGGCGGTGATGTCGGCCCCGCCGACTTCGATAACGCCCCCGCTCGGGCTCTCGAACCCGGCGATCATCCGCAGGAGCGTGCTCTTCCCGCAGCCCGAGGGGCCGAGCAGGCAGAAGAATTCCCCCGGCGCCAGTTCCAGATCGACGCCATCGACGGCGACATGCGTGCCGAACCGTTTGACGAGGCCCCGGATCCTCAGGGATGGCGCCGCCAAGGGGTCAGGAATCCTCGCGCAGGGCCTCGGCGACCCGCGCCTCCAACAGGTCGGGCCGGCGCAGGACGAGGGCGCCGCGCGTCCGGTCCACGAGGCCCTCGGCCGCCATGGCGGTGAATTCCCGCGTCACCTGCTCGCGCCGGCAGCCGATGCGTGCCGCGAGGACGTGGTGATAGGGCGGCGGCGTCACCACGCGCTCACCGCCGGCGCCCGCCCGGGGCACGGAAAGGCGCAGCAACTCGGCATAGAGCCGGTGGCGCAGATCGAGGAGCGCATGCTCCATCAGCCGGGTGTTCAGTTCGCGCACACGCTTGGCGAGCAGGCGCATCAGCCGGTCGGCGATGGCCTCGGACGCGAAGACGATCTGCCGGAACACGCTCGCCGGCACGACGCAGACCTCGCCGCGCGTCAGCGCCGTAACGTTGGCCGAACGGCCGATCCCGTCAATGGCGGCGAGTTCGCCGAAGAACGCGCCTCCGCGCATCTCGCCGAGGATCACTTCCTTGCCCGATTGCGTCCGGTTGAGGATGCGCACCTCGCCCGAGGCGATGAAATAGACGTCCGTGGAAATGTCGTCGAAGTCGACGAGCGTCTCGTTCTCATCGAAGCGCCGCCAATGGCAGCGGTTCTCGAAGGTCACGAGCTCGATACCCGCATCCTTGAAGAACGGAATGGACCCCAGGCGCGCCATTACCGATGTACCTCGCCGTCCCCCAGCCCCTTCGGCTTACGGCCGGCGCCCAGGATAGAAACCGCCCGCCCCCTCGCGATGCGAGATCCGCCGGGCCCTGGATCGATGGTGGCCGGGGCGTCGCGCAGGGTCAAGCCACCACGACAGTGTGATTCCTCCTTTGGCGTGGATCGAGGCATATGGATCTCCTCGCCGACAGACTAACTTATAATGCCGAACGTCCTGAACCTCTCCGCTCCATCGCTTCGCGCGGAGACGGGCCGGCGCCAAGCCACCCTCGGCGGTGCCTTCGAGCGGTCCGGGCGCGGCTTGCATACGGGGCGCAGGGCGCGCGTGAGGGTGTCCCCCGCGCCGACAGGCCATGGGATCGTCTTCCGCAGGCGGATGCGCGACGGACGCTGCGTCGATATCCCGGCCCTCTGGATGCATCAGGAGACGCAGCCGGCCTGCACGGCGCTCCGCTTCGAGGGCGTGATCGTGCGCACCGTCGAGCATCTGCTCGCCTCGCTCTATGCGCTGCGCATCGACAACGCGCTGATCGAAATCGACGCCGAGGAATTGCCGATCTTCGACGGCAGCGCGGTGCCGTGGTGCGAGGGCATCGCGGCGGCGGGCCGCCTCGAACAGGCAGAGCGGACGCGGATCCTTCGCGTCATTCGGCCGATCAGCGTCACCGACCGTCACCGCCGCCTGTCCATCGGCCCCGGAGGTGACTTCACGGTCTGCGCCCATATCGAGCTCTGTCATCTCGGGGCGTTCGATTGGCAGGGGCCGATCCTGCCCGAGGCGTTCCCCATAGAGATCGCCCCCGCGCGCAGCTTCGGCCGCTTCATCCGTGTGATGGCGGGACGGGCCTATGGCCTGGTCACGCGCAAGCCCCTGCTTCAGGGCTGCGGACCTCGCTCGGCGGCACTGCTGTTCCGCGACAGGGTGATCGGCGGCCTGCGCATGGAGGACGAACTCGTCCGCCACCGGGTCCTCGACATCGTCGGCGACCTCGCCCTGGTGGGTCATCCGATCGAGGGCTTGGTCATCGCCTCCCACACGTGCCACGACCTCAACCATGCGCTCGTCGCCGCGCTCATGGGCGACCGGACG
This sequence comes from Methylobacterium sp. Gmos3, assembly GCF_056430985.1. Classification (NCBI taxonomy): domain Bacteria; kingdom Pseudomonadati; phylum Pseudomonadota; class Alphaproteobacteria; order Hyphomicrobiales; family Methylobacteriaceae; genus Methylobacterium; species Methylobacterium sp. Gmos3. The sequence goes on from NZ_JBWJYL010000004.1 coordinate 461,844, forward strand.
GCGTGGGAACTGGTCTGAATACTCACGCCGAGAGCTGGACGTCCTCGATGTCGCTGGCGAAGGCCACGGGGCCGAAGGCGCGCAGGAGATCGCCATCGAGCTTGCCCGTCATGCCGAGCATGATCTCGTAGGCGGTGCGCGCGCCCATCGGCGCCTTGTAGGACCGCCGCTCGATCAGCGCGGCGAAGATATCGCAGATCGTCACCAGCCGGACGATGTCGGGTATCGCGCGACCACGGAGCCCATCGGGATAACCCGAGCCGTCGAGCGCTTCATGGTGCGAGCGCACGACCTGCATCGCGGCATCGCTGAACCCACGGCCTTGCAGCATGTCGAACCCGATCTGCGCATGTTGCGCCATGACATGCCGCTCGTCCACGGTGAGCGGCCCGGGCTTATTCAGGATCTCCAGCGGAATGCGCGCCTTGCCGATGTCGTGCAGCAGCGCGCCCTTGGTCAGGAGATGCGCGTCGGTCGCGTTGAAGTGCAGTGTCGCGGCGAAGGCGGCTGCCAGCCCGGCGACGGTCAGGCAATGCCGGTGTGTCACGTCGTCGAAGGCGGCGACGAGGCTGAGCCAGTTCCCGACCTTCATGTCGAGGATCGCCCGATTGACGATCTCCGTGCCGGTATCGACCAGATCGTGCGCCGGGCCTTCCGGCGTGAACAGCTCCGCGAATGCCGCGCGGGCAGCTTGAACATGCTCGATGGGCGTTTTCGGTGTGCCCGACGGCGATGGTGCTAGGGTTTCGACTGTCTTCGCCAGCAGCGCGGCGGCGGACATGGCCGAGAGGCATTTCGTGGCGCCGAGCATGGCCGCCTGGATCTCGCCTCGCTCCTGGTTGCCGTGGAACAGGTACAGAAGGGGCGTGGCCGGCCCCCGCGCGATCGCCAGCGCATGCTTGAGCCGGTTGATCGAATCCGAGTGCGGGAAGTGAATGTCGGCGACCACCACCCGGTTTTCGCCCGCAATCGGGCCGTCGTCATAAAGGTCGTGCAGGAGGGCGCCCCCACCGAGGGAGCGGGCGAGGCGATGACCGTTTTCAGGATTATCCGTCAGAACGAGTATCGATTTTGCCACGAAATATGTCTTTCTGATGCAGTCATAATGTCTATAGGCAATTTTCTCGACTGCAAATGCTCGCTATGTCGCATCGACTAATAGATACAGCGCGAGGATTCCAAACCGTTAAGGGCCCCCTTACGGACGGGCCTTGCTTCGCGGGCCGCGCCCGGCCAGAACGCCGCGATGCTGCGCGTTAACGACCTCACCTACCGCATCGGCGAACGGCTGATTCTCGACGCCGCGAGCTTCACCATCCCGGAGGGCGCCCATGTCGGGCTCGTCGGCCGCAACGGGGCCGGCAAGACGACGCTGTTCCGGGCGATCCTCGGCGATTTGCCGGTCGACTCGAAGGCGATCTCCCTGCCCAAGGGCATGCGCATCGGCGCCGTGGCGCAGGAAGCGCCGGCCGGGCCGGAAACCCTTCACGCGGTGGTGCTCGCCGCCGATACCGAACGCGCCACGCTGATGGCGGAGGCCGAGCACGCGGACGGCCTGCGCCGGGCCGAGATCGAGACGCGTCTCGTGGATATTGGCGCCCATTCGGCGCCCGCGCGCGCGGCGGCGATCCTGCACGGCCTCGGCTTCGATGCGGCGGCGCAGGCGCGACCCTGCTCGGACTTTTCCGGCGGCTGGCGGATGCGCGTGGCGCTGGCGGCGGTGCTGTTCTCCGAGCCCGACCTGCTGCTCCTGGACGAGCCCACCAACTACCTCGATATCGAGGGCACGCTCTGGCTGTACGACTATCTCGAACGCTATCCGCGAACGGCCATCGTCATCAGCCACGACCGGGACCTGCTCGACACGTCCGTCGATCACATCCTGCATCTCGACCGGGGCAAGCTCTCGATCTACCGGGGCGGCTACACGAGCTTCGCGCGGCAACTGTCCGAGAAGCGGACGCTTCAAGCGAAGGCCAAGGCGAAGCAGGATGCGGAACGCGCGCACCTGCAGAGCTTCATCGACCGGTTCAAGGCCAAGGCGACCAAGGCGCGGCAGGCGCAATCGCGCATGAAGCGCCTCGCCAAGATGGAGCCGATCGCCGCCCTCCTCGATGACGACGTGCCGGTGATCCATCTGCCGAGCCCGGAAAAGCCGCTTTCGCCGCCTATCGTCGCGATGGACCGGGTGAAGGCGGGCTATGGCGAGCGCGTGGTGCTGACGGGCCTCAACCTCAGCCTCGCGCCGGACGACCGGGTGGCGCTGCTCGGCGCGAACGGCAACGGCAAGTCGACCTTCTGCAAGCTGATCGGCGGGCGCCTTCCGCCTCTGGCGGGAGAGATGAAGCGCTCGTCCAAGATGGACGTGGCGTATTTCGCCCAGCACCAGCTCGATGAGCTGCGCCCGTCCGAGAGCGCCTACGCCCACGTGCGCACCATGATGCCCGATGTGCCGGAGGCGAAGGTGCGCTCCGCGACCGCTCGCCTCGGTTTCGGCGCGGCCAAGGCCGACACGCCCGTCGAGAAGCTGTCCGGCGGCGAGAAGGCCCGCCTGCTCATGGGGCTCGCGGCCTTCCACGGGCCGCACCTGCTGATCCTCGACGAACCGACCAACCACCTCGACATCGAGAGCCGCCAAGCCCTCGTGGAGGCGATCAACGACTACGAGGGCGCCGTGATCCTCGTCAGCCACGACCGCTTCCTCATCGAGGCTTGTGCCGACAGGCTGTGGCTCGTCACGGACGGCACGGTGAAGACCTTCGACGGCGACATGGACGATTACCGCCGCCTCGTGCTGGCGGGGCCGGAGCGCGACGGCGAGCGCGCGGCCGAGGTCGTCGGCGGCCAGAAGGCGGAGGCCCGGCGAGCGGGCGTGGAGCGCCGGGCGGCGCTCGCCCCCCTGCGCAAGCGCCTCGACGGCGTCGAGGCACGGATGGCCAAGCTCTCGGCCGCCATCCAGAAGATCGACGCCGCGCTGGAAGACGGCACCGCCTTCCGCGAGAACGCCGCGAAGGCCGGTGAGATCGCCAAGATGCGCGCCGACGCCGCCAGCGCCCTCGCCTCGGCCGAAGAGGAATGGCTGGAACTCTCCGGGGAGATCGAAGCGGCCCTCGCCTGAGCGGGCCGCCTCCCCTCGCTCAGGCGGCCCGGACGGTCTGAAGGAAGCGGGCGACTTCCTCCGTCAGGTGCTCGGATTGCCGGGACAGTTCGCCCGACGCCGACAGAACCTGCCGCGCCGCCGCGCCGGTATCCTCCGACGCGCGGGCCACGCTCACGATGTTGCTCGTGACCTCCGAAGTGCCCGAGGATGCCTGGGCCACGTTACGTACGATCTCCTGCGTCGCCGTGCCCTGCTGCTCCACCGCCGCCGCGATCGACGTCGCTACGCTGTTGATCTCGCGGATCCGCCCGGTGATCGCGCCGATCGCCGACACCGCCTGATCCGTCACCCCCTGGATCTCGCCGATCTGGCTGCCGATCTCGTCGGTGGCCTTGGCTGTCTGGTTGGCCAGTTCCTTCACCTCGGCGGCGACCACCGCGAAGCCGCGGCCCGCCTCGCCCGCGCGGGCGGCCTCGATGGTGGCGTTCAGCGCGAGTAGGTTGGTCTGGCTCGCGATGTTCGAGATCAGCCCGACCATGTCGCCGATCCGCGCCGAGGTCTGGCGCAGGGCCTGGACCAGGGCTGCCGTCTGGTCGGCCTCGCCCACGGCGGCCTGGGCCAGCGTGGCCGAGCCCTGCACCTGCCGGCCGATCTCCTGCACCGAGGTGCCGAGTTCCTCCGCCGCCGCCGCGACGGTGCCGACGTTCGAGGCCGCTTCCTCGGCGGCCGTCGCGACGGTGGTCGACTGCGCGGCGGTCTCGGCGGCAGCGGAGCTCATCTGCTGGGCGGTGGCCTGCAACTCGGTGGCCGAGGACGAGACCATGCCGACGATGCCGCCGACGGCGGCCTCGAACCCGTCCGCCAGTTCGACCATGGCGCGTCGGCGTTCCTGCGCCGCCGCTTCCTCGGCGACATGTTGCATCTCGGCCTGCTCGATGGCCTTTTTCGAGACCATCTCCTTGATGCCCTCGACCGCCTTGCCGACGGCGCCGATCTCATCGCCGCGCGCCGCCTCGTCAATCTGCGCGTCGATCTCACCCTTGGCCATCCGCTGCAGCACCGAGACGAGGCGTCCGAGCGGTCGATTGATGCCGAAGACGACGATCACAAAGGACAGGACGGCGGTGACAAGGAGGCCCAATAGCGCCGAGCCGATCAGCACGAAATCCGCGTGGCTCTCGGCCTGGGCGGTCGCGTCGCGCACGGCCTCCAATTCCTTCTTCAGAAGCGCGGTGCGGCTCTGGATCATGTCCCGCAGCTTCAAATGCGCTGCCGACGTGTCCACCACGATGAGCTTGGCCGAAGCCTCGAAGTCACCTTTCACTCGAAGGGCGATCGCGTGCTCCATGACGGTCGTGAGTTCGTTGAGATTCTCACTCATCTTGTCGTTGGCCGACCGCCGCTCGGCCGAATCGGCGATGCGGTTCAGTCCATCGATGGCGGCCTTCGCCGCAGCGATAGCCGTCTCGTACCGAACTTTGTTCGCGCTCAGGCGCTCCTCGCGTTTGTCGAGGACCATGTTGCGCACGGCGATCGAGGCTTCGCTCGCCTCGATATTCAACTCGAGGATGTTCTCGAGACGTATGACCTGCACGTCGGTGATCAGGCGAATGTCCTCGGCGAGGCTCATCAGCATCCCGCGCGCATAGAGCACCAACCCCCCCGACAGAACCGCAAGGATGATGAGGGGAATGGCCGCCTTCACCACGAGGCGCGTGTCACGGAAAAAATGCATGGGTCCCATCGCCAGCGAAGCCCGACGGCTCCTCACGATGGAGCGTCGCTGCCTAAGCCTCGCGCAAAACCTTCCCTTAAGTCTGAGCGCGAGACCCCTTCGGTGCGGCGATCGATGGTCTTGCGAGAAAAATTTTGGCAGAAAAACAGTCTTTAAACCAGTTTCTAGAATTTATATAAAGAGTATCTGGTCATTTATACAATCAAAAACACAAGTAGAACGGTGATATCTATCGTAGGTTGTTATGCCTCACGGCGTCGATTGCCCGTCGGGCGATGTCGTGCCATGGACGGGCCATGTCCTCCCTCGACGCAGTTCGGCGAGCCCAGTACTGGCTTTCGCAAGTCGGAAAGCCCCGGAAGCTTTCGCCCCGCCTGCTCGTGCTCGGGATCTGCCAAGCAGGCGCCGTGGCGAAGGCGATGCGCTACCTCCTGCCCGATGCGCAGGTGGACTTCCTGTCGGTCTTCACCCTCGGCCGCCGCTATGGCCGCCTCGCGGACGTGATCGCGCGCGCCGACCGCTACGATGCGGTGTTCACGAACATTTACCTGCCGCCTTTCCGGGATGGGGGCACGATCCTCGACCTGCGCGCTCGGCCGAACGTCCACGTCATCCCGACCATCGCCTTCGCGGCGTACCACCCCGATGTCGTGTCCATCGGCGTGCAGGACCACGCGACCCTGCGCGGGCTCTTATCCGGCCCGATGGGCCATTCGCACTCGGCGGTGACGCTTTACGCCTATCTCGCGGGCTTCTCGCCGGGGCAGACGCTCCGCCTGTTCAGCGAGCCGGTCTTCGAGCGGCTCGGCTATTACGACTTCTGGGACCAGTCCGTCGTGAGCCTGCGCCGCCTAGGCGCCGAGGCTGGCTACGACCTCGACGAGCATCTGAATCGGTGGGCACGGCGCGGCTGCTTCATGCACTCGACCAACCACCCGAAACTTTACGTGATGAGCGACATCGCCCGCGGATTGCTGGGCAAGGCGGGCATCCCGTTCGAGCCATGCGACCTCGACGCCTTCCTGCCTGACGATCTCGGCGGCATGGGCAGCTGGCCGGTCTACCCGGAGATCGCGCAGCATTACGGCGTGCCGGGCAGCGCCCTGTTCTTCAAGGCAGAGACGCCCCGTTCCGGCCCGGCCCGCACGATGACGCGAGCCGCCTACATCGCGGCGGCCTACGCCTATTACGGAAGACGCCCCAGGGACATCCTGGTGAACCAGCGGGTTCAGGCTTGGCGCGGAGATGCCGCCACGGTCGATTTTCTGCGCGCGGCAGCCGGGCACGCGGGCGACGCGCCTTCACCCTCGGCCTCTCGCCGGCTTTTGGGTGGCGATGTCCTGGCACCTTCGGCCTGACACCGCGTTGACGGGCCACCTCAACTTGATCCGCCTCGATCCGATGTGCTCGCTTGCTCGCCCCTCCGGGCGCACAATCCTCGCCCTGGCCGCCTCGGTGGGAGCCATGGCCGTCGCACGGAACTTCCTGCGCGAGACGCCCGAGCCCCTGCCCGCCGCCCTGCCCGGTGCCCGCGAGAGCGTGTCGGATCCGCAGGCCGGAACGGTGTCGTACTATGCCTCGCCGGAGGGCAGCGGGCGCCCGCTCCTGCTGATCCACTCGATCAACGCCGCCGGCAGCGCCTACGAGACGCGCCCGCTCTACCTGCATTACCGGGAGACCCGGCCGGTCTACGCCCTCGACTTGCCGGGCTTCGGCTTCTCCGAGCGCAGCCGTCGCCGCTATACGCCGCGCCTGATGGCCGAGGCGATCCATGCCGTCGTGGCGCGCATCCGCGCCCGGCACGGCGGCGACGCGGTGGACGCCATCGCGCTCTCGCTCTCCTGCTCCTACCTCGCCAAGGCCTGCCTCGCCCGTCCGGCGGATTACGCGACGCTCGGACTGATCAGCCCCACCGGCTTCGATGGCCGCCTCTCCGGCGACGGGCCGCCGGATGGGCATCGCGGGCGGGACATCGTGCGCCAGATCCTCGACCGGCCGGTGCTGGGTCCGACGCTGTTCAATGCGCTGGCAAGCCGGGTGAGCATCCGCTTCTTCCTGGAGAAAACCTTCGGCGCCACCAAGATCGATGAGGGGCTGCTCGACTACGCCTACGCGACGGCCCACCAGCCGGGAGCGGAGCACGCGCCCTACTGCTTCATCGCCGGGCACCTGTTCCCGACCGACTCGACGCTGCTCTACGACCGCCTCCGCCTCCCGGTGTGGATGATCCATGGCCAGCGCGGCGACTTCGTGGATTACCGCCTCGCCCCCCGCTTCGCCGACCGGCGCAATTGGCGGATCGACACGGTGCCGACCGGCGCGCTGCCGCAATTCGAGCGGCTGCGCGCCGTGACGGCCTTCTACGAAAGTTTCCTCGCGGCGGTCAGGCTTCCGCCTCGACGGGCGTGATGCGGTAGCGCAGCCAGACGGTGCCGTCGTCCAGCCGCTCGCAGGATTGCAGATCGAGCTTGCGACGCTTGCCCATGCTGTCGGATTCGTCGCCACGGACATCGAACACGGCGGGCGTTCCGGAGACGCCATCGACGGCCGGCGCGAGGAGCAGGCTCAGTTCATCGATGACGCCCGCGCGCAGCATCGAGCCGTTGATGTGGCCACCGCCCTCGACCAGCAGCCGCTCGATGCCGAACAGCGCCTTCAGCTTGCGCACGGCCAGCGCGAAATCGACCTCACGCTCCCCGGCGAACAGGTAGGATTGGCCGCCGGCCTTGAGGGCGCGCAGATGCTCGTCCGGCACCGATTCCGTCAGCACCACGACCACATGATCGCCGGTGATGTCGTTGCGGGCGCCCCAATCGAGCCGGCCGCGCGCGTCGAGGGCGATGGCGTAGCCGTTCGCGTCGCGCTTCGCGACATGATCCTCGCGCGGGACCGGCACGCCGTCATCGGTGGGAGGCTGCGGCAGCGGATCGGCGCTGTCGGCATAGCCCTGCATGGTGATGCGCCCGCACATCCAGGCGTCGCCGCCAAGTTCGGCATGGATCCGCTCGTAATGCCGGTCGGCATCGGCCAGCCAGCGGCGGACCTTGATCCGGCCATCGACGGAACTCGTCATGTGGCACAGGACGTAAGGGCGGTCGGCGTGGGCAGTGTCCATGGTCGGCTCGGATCGCGTCGCGGAAAGCCGGTATCGCTTCGGCGACGCGATTGGTTCCGGAACGTTCTACGAAAGCATCCGCGTGTCGCCGTCGATGGAGATGGCCTGCCCCGAGATCGTGCGGCCCCGGTGCGAGGCCAGCAGCAGGATCTGGTCGGCCAGTTGCCGCGCGGTGACGTATTCCTTCATCGAGACGAAGGAGAAGGCCCGCGCCTCCATGTCCGCGAAGCTCGTACCCTGCTGCTGCGCCTTGGCTTCGAGCACCCGACGCTGCCTGTCGCCCGCCACGAGGCCCGGCAGGATCGCGTTCACGCGGATGCCCGCCTCGCCCAGCTCGATGGCCAGCGACTTGGTGAAGCCGATCACCCCCCACTTCGCCGCCGCGTAGGGGCTGCGCAGGGCGAAGCCGAACTTGCCGGCCGCCGAGGACAGGTTGACGATCGACGCGTTGTCGCTCGCCCGCAGATACGGCACCGCGAGCCGGGCACAATTGAACTGGCTCGTCAGGCACACGGTGAGGCAGCGGTCCCATTCCTCCGGGGCGATGTCCTCGACCCGGCCGGTCGGCCCGGCGATGCCGGCATTGTTCACCAGCACGTCGAGGCCGCCGAGATCGGCCACCGCCGCCTCCATCAGCGCGGCGACCTGATCCCGTTCGCCGACATCGGCGCGGCATCGCCCGACCTCGGCGGGAAGCCCGTCCAGGGCGGCCTCATCGACATCGCAGGTGAAGACCCGCGCGCCCTCTTCGAGAAAGGCATCGACGATGGCTCGCCCGATGCCGTTGCCGCCCGCCGTCACCAGCACGCCCAATCCGTTGATGCCGAGGTCCATGGTCCGTCCTGTCGGGTTGGAGGTCGTTCAAGGCGCACCAGCCGCCGGGAGGGCGCCGCGCGAGAGGATGAAGTCCGCCGCGTCGCCGATATCGGCGGCGATGGCCGCTTCGGCGGCGGGGCCGTCCTGCGCCGCGATGGCCGCGAGCAACTCGGCGTGGCGGCGGACGGCGAAACCCTGCCGCAGCCGTTCCGGGTGCGCCCTCAGGTCGAGGTTCAGCACCGGCCCGGCCTTCAGCCACAGGCGGGTGATGATCTCCCGAAGCGGGGCGAGGCCGCAGGCCGCGTAGATCGCGAAATGCAGGTCGCGATTCAGCGCCACCGCGCGGGTGCCGTCCGGGTGGGGCGATTCGGCCAGCGAGCGGAAGGAGGCCTCCGCCCGGCGGATCGTCGCCAGTTCCTCGGCGCTGCGCCGGGTCGCGGCCCGCGCGGCGGCAAGACCTTCGACCGCCATGCGCGTCTCCGCGAGTTCGCGGAACGCCTCCGCACCGAGGACAGGCACCCGCAGGGCGCGGTTCGGCGCGACTTCCAAGGCGCCATCCGAGGCGAGACGGCTCACCGCCTCGCGCACCGGCATCACAGACACGCCCAGCGCCGCCGCCGTCTGCCGGAGCGAGAGCTTGTCGCCGGGCGCGAGGCGTCCTGAGGCCAGCAGATCGCACAGGGCGTCGTAGGCGGTGTCCGCCAGGGTGCGCCGCTCGATCTGGGGCAACTCCGCAAGGGCCGGTGAGGAACTCATGTGCCGACACTAGACGAAAGATGCACTATCGCGCTAGTGATGTGTGATCACAGTTCGGGCGGGCCGCAGAGCCGCATCAAGGACCCGGCTGGAGGAAACGTCTGGGGAGGTCCCGCGCCATGAGCCATCTCACCGATACGATGTCACGCCGGACGCTGCTTCGCGCCGGCGGTGCCGCCCTGCTCACACCGGCCTTGGCCGCGCCGGCCCTTTCGCAGGGGCAGGCGGATGTGATCCGCTTCGGCCACCTGACGCCGCGCACCGGCTTTCTCGGCCCGCTCGGCGAATTCGCCGTGCAGGCGGCGCAACTCGCCGTCGAGGAAATCAATGCGGCGGGCGGCATCAACGGGCGCAAGGTCGAGCTGCTGACCGAGGACAGCGTGAACCCGCAGACCGCCTCGGCGAAGGCCGAGCGCATGGTGCAGCGGGACAAGGTGGCCTGCATCGTCGGTGAGATCAATTCGGCGTCCGCGCTGGCGATCTCCCAGGTGGCCCAGCGCGAGAAGACGCTGTTCCTGAACACGGGCGCGAATTCGGATGCCCTGCGCGGCTCCGACTGCAAGCGCTTCATGTTCCACGTCGAGGCCCAGAACACGATGATGGTGCGCGCCGCCGGCCGCGCGCTGCTCGACCAGGGGCTGATCAAGGGCAAGAAGATTTACACCCTGACCGCCGACTACGCCTTCGGGCACGATCTCCTGAAGCAGGCCAAGAAGTTCTTCGCCGCCAACGGTGCGACGATCGTCGGCGAGGATCTGATTCCGACCGAGCTGACCGACTTCTCGCCCTTCTTGCTCAAGATCCGCCAAGCGCGGCCGGATGCGGTGATCTGCAACCTTGCCGGCGCGCAGATCACCAACTTCCTCAAGCAATACAGCGAGTTCGGCCTGCCCTTCCCGGTCGCCGGGTTCGGGTTCGACACGGCCCTTGCCTGGGGTGCGGGACCGGGCAACTTCCTCGGGACGTGGCCGGTGATCTGGCACCACATGGTGGATTCGCCCTCGGCCCAGAAGTTCGTGGCCGCGTTCAAGGCCAAGTACAAGCGCCCGCCCGAAAACCAGGGTTGGGGCGACTACACGGCGACGAAGATCCTCGCCCGCGCGATGAACGAGACGAAATCGACCGATTCGATGAAGCTCGTGGAGTATTTCGAAGGCGGCGCGAAGTTCGACATCCACAAGGGCCGGGAGGGCTACTTCCGGGCGTGGGACCACGAACTGATGCAGGAGATGTACGCCATCACCGCCCTGCCGCCGGAAAAGGTCAAGAACCCCTACGACATCTTCACCTCGTCCGGCCCGCTGCCGGGCGCGGGGGAGAGCCTGGAGGTCATTGCGACCACCAAGGAGGAGAACGCCTGCACCTTCCCGGCCTGAGGACGCGCCCATGACGCTCGTCTTCATCCTGGAGCAGGTGCTGAACGGCCTGCTGATCGGCGTGCAATATCTGCTGATCGCGCTCGGCCTGTCGCTGATCTTCAGCCTCGGCGGCATCGTGAACTTGGCGCATGGGGCGTTCTACGCCATCGGCGCCTATCTCACCGTGGCGCTGGCGCCGGAGATCGGCTTCGGCGGGGCGCTCATCGCCTCGCCTCTGGCGGTCGGGCTGCTCGGCCTGGTAATCGAGCGGTTCGTGCTGCGGCGGTTCTACCGGGGCGATCCGGCGCTGGGCCTGCTGCTGACATTCGGTCTCGCCATGGTGGCGGAGCAGGCGCTGCGCATGGCCTTCGGCGCGGCCCCCCTGCCCTTCGGCATCCCGCCCTGGCTGCGAGGGCAGGTCTTCATCGGCGACCTGATCTATTCGCGCTATCGGCTCGCGATCCTCGCCGTGGCACTCGTCTGCGTGCTCGGTCTGTGGCTGCTCCTCAAGAAGACCGCCTTCGGCCGCGTCGTCCGCGCCGGTGTGCAGAACCCCGACATGGTGGCGGCCCTCGGCATCTCGCTGAAGCCGTACATGACGGCGGTCGTCGTCATCGCCACCGGGCTGGCTGCGCTCGCCGGCACGATGATGGCCCCGGTGACGGGCGTGCAGCCGGCCATGGGCGCCGAGATCCTGACCTTCGCCTTCGTGGTGGTGGTGATCGGCGGGCTCGGCTCCTTCTGGGGCGTCGTGCTGGCGGCGCTGATCGTCGGCGTGGTGCGGGGCCTCACGGCCTATGCATACCCGCCCGCCACCGAGGCGGCGGTCTACGGCCTGATGGTGCTCGTGCTGCTGTTGCGGCCGCGCGGCCTGTTTGGCGAACACATCGCCCGGTTCGAGTGAGGCCCGCCATGTCCGGTACCGCCGAGGCCCTGCCCCTCGCCCCGCCCCAGCGCGGCGGCCTCATCCGCGAGAGCCGCCAGCTCTGGGCCGCCCTCGCCGCGCTCGTCGCCCTGCCCTTCGCCCTCGACGCGATCGGCCTCACCCTGATCACCGCCACGGACGTGGTGATCTTCGCCCTTGCCGTGCTCGGCCTGAATATTCTCGTCGGCTGGACGGGGCTAGTCTCCTTCGGCCACGGGGCGTGGTTCGGCATCGGAGCGTATGCCGTGGCGATACTGCAAACGCGCGTGCTCCCCGGCGACATGGCGTTGCCCCTCGTCGGCGCGCTCGCCATCACCGCCGGCTGCGCTTTGGTGGCAGGGGCGCTGATTCTGCGGCGGCGGGGCGTGTATTTCTCACTCCTAACGCTGGCGCTGACGGCGATGCTCTACGCCATCGCCTTCCGCTGGACGGACATGACGGGCGGCGAGAACGGCATCGGCGGCGTGCAGCGCTGGGCCGCGCTGGACACCCCCGGCGCGCTCTACGCCGCGACCTCGGCCATCGCCGCGCTGGTGCTGTTCTGCCTGTGGCGCTTCCGCCGCTCACCCATGGGCACCGTGCTCGTCGCGATCCGCGAGAACGAGCAGCGCGCCGGCTTCCTCGGCTACGCAACCAACCGCTACAAGCTCGCGGCCTTCGTGCTCTCCGCCACCATCACGGGCCTGGCGGGGGCGCTCTCGGCCTACAACCACCGCTTCGCTTCGGCCGACCCGATCTCCATCGCCTTCTCCGGCGAATTGCTCGCCATGACGGTGATCGGCGGGATGCGCTCGTTCCTCGGGCCGGCGATCGGGGTTTTGTTCTTCATCCTGTTCCGGGAGTTCCTGTCGATCTACACGGGCGACTGGCTCCTGTATTTCGGCCTGCTGTTCGTCGCCTTCATCGTGCTTTCGCCGGACGGGCTCGTCGGCATCGGGACGCGGCTCCTGAAGCCCTTCCGCAAGGTCGCGACCGAGGGCGCGGCCATGGCCGCCCGGCGCGCCGGGGCGAGCGGGCGCGTGCCGCCGCGCTTCATCGCCGAGGGTCGAGGCACTGGCCCGGTCCTCGTCGCGGACGGGATCGCCAAGAGCTTCGGAGCCGTGGCGGCGGTGCGCGGCGTGTCCTTCGCCGTCGCGGACCGGACGCTCCACGCCCTGATCGGCCCCAACGGCGCGGGCAAGACATCGGCTTTCAACCTGCTCTCCGGCCTCTACCGACCCGACAATGGCCGCGTGACCCTCGATGGCCGCGACATCGGCGGCCTCGAACCCCACGCCATCACGCGGGCCGGCATCGGCCGCTCGTTCCAGATCACCAACCTGTTCCCCGGCCTCTCGGTGCAGGAGAACGTGCGCCTCGCCGTCCAGGCCCGCCACCCGTCGCATTTCAGCCCGTGGCGGGATGCGCTCAGCCTCCGCGAGATCGAGAACGACACCGCCGAATTGCTGCGCTGGACCGGCCTCGCCGGCATCGAGCGGGCGGAGGCCGGAAGCCTGTCCTACGGCGGCCAGCGCCTGCTGGACATGGGGCTCGCGCTCGCCACCCGGCCCCGCGTGCTGCTCCTCGACGAGCCGCTGGCAGGCCTCGCGGCGGCTGAGCGGGAACGCGTCGGCGACCTCATCAAGGCGCTGTCGTCCGACATCCCCGTCCTGCTGGTGGAGCACGACATCGACCGGGTGTTCCGCCTCGCCGACCGGGTGACGGTGATGGCCGATGGCGCCGTTCTGGTGGACGGCACCGTGGCCGACGCCCGCGACGACGTGAAGGTGCAGGCGGTCTATCTTGGCTCGGGCACGGAGGCGATTGCCGCCAAGCCCCGCGCCAGCTCTGCCGCGAAGGAAGATCTCCTCGCCATGGAGGGGGTCAATACCTTCTACGGCAAGTCGCACATCCTCAACGGCGTGAACCTCACGGTCCGCAAAGGTGAGGTGGTGGCGCTGCTCGGCCGCAACGGTGCGGGCAAATCGACACTGCTGAAGACGCTGATCGGCATCGCGCCGCCGGCTTCCGGCCGGATCGCCCTGAACAATCAGGACATCGCCGGTCTCTTGCCCGACCGGATCTCGCGGCTCGGCATCGGCTACGTGCCGCAGGGCCGCGCCCTGTTCGCCGGCATGACGGTCGCTGAAAACCTTGGCCTCGGGCGCCTGCGGCGGCTTACCGGCGCGGGCATCCATTGGGACGAAGAGCGGGTGCTCGAATTCTTCCCGCGTCTCAAACAGCGCTGGACCGTCGACGCCGCCCGCCTGTCCGGGGGCGAGCAGCAGATGGTGGCGGTGGCCCGCGCCCTTTCCGGCGATACCCGCCTGCTCCTGCTGGACGAGCCTTTCGAGGGCCTGTCGCCGGCCGTGACGGAAGAGCTGTTCGAAGCCTTCGACCGGCTGCGCCGCGAACTCGCGATCATCATCGTCGACCATCACCTGGACCTCGCTCTGGCGCTGTCCGACCGGACGGTCGCCCTGGAACGCGGCGCCGTGCAGTGGAGCGGCGAGTCGCGCCTGCTGCGCGAAGACCAGGAACTGAGGCGCAAGGTGCTGTGGCTATGACCGAATCCGTCGCCATCGTCGGCTCGGGCCTGATCGGCCGGGCCTGGGCGATGATCTTCGCCCGCGCCGGCTGGGACGTGCGCCTCTTCGACAAGGCCGAGGGCGTCGCCGCCGGGGCGGTGCCGCTCTGCGCCGAAGGATTGCAGACGCTCGCCGCCCACGGTCTCTGCGACGATCCCGAGGGCGCCGCCCGCCGCATCCGCGCGGTGCCGCGCCTCGCCGAAGCCCTGGCCGGCTGCACCTTCGTGCAGGAGAATGGGCCTGAGGTGGCGGAGGTGAAGCGCGCCCTCTTCGCGGAGATGGACGCCCTCGCGCCGCCGAAGACGGTGATCGCCTCGTCCTCGTCGGCGATCCGCTGCTCGCTCTTCACCGAGGAGCTCGCCGGAAGGGGCCGGTGCCTCATCGGCCATCCGGTGAACCCGCCGCATCTCATCCCCCTCGTGGAGATTTCCGGCGCGCCCTGGACCGATCCGTCCGCCCTGACACGGGCGCGGGCCGTCTACGAGGCCATCGGGCAGGTGCCGATCACCGTGCTGAAGGAGGTTGAGGGCTTCATCCTCAACCGTCTCCAGGGGGCGCTGCTGGCGGAAGCCTTCCGCCTCGCCTCGGAGGGCTACGTGACGCCGCAGGATCTCGACCGTACCGTCAAGGATGGGCTCGGCCTGCGTTGGAGCTTCATGGGCCCGTTCGAGACCATCGAACTGAACGCACCGGGCGGCATCTCGGATTACTGCGCGCGCTACACCGGCTTCTACAAGCGCCTCGCCGCCGAGCCGCCGGCCCCCGCCGTCTACGAACCGGCGGCGGTCGAGACGATTCTTGCCCAATGGACCGCGCCCGGCGACCTGCCGGCGCGGATGAAACGTCGCGACGAGCGCTTGGCCGCCCTTCGCGCCCATAAGAGCCAACAGAAGGATTGAGCATGGCCACCCAGCGGAAGGTCATCATCACCTGCGCGGTGACGGGGGCGATCCACACGCCGAGCATGTCCCCCCACCTGCCGGTCTCGCCCGAGGAGATCGCGGACGCCGCCATCGGCGCGGCGGAAGCGGGCGCGGCCATCGTCCACCTGCACGCCCGCGACCCACAGGACGGGCGCCCGGACCAGAGCCCGGAGGCGTTCGCGAAGTTCCTGCCGGTCATCAAGCAGCGCTCGAACTGCGTCGTGAACCTCACGACCGGCGGCGCGCCGACCATGTCCATCGAAGAGCGCGTGCGCCCCGCCGCCACGTTCAAGCCGGAGGTCGCCTCCCTGAACCTCGGCTCGATGAATTTCGGCCTGTTCGGGATGCTCGACCGCTTCAAGGATCTGAAGCACCAGTGGGAGCGCGACTACCTCGGCAACAAGGACATCATCTTCCGCAACACGTTCGGGCAGATCGAGCACATCCTCACCACCTGCGGCCCGAACGGCACGCGGTTCGAGTTCGAATGCTACGACACCGCGCATCTCTATAATCTCAAATACTTTTTCGACCGTGGCCTCGTGCAGGCGCCGCTGTTCATCCAGACCGTGTTCGGCCTTCAGGGCGGCATCGGCGCCCACCCGGACGACGTGATGCACATGAAGCGCACCGCCGACCGGCTGTTCGGAGACCAGTACCGGTGGTCGGTGCTCGGCGCGGGCCGCAACCAGATGAACATTGCCGCCATGGCCGCCGCGATGGGCGGCAACGTCCGCGTCGGCCTGGAGGACAGCCTCTGGGACGGCCCCGGGAAGCTCGCCGAGACCAACGCCGCCCAGGTCCGCCGGGTGCGCAGCATCATCGAAGGGCTGGGCCTCTCGGTCGCCACGCCCGACGAGGCGCGGGAGATGCTGTCGCTGAAGGGCGGGGACAAGGTGGGCTTCTGAGGGTTTTCCCCAGCAAGGCCGGCCGCACCATGCAATCAACACTTGTGTTGACTTCAACACAGGTGTTGAGCAAGCTATATCGATGAATGCACAAGAGCTTCGGCGATGGCTGGCGGCCCAGGGCTGCACGTTCGAACCGAAGCGTGGCGGCTCCGGCCATATCATCGTCAGGCGGGGAGATCGAAAGACCGAACTCCCCATGCATGGTGGCCGGAAGGAGTTGGGCACTGGGCTCGTCAACGCGATCAAGCGGCAATTGGGTTTGAAGTGATGCTGGCCTACCCCATCACCCTTGAACCGGACGACAACGGCACGCTGCTGGTGACATGCCCGCTCCTGCCGATCGTCCTGACCTACGGCGACACCGAAGCCGACGCGCGTCGTCACGCCGTCGATGCGATCGAGACTGCCCTTGCCAGTATGATTGCCGATGGTGAAGCAATTCCCCGTCCTGTGGGAGAAAGAGGCGACACCGTTCGGCTCCCGGCCCTTACTGGGCTGAAGGTCGAGTTGTACTGGGCGCTGCGGGAAGCTGGGATCACCCGCGCGGAACTGCAAAGGCGCCTCGGCTGGAAGCGGGAGAGCGTCGATCGCCTCTTCCGCCTCGATCACGGATCGAAGCTGGAGCAGCTTGAAGCCGCGTTCGCCGCACTCGGTCGGGAATTGTCGCTGGACGTTCGGGCCGCCGCTTAGACTTCAAGGCACCGCGCCGAACACCCGCGTCAGGTCTGCCTCAGCGATCCCCGCGATCTCCAGCCGCTTCACCCGTGCCTGATGGCCGGCGACGACCTTCACGGCGCGGCCGGGCACGTTCAGCGTGCTCGCGATGAGCTTTTCCAGCGCCTCGTTCGCTGCGCCCTCGACCGGCGGCGCCGAGACCCGGACCTTCAGGCAGGGCGCGCCATCGGCATCGCGCATCCAACCGTCCACGGCGTCCCTTCCGCCGCGCGGGGTGAGTCTGACCACGAGGCGCGCGGGCTTGTCCGCCTCGGCGGGAGAGCGGGCCATGGCCTCAGAAGACCTTGCCAGGATTCAGCCGGTTGTCGGGATCCAGCGCCCGCTTGATGAGCCGCATCGTGGCGATCTCCTCCGGCGAGCGCGACAGCTTCAGCTTGCCCCGCTTCATCAAGCCGATCCCGTGCTCGGCCGAGACCGAGCCGTTCAACTCGGCCAACGGTTCGTAGATCGCCGCGTCGATGGCCGCGTTGCCGGCGGCGTCGAGGTCGGTCGTGTTCCAGTGCAGGTTGTTGTCGCCGATATGGCCATAGACCACAGCGCGACAGCCGGGGATCGCGCCCATCCGCGCCAGGGCGCCCTCGACGTAACCGTTCATGGTGTCGAGGGGCACGCTTACGTCGAAGGCGCGCTCGATCCCGTCGGCGTTCATGTTTTCCACGCGGTCGCGGATGCGCCACATCGCCTGCCGCTGCTCCTCGGATGAGGCGAGCGCCGCGTCGAGCACCGTGCCCTCGCCCATCAGGCGGTCGAGGAGGTCGACGAAGCGGTCCGTTTCCTCCGGAACGCATTCGACTTCGATGATGGCGTAGAACGGGTAGTCCGGCCCGAGCGGCGGGGTGGCGCGGCCGGGCTTGGTCATCAGCCGGTAGAAGTCGGGCCACAGGCCTTCGAAGGAGGAGACGCGGCCCTGGAAGGCCGATTGCGCGGCCCGCAGCAGCCGGGCACCGTCATCGACGCCGGGGCAGGCGACGAGGGCGGTGACGTAACCCGCCGGTTCCGGCCGCAGGCGCAGCACCGCGCGGGTGACGATGCCGAGCGTGCCCTCCGTGCCGAGGAACAACTGCTTCAGGTCGAGCCCGGTGTTGTTCTTGATGAGCGGGCGCATGGACGACACGATGGTGCCGTCCGCCAGCACGGCTTCGAGCCCCAGCACCATCTCGCGCATCATGCCGTAGCGCAGAACGCGCAGGCCGCCGGCATTGGTGGAGATCGTCCCGCCCACGGTGGCCGAGCCCCGCGCGCCGAGATCCAGCGGGAAGAACAGGCCGGCGTCGCGGGCGGCGTTCTGCACCGATTCCACCGTCGCGCCGCTGCCCGCCACCACGGTCATCGACAAGGGATCGACGGGGGCGATGCCGGTCATCCGCTCGGTGGAGAGGGTGATCTGATCGGTCTCGCAGAGGATGCCGTCCACGAGGCCGGTGGCCCCGCCGCGCGGCACGATGCTCACCCCCATCTCCGCGCAGGCCTTCAACACGCCGGAGGTCTCTTCCGTGTCGCGGGGGCGCACGAGGGCAAGGGCGGCGCAGGGTTCGGCGGGGCGGGTCCAGGCGGCCGGGCGGCTGCGCAATTCCTCGCCCGTCACGAGGCCGTTCGGCCCGACGATGGCGGCGAGGCGGTCGAGAATCGCGGACGCTTGGGTCATGGCGCGTGAGCTATCATTCGAGTGAGCGTACGGTCACAGCGGAAGGCTGCCTCTGGCGTCGAGCCCTTCGCGGATGGCGCGCTTGGTGATCTTGCCGTAGCCGGATTTCGGCAACTCGTTCCAGAAGAAGATACGCTTCGGCAGCTTATAGCGCGCCACCTCGGCCGAGAGCCATGCGATCAGCGCAGCCTCGTCCACCTCTTCGCCGGGCCGCAGGACGCAGACCGCGACGCCGACCTCGCCCCAGGTCGGGTCGGGCACGCCGAGGATCGCGGCCTCGGCGATGGCCGGGTGCTTCAGAAGCTTTTCCTCGGTCTCGCGCGGATACACGTTCGAGCCGCCGGAGATGTACATGTCCGAGGCGCGGCCGGTGATGAACAGGAAGCCCTCGTCATCGAGATGGCCCAGGTCGCCCGTGCGGAACCAGCCATTGCGAAACGCCTCCGCATTGGCTTTCGGGTTGTCGTAATAGCCCGCGAACACCGCCGGGCCGCAGACGCAGATTTCGCCGGTCTCCCCCGCCGGGAGGGAGCGGCCCTCCGTGTCCTGGATATCGACCTGCATGCCCGTGCGCTCGAAGCCGCAGGTGCCGACCTTCACCGACGGCCCATCCTCGGCCGCGTGGAGACGCGGCGGCAGGACGGTGATGTTGCCCGTCACCTCGCCGAGGCCGAAATACTGCACAAGCACCGGCCCGATGGCCTTCAGCGCCCGCTTCTGATCCTCCCGGTACATGGGCGCGCCGGCATAGATGACGTGGCGCAAGCTCGAATGGTCGTGATGCGCCACCGACGGGTGCTCGGTCAGCAGCTTCACGATGGTCGGCACCGTGAACATGTTGGCGATGCGCCATTCCTCGACCAGCGACCACACCTCCGCCGGGTCGAGCCGGTCGCCGGCCGTCAGCACCGTCGTCGCCCCGGCGGCGGCCTGCGCCAGTTGGTGGATGCCGGCGCCGTGCGAGAGCGGCGCCACGACGAGGGAGGTGTCGCCCTCCTGCGTGCCCGGCATCAGGTCGCAGAGGTGGTTGGTGATGACGAAGCCCATCTGGCCATGCGTCAGCACCGCCGCCTTGGGCCGCCCGGTCGTGCCGGAGGTGAAGAAGAACCAGCACGGGTCGTCGTGCTCGACATCCGCCGTGGGAGCGGCCTGCCCCGCATGGTCCGCGACGAGGGTGTCGTAATCCTCCCCGAAGGTCGCCCCGCCGATCTCGACCACGATGTCGATGGCGGGGCACTCGGCCCGGATGGCGGCGGCGTGGTCGGGGAAGACGCTGCCGCAGATCATCGCGCGGGCGCCGCTCGCCTTGGCGAGATAGGCGACCTCTGCGGGAGTCTGCCGGTAGTTCGTCGGCACCCAGACGGCGCCGAGCCGGAAGCAGACGAACATCGATTCGAACAACTGGTGGCAGTTGCGCGACTGCACCAGCACCCGGTCGCCCTTCACCACGCCGCGCTGCGCGAGCGCGGCGGCCATGGCATCGACGCGGGAATCGAGGTCCGCCCATGTCCAGCGGCGTTCGGCCTGGACGAGGCCGAGGCCGTCGCGCAGGCGACGGCCGTTCTTGCGCAGGACATGGGCGAGGTTCATCACCCGCCGCGTGCAGGGGGCGACCCCGCCGCGCGGCGCGGTGGCCGCCATCAGGCGAGCTTCCCCGTGTACTTCTCGAGGATCGACCAGCCCTCTTCGCCGTAGCGGCCCTTCCACTCGGTGTAGAAGCCGGCCTTGCGCAGCTTGTCGCGGAAGGGCGCCGGGTCGGGCTTGTTGAAGGCGAGACCGTTCTTGGTCAGCTCGTCCTGAAGGTTGGCGTTGAGCTTGGCGACATCCTCGCGCTCCTTCATGCCGGCGGCGTTGATGTGCTTGGCCACCATCTCGCGCAGGTCGGCGGGAAGCTTCTCGAAGGCGCGGCGGTTGGCCAGGAACCAGTATCCGTCCCACATGTGGTTCGTGAGGGAGCAGTACTTCTGCACCTCGTAGAACTTCGTGGTGGAGATGACTGCCAGCGGGTTCTCCTGGCCTTCCACGATCTTGGTCTGGAGGGCGGAATAGGTCTCGTTCAGGTTGATCGAGGTCGGCGCGGCATCGAAGGCCTTGAACATCGAGGTCCAGAGCGGCGACACCGGCACGCGGATCTTGAAGGCCTTAAAGTCGTCGGGCGTCGCGATCGGCTTGGTGGACGAGGTCGTCTGCCGGTAGCCGTTGTCCCAGATCTTCTCCATGGCGATGAGGTTCGCCTTGGCGATCTGCCCGCGCACCCAGGCGCCGAGCTCACCGTCCATCGCCGCCCAGACCTTGTCGTAGTCGGGGAAGGCGTAGCCGATGCCGTTGATCGAGGCGTTCGGCACGAGCGTCGAGAGGATGAGCGGCGACATCGTGAAGAACTCGACGCCGCCGTTGCGCAGCTGGCTCAACGTGTCGGTGTCGGAGCCGAGCTGGCTGGTCGGGAAGATCTTCAGGTCGAACCGGCCGCCGCTCTCGGTGCGCAGGGCTTCCGCCATCTCCCGGGCGCGCACGTTCATCGGGTGCGTGTCGGGCAGGTTGTTCGCGTATTTGTAGGTGAACTCGGCTCGCTGGGCGCGGGCGACGTGGGGCGCGGCGACCCCGGCGAGCAAAGCGGTGGAACCGGCCGACAGGATGCGGCGGCGGGTGACAAGCATGGCGAACGCCTTCCCGGTGGGGGCTTCGAACGAGCCCGGCATTTCCTCGTGACCCACGGGTGAACCCCGCGGATTTTGTATGCGGAGCCATCGATAGCTTCGGTCGAGGTCGTGTCAACGGCCAAGACATACGATGCGCCGGGCGCCCATGGCCGTTGTCAGCCGACACGGATCGCGCCACCCTCGAATTCAGGACCGCGCGGGGTATCGCGGCCAATGGGGAGGGGTGTCATGGCGCAACTGCTCGGGCATTTCATCGAGGCGCGCGACAGCCTCGTCACCGACGCCATCGACGGGCTGCTGGCCGCGCGGGGCGGGGCGCTGGCCCGGCTCGACGGCTATCCCGACATCCGCGTCGTGGTCCGGGCCGAGCGCGATCCCAACAAGGTCGCCGTCATCTCCGGTGGCGGCTCGGGGCATGAGCCCACCCATGCCGGGTTCGTTGGAGAAGGGCTGCTCGACGCGGCGGTGTGTGGTGATGTCTTCGCCTCGCCCTCGGCGGATGCGGTGCTGGCGGGCATCCTCGCGGTGAGCGGCCCGGCGGGCTGCCTCGTGGTGGTGAAGAACTACGCGGGCGACCGGCTCAATTTCGGCCTCGCCGCCGAGCGGGCGCGGGGCCTCGGCATCGCGGTCGAGACGGTGCTGGTGGCCGACGACATCGCCCTGCCGGAGGCCAAGCAGCCGCGCGGCATCGCCGGCACATTGTTCGTCCACAAGGTGGCGGGCCATGCCGCCGCCGCCGGATTGCCCCTCGCGGAGGTCGCGGAGCGGGCGCGGAAGGCGGCGTCGGTCGCGCGGTCGCTCGGCATCGCCGTCTCCACCGCGACTATCCCCGGCTCGCACAGGGCCGAGCGCATGGCGGAGGGGCAGGCGGAACTCGGGCTCGGCATCCATGGCGAGCCGGGGGTCGAGCGCCTCGCCCTGCCGCAGGCCTCCGAACTGGCGCGGATCATGGCCGAGCGCCTTGCGCCGACGCTGCCGGCGGCTGGGCCGCTGGCGCTCTTCGTCAACAATCTCGGCGCGACGACCGCCCTCGAAATGCAGGTCCTGACCCGCGCCGTGCTCGCGACCGATCTCGGCAAGCGGGTGCGGCTGCTCCTCGGCCCGGCTCCGGCCATGACCGCGCTCGACATGCACGGCGCGTCCCTCAGCTTCCTTCCCCTCGACGGAACGATGGAAGAGGCTTTGCTCGCCCCGGTGCCCGTGCCGTCGTGGCCGGCGGCGGTGACGGTGGTGGCGCCCGCGGTGAAGCCGCTTCCCGGCGGTCTCGAAGGCGAGCGCTTCACGCCCTCGCAGGACGCCCTCGCCGCCGGGCGCATCGCGGCGGTGGCAAAGGCGCTGATCGCGGCCGAAGCCGATCTCAACGCCCTCGACGCGAAGGTCGGCGACGGCGACACCGGCACCACCTTCGCGGGCGCCGCCCGCGCCGTGCTGGCCGATCTCGACCGGCTGCCGCAAGCCGATCCGCCTGCCCTAGCCCGCGCCCTGGCCGAACGGATCGGCCGCGCGGCCGGCGGGTCGAGCGGCGTCCTTGCCTCGATCTTCTTCGCCGCCGGCGGCGCGGCCCTTGCGGACGGAGCCGGCTGGCCGGATGCCCTGGCGGAGGGCGTCGTGCGAGTGCGGGCCTATGGCGGCGCCAATCCCGGCGACCGGACCCTACTCGACGCCCTCATCCCCGCCATCGAAGCGCTGAGATCGGGCGATCTCGCCGGCGCGGCCTCGGCTGCCCGCGAGGGCGCCCGCGCCACCGCCGGCATGAGCCGCGCCGCGACCGGCAGGTCGAGCTACCTCGCGGCGGGCGATCTGCGGGGCGTCGAGGATCCCGGCGCGTCGGCCATCGCCATCGCCTTCGCCGCCCTCGCCTGAAAGCCGACGATGCCCACCTGCCTGATCCTCGACGATTACCAGAACGCCGCCCTCTCGCTTGCCGAGTGGGGGCGCCTCGACGGCATCGATGTCTCTACCGTCGCGGAGTATATCGGCGACCGGGAGGCCCTGGTGGCGCGGATCGCGGAGGCCGAAATCCTGGTGATCATGCGGGAGCGGACGCCCTTTCCGGCGGATCTGCTCGCGCGTCTGCCGAAGCTGAAGCTGCTCGTCACCAGCGGGATGCGCAACGCCTCCATCGACCTCGCGGCGGCGAAGGCACGGGGCGTGATCGTCTGCGGCACGGACTCGAGCCCGACGCCGCCCACCGAACTGACCTGGGCGCTGATCCTCGGCCTCGCCCGGCACCTGCCGGAGGAAGTCGCGAACATTCATAGCGGAGGATGGCAGACCAGCATCGGCGCCGACCTGTCCGGCGCGACGCTCGGCATCCTCGGCCTCGGCAAGATCGGCGCGCTCGTCGCGCGGGTGGGGCAGGCCTTTGGCATGAACGTGCTCGCCTGGAGCCCGAACCTCACGGCGGAGCGCGCCGAGGCGGCCGGTGCGACGCTGGCGCCGTCCAAGGAAGCCCTCTGCGAGGCCGCCGACTTCCTCACCCTGCACCTCGTGCTGAGCGAGCGCAGCCGGGGCATCGTCGGCGAGGCCGAGTTGCGGCGGATGCGGCCGAGCGCCTACCTCATCAACACATCTCGCGCCGGGCTCGTGGATCAGGCCGCCCTGCTCCGCGCGCTGGAGGAAGGCTGGATCGCGGGCGCCGGACTCGACGTGTTCGACATAGAGCCCCTGCCCTCCGACAGCCCGTTCCGCCGCCTGCCGAACGTCCTCTCCCTGCCGCATCTCGGCTACGTCTCGCGGGCAAATTACACGCGCTTCTTCACCCAGGCCGTCGAGGATATCGCGGCGTGGCAGGCCGGGGCGCCGGTGCGTCTGTTGGGATAAGCGCCCGCGCCGGTCATCACCCCCGTCTTTGCGAGCGTCAGCGAAGCAATCCAGGGTTCCGCCAACCTCGTGAGACGTCCCGCTGCCCTGGATTGCTTCACTCCGTTCGCAATGACGGGGGCGCGCGCACTGGCAGCGAGGGTGTCAGCCGGTTCGGGGGTCGAGGGCGTCGGCGAGGCCGTCGCCGAGGAGGTTCAGCGAGACCAGCGTCGCGATGAGGAAGGCGGCCGGCGCGGCGAGCATGTGCGGCGCAGCCTCGATGGCGCGGGCGCCTTCCGCGATCAGCACGCCCCAACTCGTCTGCGGCTCCTGCACGCCGAGGCCGAGGAACGACAGGAAGCTTTCCAACAGGATCACGCGCGGCACGAGGAGCGTCGCCGCGACGGCCACCGGCCCCAGCGTGTTCGGCACGATGTGCCGGAGCACGATGCCCCGCGCCGACAGGCCCAGCGCGCGGGCGGCGCGGACGAAATCGCGCTCGCGCAGGGAGAGGGTCTGCGCGCGGACGATCCGCGCCATGTCCAGCCATTCCACGGCGGCGATGGCGAGCAGCATGAGCACGAGGCTCGCCCGGAAGAACACCAGCAGCAGGATGACGAAGAACACGAAGGGCAGCGCGTAGAGCGCATCGACCGCGCGCATCATCGCGGCGTCCAACGCCCCGCCGGCATAGCCCGCCACCGCGCCGTAGCCGACGCCGATCAGCAGCGCCACCAGCGTCGCCGTGAGCCCCACCGCCAGGGAGACCCGCCCCGCCACGAGGCTGCGGGTGAGCAGGTCGCGTCCATGCACGTCGGTTCCGAGGAGGAAGCGCAGATGGCGGATCGGTACGTCGAGGACGAGTCGGCGCCCGCCCTCCTCCTCCGCCACCACCGACGGCGAGCCGAACAGGTCGGAGCGCGGCAGGTAGACGAGGCTGCGCCGGTCGATGGGCTGGTCCGCCGCCAGGGTGAGGTGCAGGCGGTCACCGTCCCGCGCGAAGGTGGCGACGCGGGCACGCATTCGGAACGCGATGCGGTCCAGGGCGGGTTTCAGATGCGCGTCGTCCGGCTGGGCCGTCAGCCCGGCGGGCAATTGGCGCAGGTCCGGGTAGAAACGGTCGGGCTCGTGGCCGGTGAAGGCGGGGCCGACGAGGCAGGCGAGCGCCAGAAGCGCCAGCACGGCGAGGGAGGCAACGGCGCTCCGCGCGCGGGGCAGCCGCCGGATCATGTTCCCGCCCGCAGGCGCGGATCGAGCCACGCGCAGGCGAGGTCGGCGGCAAGGTTCAGGACGATGACCAGCACCGCCACGAGCAGCACAACGCCCATCACCAGCGTGTAGTCGCGGTTGACGGCGCCCTCGACGAAGTAGCGCCCGATGCCCGGTAGGCCGAAGATCGTCTCCACCACCACCGAGCCTGTCAGCAGGGCGGCGGCGAGCGGCCCGAGATAGGCCACCACCGGCAGCAACGCC
This sequence comes from Methylobacterium sp. Gmos3, assembly GCF_056430985.1. Taxonomy (NCBI): domain Bacteria; kingdom Pseudomonadati; phylum Pseudomonadota; class Alphaproteobacteria; order Hyphomicrobiales; family Methylobacteriaceae; genus Methylobacterium; species Methylobacterium sp. Gmos3. Next base: position 487,365 of record NZ_JBWJYL010000004.1, read on the forward strand.
CCGCGCAGGGCATGGCGCGTGACGAGGACGGGCGGCAGGCCGAAGGCGCGCATGGTCCGCACCGGCTGGGTGCGCAGCACCTCCCCGAGAGATGCGCGGGTCAGGCGCGCCAGCGCCCCGATCTGTGGCAGGGCCAGGGTGAGGACGGGCAGGATGAGATGGCGCGGATCGCCCGCCTCCCATCCGCTCACCGGGAGCCAGCGCAGGGTGAGCCCGAAGGCGATCTGCAACAGGGGCGCGACGACGAAGCTCGGCAGCGACAGGGTGAGCGCGGCGCCGAGCCCGATGGCATGGTCGATCCATCCGTCCCGCCGCAGCGCCGCGATGCAGCCGAGCCCAATGCCGGGGACACAGGCGACAACGAGGGCCAGGGCGCCGAGGGTCGCCGAGACCGGCAGGCCCCGCGCGATCAGCCCGGCGACGCTCATGTCACGGAACGAGAACGACGGCCCGAGATCGCCCCGCGCCAACGCCGCGAGGTAGCTACCGAACTGCGCGATGAGCGGTCGATCCAGCCCATAGACCCTGCGCAGGTTCTCCATCGCGGCCGGCGAGAGCGGACGTTCGAGATCGAACGGCCCGCCGGGCGCGAGGCGCATCAGGAAGAAGCTCAGCGCCACTACCGCGAGCAGCGTCGGCACCCCCTGCCCCAGCCGTCGCAGGACGAGGCCGATCATGCCGTCAGCCTGAGGTAGCGGGTCGGCGCGGCGTTGCGCAGGTTCGGGTGGTAGCCCTGAAGGCGCGGCGAGATCAGCGCCTTGGTCCGGTAATGCATCAGCGGAATCCAGGGCAGCTCGCGCAGCGCGATCTCCTCGGCCCGGTACAGGAGGTCGGCCCGCCGCGCGAGGTCACGCTCGCGGGCGCCCTCCTTCAGCAGCGCGTCGTAATCCGGGTTCGACCAGCGGCCGGCGTTGAAGCCGTCATTGCCGGTCTGGAGCAGGAACAGGAAGTTCTGCGGATCGGAATAGTCGGCGATCCACGACATGCGCGCGATGTCGAAATCGCCGCCGTCGCGGAGATAGGCGAAATGCGTCTTCGCATCGGTATAGACGAAGCGCGTCACGATCCCGAGGTCGCGCCACATCTCCGCGAGCGCCACCGCCGTATTGCGGTTATTGTCGCTCATGTTGAAGCGATACTCGACCTTGAGCGGGTTGCTCTTCGGATCGAACCCGGCGGCGGTGAGGAGGGCGCGGGCCTCCTCCTCGTGGTCGATGGGCAGGCCCTTGCGTCCCGCCGTTTCCGGCGGCGTGCGGTAATGGTCTAGGCCCTCCGGGCAGAGGGAATAGGCCGGGCTCATCGTGTCGCCGAAGAGCGCCTGGGCGAGGTAGTCCCGGTCGATCACCAGGGAGAGTGCGCGGCGCACCCGAACGTCCGAGAACGGCGCCTTGCGGGTGTTGACGGCGAGCGCCGCGAGGCCCAGCGCCGGGCCGAGCACCACCTGCGGTCCGAACCGGTCCTGAAGCGCCACCATCTGGTCGCCCGGCAGGTCGGACAGGGAATCGATCTCCCCGGCGGCGTAGCGGCGCACGGCGCCCGACAGATCCGGCGTCGGCAGGAAGGCGACCCGGCGGATCGCCACCGTGGCGGCGGCGGGATGGTGCGGGTTCGCTTCCAGCAGGATGCGGTCGCCGGGCACGTTGTCGATCAGCCGGTAGGGACCGTTCGTCACGAGGTTGCCCGGCCGGGTGAAGGATTCGCCGTGCTGCGCCACCGAGGCGGCGTGGACGGGCGCCGCCGTCTGATGGGTGAGGAGTTCGAGGAAGTACGGAGTCGGCTCCTCGAGCCTGATCTCGACCGTCGCCGGGTCCGGCGCCGAGACGCCGAGAGTCTCCACGGGCTTCTCGCCGCGATTGATCGCGGCCGCGTTGGCGATGGGAAACAGCACCTCGGCGTATTTGGCGCCCGTGGCCGGATCCATGATCCGCCGGAGCGAATAGACGAAGTCCGCCGCCGTCACCGGCTCGCCGTTCGACCAGCGCCCGTCTGCATTCAGCGTGAAGCGATAGGTCGTGCCGTCCTCCGAGACGGTCCAGTCCCTCGCCGCGCCGGGCACGATGGCGCCGTGATTGTCGTAGGAGAGCAACCCGTCGCAGAGGTCGCGCAGGAGATGCGCCTCCGCGACGGTGGAGGACTTGTGCGGATCGAGGGTTTCCGGGTCGGCGTCGTTGCCGCGCCGGTAGAGGGGATCGGCCCCGGCCGCAGCGGCCGACGTGGCCGCGAGCGCGGCAGCGCCGGCCAGCCAATCCCGCCGGCGCAGGCGCATCAGGCGCCGGTCTCGGCCACGCAGCCGGCGGCCTCGATGCCGGCCACGGCGCAGATCTCGTCGTTGTCCGAGGTGTCGCCCGAGATGCCGACCGCACCGAGCAACCGCCCGTCCTTGCCACGGATCAGCACGCCGCCCGGCACGGGCACCAGCGCCGCCGGCCCGGCGATATGGCTGACCGCGGCGACGAAATAGGGCTGCGCCTCGGCGCGGGCATGGATCGCCCGCGAGCCCATGCCCAGCGCCAGCGATCCGTTGGCCTTACCGCAGGCGATCTCTGCCCGGCGCAGAGAGGTGCCGTCCTCGACCTCGACAGCTTTCAACGCGCCACGCGCATCGTACACCACCACCGCCAAGGGCTTGAGGCCGCGCTCGCGCGCCGTGCGGAGGGCCGTCGCCACGATGATGCGGGCCGCGTCGAGGGTCAGGTCGATCATCCGGCGTTCCTTCTCGGGAGATGCGTGCGCAGGACCCTTAGAGCCGGACAAGCCGCGCTGGCAAACCGCGTTTCGAAGAGAAGGTCAGGACGGCGTTGAAGTTTGCCTTCAACCGGACGATGCAGCCGCCTCGCCGATGCACGCGATCACGCCCTCCCAGTCGCCAATCCGCGTCTGCTGCGCCACGTGCAGGGTCGGAAACCACAGCGACGCGTCTTTCTCGGTGGCCCAATACCAGGGCTGATGCGTTCCCACCGCCACGGCGCCCGGCCGGCCGAGAGCGCCCGCGATCTGCATCGGCGCGAGGTCGGGCCCGATCACGAAATCCAGATTGGCGATCGCCGCGATCATGTCGGCGAACCCATGGATGTGGCAGCCAGCATCGATGGCCTCGGGCCAATCCGCGAGGCTGTGGCGATGGCGGCCGATCATCAGGCTCACCGCGCTGGCTTGGAGCGGCATGGCCCGGCGGATCTGCTCCATCGTGAGGCCAGGGGCCTCCCCGTCCCACAGCACGCCGATCCACGGGCGCGGGTGCTCGGACAACGCATGATGCCACAAAGCCGCAAAGTCGCGATCGGGCTCGAGGTATGGGACCGGCGCGCCCTCCTCCAGATACCGTAACAGCATCGGCAGGGCCAAACTCGCCTCGTCGGGGAGTGGCGGCCCCATGTCGAGATCGACCGAAAGGTGGGCGGCGAGCGGCCGGAACGGATCGGCGGCGCTGAGCTTCACTCTGCCGGTTTCGTTGGCGAGGGGCGGGAGGAACCTTGCCAGCGTGACGAATTCGCCGGCCGTCATATCCCCCGGCACGAGGATGCGGGCGCCGGGCGGGATCCCGCCTTCGATCCTGGGGAGGCGCTGCCCCAGCGCCAGGGTGATCTCGGCATCGAGCGACAGGGCGAGGGCGTGGTCCGGCTCGCGCCGCAACGCCTCCCGCAGCAGCGGCTGAGCCTGCGCCAATTGTCCGGTCTGCCGGGCCGCCGAGGCGAGGGCGACCAGCGCCTCGACCGAACCGGAATGGGCGCGGGTGAACCGGGTCAGGTCGGCCAGCGCGGCCTCCGGTTGTCCCAGGGCCATCCTGATCCGCGCGTGGATCACCCGGAGGCCGAGATGGTCGGGCGCGAAGGCCAGCACCCCGAGGCATGTATCCTCCGCCTCCTTCCAGAGGCCCGCCTCCGCTTGGCAGCGAGCGAGGTGTTCGAGGGTGTCGACATCCAGGGGATCGACGATGCGAGCCTGTTCGGCCAGGGCGAGCGCCTGGGCCGTCTCCCCGCCTCTCAAGAAGCAGGCGGACAGGCCCCGCAGGACATTCGGCTCCTTCGAGCCTCGCTCCAGCGCAATCTGGAACGACTCGGCGGCGGTCGTCCAATCTCCCTCCGCCAGTGCCAGCAGGCCAAGCAGGCCCGGGACGGTGGCCGAGCCGGGATCGAGGGCGAGCAGCCTGTCGGCGGCTTCCCGCGCCTCGCCGAAATCTCCGGCGAAAAAGCGCGCCATCGCCAGGGATTGCAGCGGCACGACGCTGTCCGGCGCCAGGGCCACGGCTCGCCGCAGGCATAGGCGGGCCTCATCGTGGCGCCCACTCGCTTGATGGGCAAGGCCGAGATTGGCGATGAGGCTGGGGTGATCGGGATTGGCGGTCGCCGCCGCGCCGAGGATTTCGCTGGCCCGGGCGAAGTCGCGTTGAGCGAGGCACAGCGCCCCGTAGGCGTTCAACGCCTCTGGGTCGGTGGGGTGCTCCTTCAGAGCCGCCTCGATGAGGGCGGCGGCCTCCCGATAACGGCCGGCAGCGGCGAACCGCTCGGTCGCGCTCAGTCGCTCACGATGCAGGGCCGTGGCGGGCCTGGACGCTTCGCTCATATCCGCGGCCTCAGCCCATCGTGATGCGCTTGCCGTCCATGCGAAGATCGTCCGCGACGGCGACGACCTTGCTCTGGGCGGTCTCGCTGGCGACGCCCGTCACCGTCACCACGCGGGTCTCCGCACGCACCGAATCGATGCCTTCGATGATGGCGGTGCGTTCCCCGACCTTCTCCACGAGCGTCTCGGCGCTGGTCTCGTGGCTGCGGGCCGAGAGGCGGAAGCGGTCCACCACACCGGTCAGGACCTTGCCGAGCCACGTCGTCGTCTCGGCGACGAGGGCGAGGCTGCGGCCATGCAGGTCCAGCCGGTCGCCGCTGAGCAGGAGACGTCGCCGCCCGGTCAGGGTGAGGCTCTCGCCCTCGATCGCGAGGGCACCGCCGCCGGGCATAGAAAGTGTGGCGGCATGATTGCTGAAGCGCCGCAGTACCTGGATGATGTACTGGTCTTCGCCATCGTGGAATACCAATACGATATCCCCGGCTTGCGGGCGAAGTACACAACCCGCCGCGATCTGGACCGGTGAAATGCGATCACCCGCTGCGATTTCGGCCCAGTTTCCACCTTCGCCAATCTCCAGCACGACCGCACTGGCATAGGGCCGTTGAATTTCTTCCGTGATAGCGGGAGAAGGGCACCTTTGGACGAGCATGGTCATTGGAACAATGTCAGGTTGGAAGATATGAGATTCGCCACAGTCACTTGCTTGGCCGTCAGTTCATCGTACTTCGTTGTCATTTCTGTTTTCGCTGATTTCAACTCACTATCCTCTGCGCTCGCTAATTCTTTTTTATAATCAATGTCGCAGATCGTTGCGTTCATCCGAAATATTTTTTCATCCGTTCCATTTACAATACTTGAAGAATTGCCCTCAATCAATTTGAAGTCGCCAAGTGTCATTTTTTTATCAAATCCAATGACGTTCTTTCGAGAATCGCCGACTACGGTCTTCGAATCTGCGCCAAATACAGCATCTATCTTCCGTCCGAACGTAGTCGTTGAGAGGACGCCAAAGGTGACACTTTTTTCGGCCGCCATCGCGATGCTCATTCGACCTGACGCTTTGAACACCACTTCGATGCCGACAAAGACTGTCACTGATCCTGACATTTTTACTGAGGATTCAAGTCCAACGAGCAAGGCAGCTTTTGCACCGATGAAATAATCAAATGTCGTTCCAATTTTTTTGCTTGTCGAATTTCCTGATACGTGCAGATTGCTATGGCCTTTGACTTTAAGTTCGAAGTTTCCCTCCGAATTAAGTTCTATATTTGCCCGTTTGCCCGGTGAGTGATCGGCCCCCACGAGGTGGTCCAAGATCAAAGTTAGTGCGCGGTAGGCCGCGCCACCATGGGTAGCTTGGCCAGCGGATTTGGTCGGGCGAGCGCAGCCGGCCAAGCGGTGAAGGCTGGCA